>NZ_JBQVNP010000005.1:0-100679 GCF_052436255.1 Roseateles sp. | reverse complement strand
GTCGAGCAACGACGCGTTGCAGAAGGCCAAGTGGCTGCTGCGCGCCGAGAAGGCCGGCCACACCGGCACGCTGGACCCGCTGGCCACCGGCCTGCTGCCGCTGTGCTTCGGCGCGGCGACCAAGTTCAGCCAGCTCAGCCTGGATGCCGACAAGCGCTATCTCGCGACCCTGGCCTTGGGCATCCGCACGACCACCGGCGACGCCGAGGGTGAAGTGCTGGAGCGCCGCGAGATTGACGGCATCACGCCCGAGCAGATCGCCGTCGCCTGCGCCGCCTTCACCGGCGAGATCGACCAGATGCCGCCGATGTACTCGGCGCTCAAGCACGAAGGCAAGGCGCTCTACGAGTACGCCCGTGCCGGCATCGAGATCGAGCGCAAGAGCCGTCGGGTGACGATTCATGCCATCGACATCGTCAGCGTGCAGGCTGGCAGCGTGACCCTCGACGTGCGTTGTACCAAAGGCACCTACATCCGCACGCTGGCCGAAGACATCGGCACGCGGCTGGGCTGCGGCGCCTCGCTGGCCGCCCTGCGCCGCACGGCTTCAGGCAGCCTGACGCTGGACGGCAGCATCACGCTGGCAGCCCTGGAAGCCCTGCCCGAAGAGCAGCGCGCCGCGCTGCTCACCTCACCCGACCGCCTGCTGGCTGACGCGCCTGCACTGCAGCTCCCCGCGCCCGAAGCGGCCCGTTTCCTGTCCGGGCTGCGCCGCCGCGTCGACGCGCCCGATGCCCAACGGGTGCGCGTCTACGGCCCCGAAGCGCGCGCCTTTCTCGGCAGCGCCCACATCACTGCTGGCGAGCTGATCGCCGACCGCCTGTTGACCCCGCCGGAGGTCCAGGCTCTGCTCTGCGCCTGACCCGGTTTTTTTTAGAAGCAAGTCCCATGACCACCCCGATCCGCAACATTGCCATCATTGCCCACGTCGACCATGGCAAAACCACCATGGTGGACCAGCTCCTGCGACAGAGCGGCACCTTCGCCGACCACGAGAAGGTCGTCGACACCGTGATGGACAGCAATGCCATCGAACGCGAGCGCGGCATCACCATCCTGGCCAAGAACTGCGCCGTGTCCTGGGGTGGCACGCACATCAACATCGTCGACACGCCCGGCCACGCGGACTTCGGCGGCGAAGTCGAACGCGCGCTGTCGATGGTCGACGGCGTCGTGCTGCTGATCGACGCCCAGGAAGGCCCGATGCCGCAGACCCGCTTCGTGACCAAGAAGGCGCTGGCCCTGGGCTTGAAGCCCATCGTCGTCGTCAACAAGGTGGACAAGCCGGGCGCCAAGCCTGATGCCGTCATCAACGCCGCCTTCGACCTGTTCGACAAGCTCGGCGCCACCGACGAGCAGCTCGATTTCCCGGTCGTCTACGCCTCGGGCATCAACGGCTGGACCTCCCTGACCGAAGGCGCGCCGGGCGAGCAGTGGGGGCCCGACATGTCGGCCCTGTTCGACACCATCCTCAAGCACGTGCCGCCGCAGTCCGGCGACCCGGCCGCGCCGCTGCAGCTGCAGATCTCTGCGCTCGACTTCTCCACCTTCGTCGGCCGCATCGGCGTGGGCCGCATCAGCCAGGGCACCATCAAGCCCGGCATGCAGGTCGCCGTGATGGAGGGTCCGGACGGCAAGAGCGTCAACGGCCGCATCAACCAGGTGCTGACCTTCCACGGCCTGGACCGCGTGCAGGTCACCGATGCGGGCCCCGGCGAGATCGTGCTGATCAACGGCATCGAGGACATCGGCATCGGCGTCACCGTGACCGACCCGGCCAACCCCGCGCCGCTGCCGATGCTCAAGGTCGACGAGCCGACGCTGACGATGAACTTCTGCGTCAACACCAGCCCCCTGGCCGGCCGCGAAGGCAAGTTCGTCACCAGCCGCCAGATCTGGGACCGCCTGCAAAAGGAGCTGCAGCACAACGTGGCCCTGCGCGTGAAGGAGACCGACGAAGACGGCATCTTCGAGGTCTGCGGCCGGGGTGAACTGCACCTGACCATCCTGCTGGAAAACATGCGCCGCGAGGGCTACGAGCTGGCCGTGTCCAAGCCGCGCGTGATGTTCAAGGACGTCGATGGCGAGAAGCACGAGCCGATGGAGCTGGTGACGGCCGACGTGGAGGAAATCCACCAGGGCGGCGTCATGCAGGCGCTGGGCCTGCGCAAGGGCGAAATGCTCAATATGGAGCCGGACGGCCATGGCCGCGTGCGCCTGGAGTACCGCATCCCCGCGCGCGGCCTGATCGGCTTCAGCAACGAGTTCATGAACCTGACGCGCGGCTCGGGCCTGATCTCCTCGATCTTCGATGGCTACGAGCCCCACAAGGGCGAGATCGGCGGCCGCAAGAACGGCGTGCTGATCTCCATGGACGATGGTGAGATCTTCACCTACGCCCTGGGCAAGCTCGACGACCGCGGCCGCATGTTCGTCAAGCCGAACGACCCGGTCTACGAAGGCATGATCGTCGGCATCCACAACCGCGACAACGACCTCGTCGTCAACGCGACGCGCACCAAGCAGCTGACCAACTTCCGCGTCTCCGGCAAGGAAGACGCCATCAAGGTCACGCCGCCCATCGAGCTGACGCTGGAATACGGCGTGGACTTCATCGACGACGACGAACTGGTCGAGATCACGCCCAAGAGCGTTCGCGTCCGCAAACGCCACCTGTCGGAAAACGAACGCAAGCGAGCTTCGCGCGCTTAAGCGCACGAAGCCCGCTCGCGTTCCGCGGAAATGTTGAGCTCCCCCTGCCCCCTCCGAGAGGGGGTTCTAGTCAGTTGATTGCCCGCGCCCCGAAAGGGGCGCTCTGCTATGAGCCACCGATCCGCTGTGTTGCTGATGCTGCTGGTCACGCTGATGTGGAGCTCGGCGGGGGTGGTCACGCGGCATCTGGAGGCGGCGCGGGGCTTCGAGATCACGTTCTGGCGCAGCGCCTTCAATGCGATGGCGCTGGTCATGATCCTGGGCTTCATGCGGGGCAGGGCGCTGCTGCCCAGCCTCAAAGGCCGCGCCGTCTGGGCCTCGGGCCTGTGCTGGGCCGTCATGTTCACGGCCTTCATGGTGGCGCTGTCGCTGACGACGGTGGCCAACGTGCTGGTCACGATGTCGCTGTCGCCGCTGTTCACGGCAGTCTTTGCTCGCGTCTTTCTGCATCAGCCCATCCCCGCACGTACCTGGTGGGCCATCGGCGTGGCGGGCGCCGGCATCGCCTGGATGTTCGGCGGGCAGCTTGGCGGGCCGCTGCTCGGCGTGCTCGTCGCGTTGGGCGTGCCGCTGGCGGCCGCGACGAACTGGTGCCTTCTGCAGAAGGTTGGGCAGGGCGGCCGGCCGAGTGCGCCCGACATGCTCCCTGCCGTCCTGATCGGCGCGCTGCTCTCCATGGCGCTGACGCTGCCGCTGGCCTGGCCCCTGCAGGCCGGCGCGCACGACCTGACCCTGCTGGCCGGCCTCGGCGTCTTCCAGCTGGCTGTTCCCTGTCTGCTGGCGGTGCGGCTGGCGCGCGAGCTGCCGGGTCACGAGCTGGCCTTGCTTGGTCAGATGGAAACCCTGCTCGGTGTGCTGTGGGCTTGGCTCTTTGCGGGCGAACACCCAGGCAGCGCGGCGCTGATCGGCGGTAGCCTCGTGCTTGCCGCGCTGGTCGCCAACGAAGCCCTCGCCCCTCCCTCCGTCAAATCCGTCCTGAAGAACGCATGAACGATCCGATCCCGCCCCTCGGTGCCGATGGCCAAATCCTGGCCGAGGTCAACGGCTGCCTTGGCCTCATCACGCTGAACCGCCCGCAGGCGCTGAACGCGCTGTCGCTGGCCATGATTCGTGACATGACGGCCCTGCTGCGCCATTGGGCGGCGCGTCCCGAGATCCAGGCGGTCACGGTGCTCGGCGCGGCGCGTGAGGGCAAGGCACCGGCCTTCTGTGCTGGTGGCGACATCCGCTTCTTCCACCAGGCCGCGCACGCCGGTGACTCGGCGCTGGAGGACTTCTTCACCGAGGAATACCGCCTCAATCACCTCATCCACCACTACCCCAAACCCTATATCGCGCTGATGGACGGCATCGTCATGGGCGGCGGCATGGGCATCAGCCAAGGGGCCAAGCTGCGCGTGCTCAGCGACCGCTCCAGGCTCGCGATGCCTGAGACCGCTATCGGCCTGTTCCCCGATGTTGGCGGCGGTTACTTTCTCGCCCGCTGCCCCGGCCATGTGGGCGAGTGGCTGGCGCTGACCGGCCAGGCCATTGCGGCGGGCGACGCCATCGAGTGGGGCCTGGGCGACGTCTATGTGCCAGCCTCGCAGTGGGACGACCTGATCGCCGCCTTGAGGGCCAGCCCGCAAGCCAGCGCCGAGCATGTCGTCGCGACCGTCATGGAGCGCGCCGACCTCGCCCCGGCCGCCGACCCCAAGGCCGCCGCCGAGCGCATCGATCGCCACTTCGGCGAGCCGACGCTGGCCGGCATCCTGGATTCGCTGGCCGCCGCGGGCGACGACTGGTCACGCCAGACCCGCCAGGCGCTGCTGCAACGCTCGCCGACCATGATGGCCGTCACGCTCGAACTCGTGCGCCGCAGCCGCAAGCTCAGCCTGGCCGACGACCTGCGCCTGGAGCGCGATCTCGTGCACCACGCCTTCCACCTGCGCGGCGCAGCCCGCAGCGAGACGGTCGAAGGCATCCGCGCACTGGCCGTCGACAAGGACCACGCCCCGCGCTGGCAGCCCGCCGCGGTTGCCGACGTGGACCCCGCCGAGGTTGCTGCCTTCTTTGTCAGCCCTTGGACGGCGCCAAAACATCCACTGAAAGATCTCGCGTGAGCGCCGCTCAACCGGCGCTCTTGCGAACGGCGGGCGCTGTCGTTGCGCCAAACCGGTTTAACCCCGGCTTGCAAGGAATGCGCGGGATCGCAATCCTGCTTGTGCTGCTGAACCACGCCGGTGTGCCGGGCTTTGGCGGCGGCTACGTCGGGGTTGACGTGTTCTTCGTAATCTCGGGCTATCTCATTGGCGGACTATTGCTAAGGGAACTCGAGAGCAAGAACGGGCTGGACCTTTGGGCGTTCTATGCACGCCGGGTGCGGCGCCTGCTCCCCGCTGCCGCAGTGGTGCTGGCCTGTACTGTGGTCGGCATCCGCCTGTTGTATGCGCCTCAGGAGCAGGATGAACTCCTGTCGTCCGCGCGAGCCGCCGCGCTCTATGCCTCTAACCTCTGGTTTGCTAGCCGCCCCACAGACTATTTCGGCGGGCACACGGAGGCGAATCCCACGTTGCACCTTTGGTCGTTGGCGGTGGAGGAGCAGTTCTATGTGGTCTGGCCCCTGCTCATGCTATTTTCGACGCGCCGGTTCCGCGGCAGGCCCCGCTTGGTGACGGGTTGGCTGCTTGTGATCATCGGGGGGCTCAGCTTCGCAAGCTGCGTGGCCATCACGCAGTTAAATTTCAAGTACGCGTTCTTCCTCACGCCATTCCGGATCTGGGAGTTTGCGGTCGGTATGGCCATCGCCGTCTGGCCGCGACTTTTGATCGGCTGGAGCACGCGCACCGTGGCGGCTATGGGCTGGGTCGCAATGGCCATGCTCTGCTTGATCTCCTTACTGTTCGACGGCCGGATGAGGTTCCCCGGTTTCTTGGCGGCGTTTCCGGTCGTGGCCGGGGGTCTGCTACTTGTCGTTGTCCAGCATGGCGGGCAGACGATGGTAGGCAGGCTGCTGCAGTCTCGGGTCATTCGGCAGCTCGGCGATTGCTCCTATTCCGTCTATCTGTGGCATTGGCCCGTCCTAATCGCAGCTGCCGTGATCACGCCCAAATCCGGCGCCTTGTTGACCGTTGGGTTGATCGCACTGTCCATTGCACTGGGTTGGCTGTCCTACCGCTTCGTCGAACAGCCCTTTATGCATTCCTTGTTTCCGGGCGGGTCGGCTCGCCAGGTCGTTTTCGCCGGCTTGGCGTTGTGCGTGGTGGTCGCCGCCGGCGCGCAGTTCACCCGCAAGTTCATCCATGTCGGGCCTGAACAGGAGCGCTTCGAGCGCGCAGCCCGATGGGACATCACCGAGGCCACGGGCTGCCTCACGCTGGCCGACGCCGTAGATCAGCCCGCGTGCGAGTTCGGATTCGAACGCCCGAGCGCCACGGTCGTGCTGTTCGGGGATTCCCATGCGGCGCAGTGGTTCGTTCCGTTGCAGCAGCTAGCGCTCAAACACCACCTGCGTTTGGTTGTGCTGACCAAGTCGGCATGCCCCTCCGTGGATGTCCAAGTTGCCGTCTACACGACGCTCGGCGACTATCACGAATGCACGGCGTGGCGGGAGCGGATGCTTCAGCGCATCGAGCGGATGCGGCCTGCGCTAGTGATCATGGCTAGTTCTTCGGGCTATAGCATGGAGCCCGGCCGCTGGCAGGCCGGCCTGGACCGTACGGTGGAGCGGTTGCAGCGCACCGGCGCCCAGGTGGGCTACCTGAAGGACATTCCATTCCCCGGTTTCAACGTGCCGGCCTGCTACGCGCGCGCGTCCTGGCGCAATTGGTCCGTCGATGAGGCCTGCACCTATTTGGCCGCCGACGAAGAGGCGCGCGTTGGACCGCTCGCGACCGCCGAGGAGGAGGTGCTGGTGCGCCGTGGCGCGGCCTTCATCAACTTATCTCACGCCATCTGCGACGGGCCGGTTTGCCCAACAGCGCGAAATGGGTTGATCATGTTCAAGGACCGGAACCATTTGACGGAAGAGTTCGCGCTCAGTCTCGCGCCGGCGCTTGAAGCACCAATGCTCAAACTGCTGGCGGAGAGCGGTTCAGCCGAGCAGCAGGCGGATTCGCCGGCACCTTGACCGCTCGCCCTTGTCGCGGCTTGCAACCTCACTTTGGCCTCACCGGAACAACAGCTTTAAGCGCTTGACGATTCACAGCAGCTTCCTGTGGCGTTGCTCGGACGACGCTGCCGCGGTGCAGTCGGTAGCACCCCAGCATGAAGCTGCGCGCGAAGCCATCGGCCCGCTTCCGAGTGAGAATACTGGCCACGGTGTCGGGGCGACAGGAGTTTTGATAGCACTCGCTGTAGCACCAGGTGCTGAAGGGTGGAACGGACTGGAATGGGCAAGGATCGGCGGGTATTCGTGGGGCAGTTCTCTCTATGAAAGCGGCCACTCACAGGGGCTGGCGATTAAGCGTCGCGCCCATGATGGACTGGACCGACCGGCATTGCCGCTACTTCCATCGGCTCATCACCCGCCATACGCTGCTCTACACGGAGATGGTGACGACGGGCGCCTTGCTGCACGGCGACCAGCCGCGGCACCTGGACTTCAACGCCGAGGAGCACCCGGTGGCGCTGCAACTCGGTGGCAGCGAACCCGCCGACCTGGCCGCCTGCGCCACGCTGGCCGAGCGCTGGGGCTATGACGAGGTCAACCTGAACTGCGGCTGCCCGAGCGAGCGGGTGCAGAAGGGCGCCTTCGGTGCCTGTCTGATGGCCGAGCCGCAATTGGTGGCCGATTGCGTCAAGGCCATGCGCGACGCGACGGCGCTGCCGGTCACCGTCAAGCACCGCATCGGCATCGACAGGAACGAAAGCTACGACTTCGTGCGCGACTTCGTCGGCACGGTCGCCGCAGCGGGTTGCGAGGTCTTCATCGTGCATGCCCGCAATGCCTGGCTGCAGGGCTTGTCGCCCAAGGAGAACCGTGAGGTCCCGCCGCTGCGCTACGAGCTGGTCGCGCAGCTCAAGCGCGAGTTCCCGCAGCTGACCATCGCCATCAACGGCGGCCTGAAGACGCCTGACCAGATCGCCGACCAGCTCGCCGTGCTGGATGGCGTCATGGTCGGCCGCGAGGCCTACCACGAGCCCTGGAGCATGGCGCAATGGGATTCGCGCTTCTTCGGTGCGGCCGACCCCGCGACCTCGCGCGAGCAGGTCGAGGATGGCTGGCTGGACTATCTCGACCGCGTGCACGCCGCCGGTCGCTCGTGGTCGCACGCGATGCGCCATGCGCTGGGCCTGTGGAACGGCACACCGGGCGCGCGCCGCTGGCGCCAGGTCTGGAGCGACCATCGCCTGAAGATGCTGCCACCGCGCCAGGTGGCTGAACAGGCGACCGCGGCGCGGCTTTCGAGCGCGGCCGTCGCGGCCTGAAGGTGACGACCCGCCGGCCGCCGGTCGTGCGCGAGCATCCGCTGTTGCGCCTCTGATGCCCTTCATGGACACCGCGTGCCCGCCCGCCTGGCCGCAGATCGCAGCGCAGCCGTTCAAGCGCCCCGTGCCGGGCCACGGCCCGGTGATGAGCAGCGTCGACGTTGAGCGCTGCCGGGGCGGCTTCGAGGCGCTGCTGGTGTGTGCCGACCAAGGCCTGCATCCGGCGGCCTGCTCGGCGGCCCGGCGCTCCCACGTCGCACCCTGGCTGGACGACGCCGGCCGCGCGCGCGGCGCTGGCATGCTTGGCTACTACTTCAAAACTGCAAGCGCCGCCCGGATAACGTGAGCGATTCTGTCAACGATCTTGAGATGCCGCACGACGAGCCGCTGTGGAGCCACAGCTTCGCCACCGCGCTGGGAACCTGCGGCATCGTCTGGAGCGCGCAGGGCGTCGTCGCCTCGCTGCTGCCTCAGGCGAGCCCGACCCAGCTCAAGCGGCGGCACCCGGGCGCTCGGCTGACAGATGAACTGCCGCCCGCCATCGCCCACGCCGTCGATGGCATCCGCGCGCTGCTGGCCGGCGAGGTGCGTGACCTCAGCGACATCCCGCTCGACGAACGCGGCATCCCGGCGTTCCGCCGCCAGGTGCATGCGCTGACCCGCGCCATACCGCCGGGCCAAACGCGCACCTATGGTGACATCGCCGCCGCGCTGGGCCGGCCAGGCGCGGCACGCGCGGTCGGCCGCGCCGAGGGCGATAACCCGTTTCCGCCCATCGTGCCCTCCATCGCGTGATGGGGGCGGGAGGCGAGCCGACGGGCTTTTCTGCGCCCGGCGGCGTCGAGACCAAGCGGCGCTTGCTGCTCATCGAAGCGCGCGCTGTCGGCCAGCTCGCAGGCGACCAGCGGCCGCTGTTCTAATTCCGCATGTCTTTTTCTTCCCTGGGCCTGTCGCCCGCCCTGCTGCGCGCCGTGCGCGAACAGGGCTATCACGCCCCTACCGCCGTCCAGGCCGCTGCGCTGCCGCCCATCCTGGCCGGCGCCGACGTGCTGGCACTGGCCCAGACCGGTTCGGGCAAGACCGCCGCCTTCGCGCTGCCGCTGCTGCAACGGCTGATCACCGCGCCGCCGCGCCCCGGACCGCGCGTGCTGGTGCTGGCGCCCACCCGCGAGCTGGCCGCGCAGACCGCCCAGCTGCTGCGCGACGTCGCGGCCCTGCTGCTGCACCGCCCCAGGATCGCGCTGGCGTTCGGCGGTGTGTCCATCAATCCGCAACTGATGGCACTGCGCGGCGGCTGCGACGTGATGGTGGCCACGCCGGGCCGCCTGCTCGACCTCATCGATCACAACGGCCTGAAGCTGGCGGGCATCGACTGCCTGGTGCTGGATGAGGCCGACCGCCTGCTCGGCCAGGGCTTCGCCGATGAGTTGCAGCGTGTGCTGGCGCTGCTGCCCGTGCGACGCCAGACCCTGCTGTTCTCTGCCACCTGCCCGGCGGCGGTGCAGACGCTGGCCGAGCAGTTGCTGCGCGACCCGGTGCGCATTGATATCCAGGAGGCAGCACCGCAGATCAAGCAACGCGCCATCCAGCTTGACCGCGCCCAGCGCCTGCCGGCGCTGCGGCACCTGCTCAAGGACGAGGCTTGGGACCGCGCGCTGGTCTTCGTCGCCAGCCGCTACACCGCCGAGCTGGTGTCGGACAAGCTCTTCGCCCACGGCTTCAAGGCTGGCGCCCTGCATGGCGAGCTGAGCCAGGGCGCGCGCAGCGACGTGCTGGCGGCGCTGAAGGCCGGCAGCGTCAAGGTGCTGGTCGCCACCGACGTGGCCGCGCGCGGCCTGCATGTCGATGCGCTGGATGCCGTCGTCAACTACGAGCTGCCGCGCTCGCCGGCCGACTATACCCACCGCATCGGCCGCACCGGCCGCGCTGGCGCCACCGGCGTGGCGGTCAGCTTCATCTGCGCGGACAGCGCCGAGAACGCCGAGAGCCATTTCCGCGTCATCGAGAAGCGCCAGGGCCAGCGCGTGCCGCGGGAGCGGCTGGACGGCTTCGAGCCGACGGCACTGGCCAGCGAGGCGCAGGCAGCGGGCGGCATCAAGAGCACGACGCGCAAGAGCAAGAAGGACAAGCTGCGTGAGGCGGCGGCAAAGGCGGCGCAAGATGGGCATTGAGATCGAACGCAAGTTCCTCGTCACGGGCGACGGCTGGCGGGGGCAGGCGTCAATGCAGACCCGCTTCAGCCAGGGCTACCTCAGCCGCGAGCCGGCGCGCACGGTGCGCGTGCGCATCGCGGGCGACGCCGCCTTCCTGACCATCAAGGGCGCCACGCAAGGCGCCACGCGGGCCGAGTTCGAGTACGGGATCCCGCTCGCCGACGCCGGGCAGCTGCTGGCGCTGTGCGACGGTCCCGTCGTCGAAAAGATCCGCCACCTCTGCCCGCATGAGGGCATGACCTGGGAGGTCGACGAGTTCCTTGGCGCCAATGCCGGCCTCGTCGTCGCCGAGATCGAGCTGGTGGCGGAGGGACAGGTCTTTGCCAGGCCGGGCTGGCTGGGTGCCGAGGTGACCGGCGATGCCCGCTATGTCAACGCGAACCTGGCGGTGAACCCGTTCACGCACTGGGGCGCTGCGAGAAGCTAGGGGGCGGTCGGCGAATCCGCCGGCCGCACGGGCGCGTAGAGGCTGTACGACGGTTGTCCGCAGCTCGCCCACCTCTGCCCACCTGTGCCCACCTGCCTGTCCTCACTGCTGCACCGAACGCGCATCGCCGTCCTGGCGATGTTGCTCGTCGTGTTGCCGCTGCAGGGCGCCGCGCAACTGGTCGCTGGTATCCAGGGCCAGCGTCATCTGCACACCGGCGCGTCGCATCAGGACACGCCTCTGGCCAGCGTGCGCGGCGCGTTGCGAGCCGTGCTGGATCAGCTTCACGCCGCCCAGGCGCCGCAGCTCAGGCATCAGCAGCACGCCTGGCTGCCCAGCACCGGGCCGGCAACCGGCTTGCATGAGCATGGCAGCGTCTATCACCAGCACTCGCACGACACTGGCGACGTACTGGATGTGACCGACCCGGCCGACAGCTCGCCGCAGGGTGGGGCGACCGTCTTCCAGGCGTGGCTGCCGGCCGGCCTCGCCGTCCCGCCTGCTGCCGCTGGCCACCATCCCGCCATCGCCGAGCCTGGCTGGCGCGACCGGGCCGTCGCGCCCCCGCGCATGCCCCCACGCGGCTGACCGTGCGCGGGCACGCTGCCCGCTGCAGCACCACCAAGGCGCCTCGCTGCGCCTGCCCCACGCTGCCCCGGTTTCCGCCTGCTCCGGCCGGACAGGTGGCGCCTGCGCATGACCGCCGGTCCCCGACCCCGAGGCAATCAAATGTTCATCCATCGTTCCTCGATCCCTGCGGCGCTGGCCCTGATGGCCGCGTCGGCTTCGCAAGCCCAGCCCACAGCGCCCACCGTGGTTGCCGCAGCCACCCAGCTGGAGCGTGTGCAGCTCGCAGGCCGCCACTACGACAACGCCATCGGCAGCGCCGACGCCGCTTCCCAAGGCACGATCCGCGCCGAGCTGCTGAAGAGCCGCCCCGCGCTGCGCCCGGGCGAGGTGCTGGAGTTCGTGCCCGGCCTGATCGTCACCCAGCATTCGGGCGACGGCAAAGCCAACCAGTACTTCCTGCGCGGCTTCAACCTCGACCACGGCACCGACTTCGCCACCAGCGTCAACGGCCTGCCGGTCAACATGCCCTCGCACGGCCATGGCCAGGGCTATTCGGACCTGAACTTCCTGATCCCCGAGCTGGTCGACCGCATCGAGTACCGCAAGGGCCCTTACTTCGCACGGAACGGCAACTTCGCCGCCGCCGGCTCGGCCGACATCGCCTATCGCACGACGCTGGACCAGAGCTTCGCCACGCTGACCTTGGGCCAGCGGCAGTTCCAGCGCTTTGTCGGCGGCGGCTCCGTCGCGCTGGGTGACAAGCGACTGCTCGGCGCCGTCGAGGTGCAGCACAACGACGGGCCCTGGACGCTGCCGGAGCGCCTGCGCAAGCGCAATGGCGTGCTGACCCTGTCCGGCGGCACGCGGGCCGCGGGCTGGAGCGCCAGCGCGATGGGCTATGACGCCAGCTGGAACTCGACCGACCAGATCCCCGAGCGCCTGATCGCCGCCGGCAGCTTCAACGGCCAAACCTTTGGCCGCTTCGATGCCATCGACACCAGCGACGGCGGCCAGACGCGCCGCAGCAGCCTGTCCGGCGAATGGCATGACGTCAGCAGCACGCAGGCCACGCAGGTCGCCGCCTATGCGATGGACTACCGGCTCAAGCTTTTCTCCAATTTCACCTATGCGCTGGAGCGCCCGGGCGATGGTGACCAGTTCTCGCAGCAGGACAGCCGCCGGGTCTACGGCTTCAGCGCCAGCCACGCGGTCGAGCACCGGCTCGGCGCACTGCCGGCGCGCAGCGAGATCGGCCTGCAACTGCGCCATGACCGCGCGCGCGTCGGCCTGTTCGACGCCGTCGAGCGCCGCATCACCGCCACCACACGCGACGACGCCGTGCGCGAGACCCAGCTTGGCATCCACGGCCAGACCTCGGTCGAGCTGACGCCCTGGCTGCGCAGCGTCGTCGGCCTGCGTGCGGACGACGCGCGCTTCAGCGTGGAAAGCCACAGCAACGCGGCCAACTCCGGCAGCGCCTCGGCCCAACTGCTGTCGCCCAAGCTGTCGCTGATCGCGGGGCCTTGGGCCAGGACCGAGTTCTTCTTCAACGCCGGCCGCGGCTTCCACAGCAACGACGCGCGGGGCACGGCGGCCCGCATCGACCCCAAGACGGGCAGCCCGGTCGACGCGGTGCCAGGTCTTGTCGCGGCGCGCGGCCTGGAGCTGGGCGCGCGGACCGAGTGGGTACCCGGTCTGCAGAGCTCGGTGGCGCTGTGGAAGCTGGACTTCGACTCCGAGCTGATCTACGTCGGCGATGCCGGTGCGACCGAGCCCAACCGGCCCAGCAAGCGCCGCGGCATCGAGTGGAACAACCGCTTCGTCCCAGCCCCATGGCTGCTGATCGACGCCGACCTGGCCTGGACGCACGCCCGCTTTGCCAACGTCGACCCCGCCGGTGACCGCATCCCGAATGCGGTCGACAAGGTCGGCTCCGTGGCCGTGACACTGTGCGACCTCGGGCCCTGGTCGGCCAGCCTGCAGTGGCGCTACCTCGGCGCGGGCTCGCTGGTCGAGGACAACAGCGTGCGCTCACGGTCGTCGCTGACGACGAACCTGCGCGTCAGCCGCAAGTTGTGGGCGGGCAGCGAGCTGACGGTGGACGTGTTCAACCTGACGGATCGCAAGGTCAACGACATCGAGTATTTCTACGAATCACAGCTGCCCGGCGAGGCCGCGCCGGTGGCCGATCGGCATGTGCACCCGGCCGAGCCACGCACGGTGCGCGTGACGCTCAAGCTGGGTTTCTAGCGCCTCACCAGGGCGGCGCTTCCTCGGCCACGGCCTCGGTCGAGGCGGGCAGGGCGGCAGGTGCCGGCGCCCCGGCGGCGGCGAAGTCATGCTCGCCGCCCAGGCCCTCGATCAGCGCCGGGATCAGCCGGCCCAGCTCGCCGGTGGCCAGCGCCATGTCGGCGTCAAACGCCTCGTCGCCACTGGCCTCGGCGCGGCCCTCGAAGGCCAGGTCCAGGAAGCTGATCTTCTTGACGGCGAAGCCCTCGGTCAGCGTGAAGGCGACGCGCTCGTTCCAGCTCAGCGCCAGGCGGGTCGGCATCTTGCCGCTGGTCAGGTGGGCGCGCACCTCATCGATGTCCAGCGGGTGGCGGGCGTAGCGCACGACGGGCTTGTGCTCGTCGCTGCCCTTGAGCTCGCATTCGCGCTCGATCTGGAAGCCCTCGGGCGTCACGCCGTCCAGCAGCCAGGCGGCCATGCAGGCGGCGGGGCTCTCGGCGGTCTGCACCAGCTGTAGCGACAGACCCGGGCTGGCCTGGATCAGCAGCGTGATGACCTCGTCCGCACGGCTGCTGGAGCCGGCGTCAACGAACAGCAGGCGCTGCGCGGGCGCGATCCATACCTGGGTGGCCGAGGTCTTGGTGAAGGCACGCGGCAGCAGCTCGTGCTCGGCCTGCTCCTTCAGTTCCTTCTTGGCCTTCTTGCCGGGCTTGCGGCCGGTGGTGGCCTCGATGTGTTCGGCCAGTTCGTCCACGCGCTCCTGCACGACCGACGAGGGCAGCAGGCGCTGCTCGCGCTTGAGCTTGACGAGCCAATGGCCGTCGACCACTTCGACGAGGGGGGCGTGCTCGATGCCGCGCGGCGGTGCCCAGCCGACGGCCAGGGGTTGCGTGGGGGCGCAGGCCAGGAAGGGTTCCTTGGCGAGCTGCTCGGCGAGCTGCTTGGCATCGGTGGCCCAGCCTTCGCCGATGCGGTAGGTGATCAGGTTCTTGAACACGGGAAATGGAACTCCGGAGAAAGGCGAAGCCCGCCAGCGGCGGGCTTCTTCGGGATGGCGTGATTGTCGCAGGCTCGGCCGGACCTGCCCCGGGTCGTGAGCTTGTTACACCGCCGCCGGCTGGGCCATGACCTGGCGCAGCAGCTGCTCGAACACCTCGACGGATTGCCCACCCTGGATCAGGTGGCGCTGGTTGACGACGATGGCTGGCACGGCGTGGATGTTCTGGGCGTGGACCTGCGCCTCGGCGGCGGCCACGTCGGCCGCGTGGCGGTCACCGACCAGCAGCTCGCGTGCCTCGGCCTCGGGCAGGCCGGCCGCGGTCGCGAGTTCCACCAGCACGTCGTGGTTCGAGACGTCGCGGCCATCGGTGAAATAGGCTTTCAGCATCGCCACCTTCAGCGTGCGCTGCATCGCACTGCCAAATACCTCGCCGGCCCAGTGCAGCAAGCGGTGGGCGTCACGGGTGTTGTAGATGCGGCTGCGCGCACCCGGGCGGAAATCAAACCCCAGCGTCGCGCCACGTTCGCGGATCGCCTGGCGCGTGCCGGCGAGCTGGGCGGGGCTGGCGCCGTATTTCTCCGCCAGATGTTCTTCGATGTCCTGCCCTGCGGGCCCCATGCCCGGGTTGAGCTCGAAGGGATGGAAGTGCAGGTCCAGAGTCAGCCCAGGGATGCGGGCCGCGGCCGCTTCCAGCGAATACAGGCCGATGGCACACCAGGGACAGACGATGTCGGAGATGAAGTCGATACGCATGCGTGGCATTTTCACGGGCCGGCAACGCCCCCCGTGTTTGTAAGGGTTGGGCCAAGCGTGAAGGGGTTGCCGTTGATGGTCGTGGCGCCCGCCACTTTGGGCGCTGCGGCTGAATAATCCGCAGGCAGTACCCGAGAAACATGCTTTTCAAGACCTCCCCAAGTTCCCGCCCCTGGGCAAGCCGCTTGTTTGCAGCGCTAGCCTGCGTCGCCATGGCCGCGCAGGGCGAGTCTGAGACCGACAGGCCGAGCGGCGCAAGCGGCCTCAGGGTCAGCGGTTTCGGCAGCATCGGCCTCGCGCACGTCGACGCGCCAGTGGGCTGGGGCTACCGGCGTGAACTGACCCAGGGTGGCAGCGATTCGCGCTGGCGCCATGACGTGGACACCCGGCTTGGCGTGCAGTTCAACTACAGCGTGAGCAGCCAGTTCGAACTCGTCGCCCAGGCCATCGCCAGGAAGCGCGGCAGCTACGCCGGCGGCAGCGATACGCTGGAATGGGCCTATGCAGCCTACCGGCCCACGGCCGACTGGACCGTGCGCATCGGCCGCGTCAACTTGGACGCCTTTTTGATGGCCGACTACCGCAATGTCGGCTACGGCTTCATGGCGGCCCGGCCGCCGGTCGAGCTCTACGCCATGCTGCCGACGGCGCTGGACGGCGCCGATGTCGCGCGCAGCTGGTTCCAAGGCAATGCGCAGTGGCGCGCGAAGCTGATGCTCGGCACAGCACAGATCGGCGACTTCCATACTGCTCCGCCGGGCCGGGTGCGTGACATCGTCGGCGTCATGATGTCGCGCGAGGAGGCTGGGCTGCTGGTGCGCGCCAGCGCATCGCGGACGCGCATTGAACTCGACCTCGGCAGCGCCCAGGCCGCCGTCGACGCCCTCGGCCAGTTGGGCAGCCTGCCCATCCCGCCCGTGGCCGACCAGGCGCGACAGCTGCGCGAGCGCCTGGGGGCGAGCGACATCTGGGCCACCTTCCTGGAGCTGGGGCTGCGTTACGAGCTGGGCGACTGGCAATGGAGCGCCGAGCTCGTGCGCATCTCGGCCGCGCCGCTGGTGCGCCAGCTGTCGGCCTATGCCACCGTCGGCCGCCGGCTGAGCGACTGGACGCCCTTCATCGGCTATGGCCGCACGCGCGATGCCATGCCTGTGACACCCTTGCCGGCCTGGCAAGCCGTGCTGACGCCGGTGCTCGGGCCGGCCGGCGCGGCCCAGTCGCAGATGCTGGGCACGCTCATCACCGATGCCGTCAATCGCTCGCGTGTGCAGCAGTCGGGCTGGTCACTCGGCACCCGCTGGGACTTCCATCCGCAGGCAGCGCTGAAGCTGCAATGGGACCGCATCCGCGTCGACGCCGGCGGGCCCGGGCTGTGGACCGGTGCCGACGTCGCCGCTGCAAAAGCCCATGTCGCGACGGCCGTCGTGGACTTCATCTTCTGAAGTCATGAAAGCCCCTTCCGCACTCCTGGTCGTGCTGCTCGGCCTGGTGCTCGCGCTGCCGGTGCGGGCCGACTTTTACATCGTCGTGCACGCCAGCAACCCGCAGCGCGCGCTGACTCAGAAGGAAGCGGTCGACCTCTTCATGGGCCGCAGCCGTGCCTTCGCCAATGGCGACTTCGCGCTGATCTTCGATCTGCCGCGCGACAACCCGCGCCGCGCGGCGTTCTACCAATCGCTGACCGGCATGAGCGTGGCCCAGGTCAACAGCTACTGGTCGCGGCTGATGTTCTCCGGCCAGAGCGCCCCGCCTCACGCCCTCCCTGACGAGACTGCCATGGCCGGCATCCTGCGCCGCAATCCCAGCGCACTGGGCTGGCTCAGCAAGGAGCCGGCCGATCCTGGCCTGCGCACGGTATTGGTCATCAAGGAAGCACCGGCGCAATGACGATTCAGGCCGGTGGCACCCTTCGTGTGCGCGGTGCAGACAGCCTGCAACTGCGGTTCATGCTGCTGGTGTGCCTCAGCGCGGTGCTGCTGGCCGTCGTTGCGGCCACCATCGCCTACCAGTTTGCCCAGGCGCGCGCCCTGGCCAGCAGCCGCAACAGCGTCCAGGCGCTGGCGACGGCGGTCGAGAAGACCGTGGCCATCGGCGCCTTCGCCAACGACGCCGTGCTGCTGCAGGAGATCGTCGCCGGCCTGGCGCGCAACGAGTTGGTCGCCCTCGCCGAGGTTGTGGGCACCGACGGCAGGGCGCTGGCCCAGGTGCTGCGGCCCGGCGTGGCCGAGGGAGGCGGCGGCACGCTGCTGGCATGGCCGGTCGTGTCGCCCTTCGACGCCAGCCAACACCTGGGCCGGTTGCGCATCCGCCTGGATGGCGCCCAAGTCCGGGCCATCGCCGACCGCGAGGCCTACACGCTGGCAGCGGCCATGGCCGGGCAGGCGGCGCTGCTGGCTGCCATCCTCTACCTGCTGGCCGCGCGCATGGTGTCGCGGCCCATCGTGCGCCTCGCCAGTGCGCTGCGCGGCATGACGCCCGGCTCGGCCGAGCGGCTTGAAACACCGGCCGGCCATGAGCGCGACGAAATCGGCGTGTTGATCGCCGGAGCGAATGCGCTGCTGCAAAGCAATCAGCGCCAGCTGCAGACTGAGCGCGCGCTGCGTGCCGAGGTGGAGGCCATGGAGGCCCAGTATCGGCAGATCTTCGACTCCAGCAGCGCCGGCATCTTCGTGCTCAACGAGAGCGGCCGCCTCATCAACGGCAACCCGACGGTGTCGCGCGTCGTCGGCCTGTCCATGGACGAGCTGCGCACCCTCAGCGAGGACGACTTCATTGCCCGCGTCTTCCACCGCCCCGAGCAGGTGCGGCAGATGATCGATGCCGCCACCGCGCGCGCAGAGACCGTCTCGGCCGACCTGGAGTTGGTGCAACTCGGTGACGAGCGGCGCTGGGTGCATTGCCTGATCTCCGTGCAGCACATCGACGTGGACGGCCAGACGGTCGAGGGAGTCATCTACGACATCACCGATCGCAAGAGCGACGAGAACGCCGTGCGGCATCAGGCCAACCATGATGCGCTGACCCAGCTGAAGAATCGCGCCGCAGGGCAGGCGACGCTTGAGCGTCATGTCGCCGAAACGCTGGCGCGCCGGGCCCCGCTGAGCGTGGCCTGCGTGGACCTCGACGGCTTCAAGCAAATCAACGACCGCCACGGCCATGCTTGCGGTGACGAGGTGTTGGTGGCCTGCGCCGAGCGCATGCGCTCGGCGGTGCGGCGGTCTTCGGACCTGGTTGCACGGCTTGGCGGCGACGAATTCCTCGTGGCGCTGCGCGACGTCGGTCCGGCGGACAACGTGCTCGGCCAGGTCATGCGCGACCTCATCGACGGCCTGTCCCAGCCCATCGTCCTGTCCAATGGCGCGGTGGTCAGCGTCGGCGTCAGCATCGGCGTGGCCTGCCTGCCGCTGCACGGTGACGATCCGCAGCTTCTCGTTCGCATCGCCGATGAAGCCCTCTATTACGTCAAGCGAAACGGTAAACAGGGTTTTGCGCTAGCGTTGCCGGGTTCAAACCCGACACCGCTTCGATGACCGACTACATCCCTCCCCAGATCTGGACCTGGAACAAGGCCAACGGCGGCCAGTTCGCCAGCATCAACCGCCCGGTGGCCGGCGCGACGCACGACAAGGCGCTGCCGGTCGGGCGCCATCCGCTGCAGCTGTACTCGCTGGGCACGCCCAACGGCATCAAGGTGACGGTGATGCTGGAAGAGCTGCTGGCCCTGGGCCATGTCGGCGCCGAGTACGACGCCTGGCTGATCCGCATCAATGAGGGCGAGCAGTTCGGCAGCGGCTTCGTCGAGGCCAATCCCAACTCCAAGATCCCGGCGCTGGTGGACCGCGGCGCCGGGCCTGACACGGAGCCGGTGCGGGTGTTCGAGTCGGGCGCCATCCTGATGTACCTGTCCGAGAAGTTCGGCGGCGCCTTCCTGCCCGTTGGCGGTTCCGCTCGCGCCGAGGCCCTGAGCTGGCTGTTCTGGCAGATGGGCAGCGCGCCCTTCCTGGGCGGCGGCTTCGGTCACTTCTATGCCTATGCGCCGACCAAGCAGGAATACCCCATCGACCGCTATGCGATGGAGGTCAAGCGCCAGCTCGACGTGCTGAACCGCCATCTGGCCGAGCGCCCCTACCTGGCCGGCGAGGCTTACAGCATTGCCGACATGGCCGCCTGGCCCTGGTATGGCGCGTTGGCCAAGGGCCAGCTCTATGGCGCGGGCGAATTCCTGTCGGTGCATGAGTACACCCACGTCATCCGCTGGGCCGACGAGATCGCGCAGCGCCCGGCCGTGCAGCGCGGCCGCAAGGTCAACCGCACCTGGGGCGAGCCGAGCAGCCAGCTGCACGAGCGGCATGAGGCCAGCGATTTCGACTTGAAGACGCAGGACAAGGTGGTAGCGCCATGATCACTCTCTACGACTGCGCCACCGCCCCCAGCCCGCGCCGCGCGCGCATCCTGCTGGCCGAGAAGCGCGTGCCGCATGAGACGGTGCAGGTCGACCTGCGCAGCGGCGAACAGCTCGGCGAGGCGTATCGGCGCATCAACCCGCAATGCACCGTGCCGGCGCTGGTGACGGGCGAAGGCCCGGTGCTGACCGACAACGCCGCGATTACGGCCTACATCGAGGCGCGCTTCCCGGAGCCGCCGCTGCTGGGCCGCACGCCGCTGGACAAGGCCGAGATCGCAAGCTGGCAGTGGCGCGTCGAGTTCGAGGGGCTGGCGGCGATCGCGGAGGCATTCCGCAACAGCAGCCCGGCGATGGCCAACCGCGCGCTGACCGGACCGGTGGCCTTTGCCCAGATCCCGGAGCTGGCGCAGCGCGGCCTGGCGCGCGTGCAGCTGTTCTTCGCGGCGCTGGACGAGCACCTCGCCGGCCGCGACTTCATCGCCGCAGGGCAGTTCAGCGTCGTCGACATCACGGCCGTCGTGGCCATCGACTTCGCGCGAGTCGTCAAGGTCAGGCCGGGTGACGAGCATGCGCATCTGCGCCGCTGGCGCGAGGCCATGCAGGCGCGCGGGACGATGGCGTGAAGAAGTGGGATCGCTGAGGTGAAATTCAAAGGCAACCACAGAAGCACAGAGTGAACACAGACAGCACTTCTCTGGCATCCGCACGGTTCAGGATGCGCGGCGCTTATCTGGAGGACGCGCTTAAACGCGTGACGACCAACTCGGCTCCGCCTTCCAGCGACCAGCAGGTGCTGTTGTAGGCCATCGAACTGCGAGGTGGCCTCGTCGATTCCGCGTTGCGAAGTCGACGGCACCGCGGGGCAGCACTCAACCGAGCTTCCGGTCGCTCGGCCTGGCCAGGTAGAACCACTCCGTCCCCGGCTGCGACTTGACGTTGGGGAAGACGATGCGCCCCTGGCTCGGCGCCAGCACGGCGGCGCCGCTGGCGCGGGTGCCGATCTTCTGACCCTGCTCGATGGCGTCGAAGCTGGCCCATTCGCGCTCGAAGCGGTCGCCCATGTCCTCACGGTCGATGACGTCGTAGAGCTGCAGCAGCTCGGGCGGCTGCGCGGGCCGGTGCGGCTCGACGACAGCCTCGTCCAGCATGCCGAGGAAGACCAGGGTGCGCAGGATGGCCAGGCGCGCGACCTCGGGGCCGTTGGGGTCCAGGTGCTGGCCGCATTCCAGCGTGATGGCCCAGCCGCCAGTGGAGCGCATGTACTCGGTGGTGCCGACGCCGTAGTGCGGGTCGGAGATCAACGCCGCGCGGCGCGAGCCGTCGTGCTCGCGCTGCTGGCGGCGCTGCAGGCCCAAGGCGTAGGTGGACAGCCAGCCTTCGACGATGCGGCCGACGCCCAGGCGGGCCGCGAGCGCAGATTCGGTCGCCTCCTGCGAGAACGGCTCCAGGTCGCCCGTGTTGTTGCGCGGGCCGATCATGGCGAAGGCCGGGCCCTGGCCCTGGAAGCTGTGCAGGTCGAGGATGCCGTCGTGCTGCGCGATCAGCGGGCACAGCTGCCTGGCGATGCGGTCCTCGAAGTCATGTGCGATGACGGGCGGGCGCAGGTTGCGGTTGAGGTTGCGGTCGCCCTCGCGGCGGTTCAGCTGGTGGGCCAGCGGGTTGACGATAGGGACCAGGGTCAGCGTGCCGCGCAGCAGCGTCAGCTCGCCGGCGTCAAGCTGGCGAATGATCTCGGCCATCGCCGTCGTGCCGTGGATCTCGTTGCCATGCACGGCGCTGGTCACGAGGAAGCGCGGGCCGGTCTGCAGGCCGGCGAACTGGTGCACGCGGATATGGGTCGGTGGGCTGGACATGGGATCAGGGCTTGAGCGAGGCGGAAGAGAGGGCGCGGTCGGCGGCGAAGACGCGGCGCGGCAGTTCGGCCGCGGGTTGGCCGGCGCGGTAGGCGACGAGGCGATACAGCGTAGCGAAGGCGAAGTCGGGCACCGCCTCGCCGGCCCCCAACACCAGCTCGCCACCGCGGCGCACGGCGTCGGCCAGGAAGGCCGGCAGGCGCAGGTGGTAGGGGTTGCGCTCGATCTCGCCGGCATGGCGCTCCAGCGCGGCGATGAGGCGGGCGGTGTCGGCGATGCTCGTTTGCACCAGCGCGTTCGGCGCGGCCTGCGTCGACCAGAACTCCGTGTGGCCAACAACGGTATCCAGCTGCGTGACCGCCAGCGCCTCGGTGACGAGCCGGCAGACGCCGCGATGGCTGGGGTTGTCGTCCAGCGCATGCGGCGCCAGCACGAGGGCCGGGCGATGCTTGGCCAGCAGGGCGGCGATGGTGTCGACATGCACCTGCCACAAGCGTGGCTGGCGCTCGGCCGTGTCGGCGCGCACATCCGACAGGCCCTCGGCACCGACGCGGATGCAGTCGAAGCCCAGCACGGCGCAGGCATCCTGCAACTCGGCCCAACGCGACTCGCGGCGCTCGGCGTTGCTGCCCAGCGTCACGGCGACATTGCTGACGCGCCAGCCCGCCTCCTGCTGCAGCCGCAGCGGCAGCGCGCCGACGATGCATTCATCGTCGGGGTGGGGGGCGAAGATCAGGCAGTGGCCGGGCGCCCGTTCGGGTGCCGGCGTCGCGCTGCGGTCGGGCGGGTCGCCCAGCAGGGCGGCGAAACGGCTGAGGTGCTCGCGCCAGCGGGCGAGGTCGGCATCCAGGGACATGCCGGCATCCTACCGAGCCAATGGGCGCGCCGGCCATGTCGCCAGCAGCACGCCCAATAAGGCCAGGCCATAGGCCAGGGCCTGCTGGACCGACAGCGTCTCGCCCAGCAGCAAGCCGACCAGGGCCGTGCTGATGGGCAGGAAGACCATGAAGACCCCCGCCTTGGCCGCGGGCAGGCCCTTGAGCCCGGCCATCCACAGCCAGACCGTGATGACACTGGCCGTGGCGGCGTAGTAGCCCAGCAGCGCCCAGTCGAGCAGGCGCGGCGCGCCGAAGTCGAAGCTCAGGCCCTGCCAGACGGCCAGCGGCGCGACCAGTGCGAGACCCCACAGGTTGATCAGCGCGCTGATGCGCTTCGGCCCCAGGCCGGCGGTGAGCTTCTTGCCGATGACGACATAGCAAGCCTCGCAGAAGACGGCCGCGATCAGCAGCAGCGCGCCCAGCGTCGTCGTCTCGCCAGCTTCGTATCCTGGGCCCTGCTTGCCGCCGGCGACCAGGGCGATGCCGCCGACGGCGCAGGCAATGCCAGCCAGCACGCGGCCGCTCAGGCGCTCGCGCAGGAAGGCCCAGCTCAGCAGCGCGACCGCCGCTGGAATGCCGGCCAGGATGACACCGGCGACGACGGCGGAACTCTGTCGCAGCCCGAACAGCATGCAGATCGAGAACAGGAAGTTGCCAAGGAAGGACTCGAGAAACAGCAGCCTCCTTGAGCGCGCGTCCAGCGGCGCCTCGTGGGCGGGCTTGCGCAGCCAAGGCAGCATCAGCACGGCCGCAAAGCCGAAGCGCAGGCCGGCGAGCAAGAAGACGGGAAAGGCCGCGACCAGCAGCTTGGACAGGCCGACGTAGCTGCCGACAAGGCTGGTGCTGGCCGCAAGCAGCGCGTAGGCGCGCCACGGCACGGCTGAACTCAGGGCAGTGGTCCTTCGATCGTTAGAGCCACGAACTGCGTGAACTGCGCCGGGTTGAAGTTGTTGTCAGACACCAGGATCAGCGTGCGCTTGCCCTCATGCATGGGGCCGAAGGTGAGGCCCTCGATGTTGTCCAGGGCCAGCACGCTGCCGTCGTCGTTCTTCAGGGACGACAGGTCCAGCAGCATGGTGCGCTTGACCGGCACCACGTCGCGGCCCTTGATGCTGGGCCAGCCGGACACGTCGGTGGCGCCGCGGGTGTCGACGAGGTAGAGCTTGATGGTGTTGCTGGTCGGCAGCTTGGTGTGCGCGGCGGTGCCCGGTGTCAGCGCGCCCACGGCGAAGGCGCGTTCGATGACGATGAACTCGTGGGCCGACAGGGCCAGCATGTCGGGCACGCCGTTGGTGGCGAAGTCACCCGGGCGCGCGGGCGGGAAGGGCACGGGCCCGACGTCGTAGAGGTACTCGGCACCGGCCTTGCCGCTTTCGAGGTCGAAGGAGAGCATGCGTGCCCGGCTGCCGCGGCCCAAAGCTGCGGGCAGGCTGTCCTGGGCCAGGCCGTTTTCGCTCATGGTCCACAGCGTCTTGCCGTCGGGCGTGAGCGCGATGCTTTCGAAGGCGAGGTTGCTATAGGGGCCGGTGTCGCCCGCCGCCAGGCCGCCGGCGCTGCCCGATGGGTTGTAGTAGCCCGGCACAGCGAACTCGCCGGCTGGCTTGCCGTCGGGGTGCATGCGGCGCACCGTCGGGTTCTGCATGGCGCTGGAGATGCGTTGGCCCTCGTTGCTCCAGTAGATGAGGTTGCGTTTGGTGTCCAGGCGCAGGCTCTCTGGGTCGACCTGGTTGCGACCGAAGGGCTGGCCGTCCAGGTCCAGCAAAGTCGTCATGCCTACCCAGGCGACACCGGCCGAGCCGGGGCTGGCACTGCGGCGGAACTTGGCCAAGTCCAGCGCCAGCTCGTAGAAGCGCGCCGGCCCGCGGTCGCTGCGGTCATCGCAGATGGCCAGGTAGCGGCCGGTGGCCGGCACGTAGTCGAGGCTGGACAGGCCGCCCACGGGCGAGCCCTGGAAGCTCGCGCTGGTGGGCACGATCTGCTGGCCCAGATAGGTCAGCGTCTGTGAAACGGCCGGCAGGGCTGCCAGCGTCAGGCTGGCGGCAAGGGCGCAGCGGGCGAACAACTTCATCAAAATCCTTGGGCGCGGCCGGGGTGCCGCAGCGCGGCGGCGCAGTCTAGTGCAAGCTTTCAGGCGGCCCGGCGCAGCGCGCCACGCAGCGTGTCGATGATGCGTTCGATGTGGCTGCTCTCGATGATCAGCGGCGGCGACAGCGCGATGGTGTCGCCCGTCGTGCGGATCAGCAAGCCCTTGTCCCAGCAGTCCAGGAAGACGTTGAAGGCGCGCTTGGCGGGCTCGCCGGGCAGCGACTTGAGTTCGACGCCGCCAACCAGGCCGATGTTGCGCACATCGATGACATTGGGTTCGTCGCGCAGCGAGTGCAGCGCCTTGGCGAATTCGTCCTGCATGCGCGCGGCGCGCATCAGCAGGTCGTCGTCGGCATAGGTGTCCAGCGTGGCGATGCCGGCGGCGCAGGCCAGCGGGTGGGCCGAGTAGGTGTAGCCGTGGAAGAACTCGATCAGGTGCTCGGGCCCGGTCATGAAGGCGTCGTGGATCTTCTGCTGCGCGAACACCGCGCCCATGGGCACGCAGCCGTTGGTGATGCCCTTGGCGACCGTCATCAGGTCGGGCGTGACGCCGAAGGTCTGCGCAGCGAAGGGGTTGCCGGTGCGGCCGAAGCCGGTGATGACCTCGTCGAAGATCAGCAGGATGCCGTGCTTGTCGCAGATCTCGCGCAGGCGCTGCAGATAGCCGGCTGGCGGGACCAGCACGCCGGTGGAGCCGGCCACGGGCTCGACGATGACGGCGGCGATTGTTGAAGCGTCATGCAGGGCTACCAGGCGCTCCAGGTCGTCGGCCAGCTCGGCGCCGTGTTGCGGGATGCCCACCGAGAAGGCATTGCGTGCCGGGTCGTGGGTGTGGCGGATGTGGTCGACGCCGGCCAGCAGGCTGCCGAACATCTTGCGGTTGGCCACCATGCCGCCGACCGAGATGCCGCCGAAGTTGACGCCGTGATAGCCGCGCTCGCGGCCGATGAGTCGGGTGCGGGCACCTTCGCCGCGCACGCGGTGGTAGGCGATGGCCATCTTCAACGCCGTGTCCACCGACTCGGAGCCCGAGTTGGTGAAGAACACGCGGTTCATGCCCGTGGGTGCGATGGCCGCCAGCCGCTCGGCCAGCTCAAAGGCCTTGGGATGGGCCATCTGGAAGGGCGGGGCGAAGTCCAGCTCCGCAGCCTGCTCCTGGATCGCCTTGACGATGCGCGGCCGGTTGTGGCCGGCGTTGACGCACCAGAGGCCGGCAATGCCGTCCAGCACCTCGCGGCCCTTGTCGTCGCGGAAGAACATGCCGTCGGCCCGGGTGAGCAGGCGCGGCGCCTGCTTGAACTGGCGGTTGGCCGTGAACGGCATCCAGTAGGCATCTAGCTTGGCAACGTCGGCGGTCATGCGGGGCTCCTTGCAGGATTCGGTTGCCTTGGATTCTGACGGGTTGGTCAGATTTTGGACTCAGGGCTTGCCTGCATCCGCCAGAGCGGCCAGCTCCGCCTCTTCAAAACCGGCGGCGCGGCGGGCTTCGAGGTTGAAAGGCGCGCGCAGCTTGGGCGCTTGGTAGCGGACGGCCAGTTCGGCGTAGGTCGTGATCGGGTCCAGCCCGCGCTGCTCGCACAGGAAGCGGTACCAGCGGTTGCCGGCCAGCACATGGCCGATTTCGTCGTGCAGGATGATGTCGAGGATCGCGCCTGCACGCTTGTCGCCCGCGCCGACGAGCTTGGCGCGCACGGCGGGGGAGGCGTCCAGCCCGCGCGCTTCCAACGTGCGCGGCACCAGCGCAATGCGGGCGAGCAGGTCGTGCCGGGTGCGCTCGGCCATCTCCCACAGTGCGTTGTGGGCGTCGAAGTCGCCATAGTCGAAGCCCAGGCTCAGGAGATGCTCGCGCAGCAGCGTGAAGTGCCTGGCCTCCTCCTGGGCAATGCGCAGCCAGTCGCGGTAGAAGGCCTCGGGCATGCCGGTAAAGCGCCAGCAGATGTCCAGGGCCAGGTCGATCGCGTTCAGCTCGATATGGGCGATGGCATGCACCAGGGCGGCGATGCCGGCGGCTGTGCGCAGTGACGGAGGTTTGAGCGTGACATGCCCGACCAGCTGCGGGCGCGCGGGCCGACCGGGGATACCGGCAGGCTCGGCAATGACGACGGTGGCATCGACGGGCAGCGTGGCGTCGAGAGCGAGCGTCGCACTTGCCTTGGCGGGCGCTTCGGCAATCAGCAGGGGGCCGAGCGTGGCCAGGCGGAGTTCAGACATGGTCGGGATTCTAAAATTCGCGTTTTGACGGAGGGCCGTGATGGCGATCTACCAGCTCGACGAACACCTGCCCGATGTGGCCGATACGGCCTGGGTGGCCGATAGCGCCGAAGTCATCGGCCGCGTCACCCTGGGTGAGGGCGTCAGCATCTGGTTCAACGCCGTGCTGCGCGGCGATAGCGACACATTGACCATCGGTGCGGGCAGCAATGTCCAGGACGGCTCGGTACTGCACGCCGACCACGGCTTTCCGCTCGTCATTGGTGAGAACGTGACGGTCGGCCACCAGGTCATGCTGCATGGCTGCACGGTGGGCGACGAAAGCCTCATCGGCATCGGGGCCGTGGTCTTGAATGGCGCACGTATCGGCCGCAACTGCATCGTCGGCGCTGGCGCGCTGGTGACCGAGGGCAAGGAATTCCCCGACGGCTCGCTGATCGTTGGCGCGCCGGCCAAGGTCGTGCGCGAGCTGAGCGAGGCGCAGATTGCCGGGCTCAAGACCAGCGCCGCCCATTACGTCAACAACGGCCGCCGATACGCGGCCGGCCTGAAAAGAATCCGATGAGTGAATTGCACAAGTTCCTGTTCGACGGCCTGCCCGTGCGCGGCATGCTCGTGCGCCTGACCACGGGCTGGCAGGAACTGCTGTCGCGCCGTGAGCCCGGCGCCGAATATCCGCCCGAACTGCGCGACCTGCTGGGCCAGATGAGCGCGGCCGCGGTGCTGATGCAGGCCAACATCAAGTTCAACGGCGCACTGGTGCTGCAGGTCTTCGGCGACGGCCCGGTCAAGCTGGCCGTGGCCGAAGTGCAGCCCGATCTGAGCTTTCGCGCCACGGCCAAGTGCGTCGGCAGCGTCGAGCCCGGTGCGACGCTGGAGGCCATGGTCAACCTGAACGGCCAGGGCCGCTGCGCAATCACGCTGGACCCCAAGGACAAGTTCCCCGGCCAGCAGCCCTACCAGGGCGTCGTGCCGCTGTACGGCGACCAGCGCGAGCCGCTGCAAAAGGTCAGCGAGGTGCTGGAGCACTACATGCTGCAGTCAGAGCAACTCGATACCAAGCTGGTGCTGGCGGCCGATGGCGAGATCGCGGCTGGTCTGCTGATCCAGCGTCTGCCGGTCGAGGGCGAGGGCAACCTCGAAGGCCGCCGCAATGAAGACGACATCGGGTTGTCGGACGCCTTCAACCGCATCTCCATCCTGGCCGGCACGCTGACCACCGAGGAGCTGCTGACGCTGGATGCGGACACGGTGCTGCGCCGCCTGTTCTGGGAGGAGACGGTGACGCGTTTTGAGCCCCAGCAGCCACGCTTTGCCTGCACCTGCTCGCGCGAGCGCGTGTCGCAGATGCTGCGCGGCCTGGGGCGCGACGAGGTCGACAGCGTGCTGGCCGAGCGCGGCGATGTCGAGATCGGTTGCGACTTCTGCGGCCGGCACTACCGCTTCGATGCGGTGGACGTGGGTGCGCTGTTCGATCAGCGCACGGAGCTGGGTGGCGGCTCGACGACGCTGCAGTAGCGATCGACAGCGGCGCTGGCCTGCGCGAGGCGCGTGGGGCCGTCGCCGCTGATGTCCACCCAGGCCAGCCCGGCCTGCGCCAGCGCGGCGCGTAGCCGGTCGTCGAAGGCGGCGCGCACCGCCGGGCCGTCGCGCTGGATGCCGTCGGCCTGCCAGGGCAGGTCAGGCGCGCACAGCAACGTCAGGTCGCAATCGCGCTGGAAGGCGATGGCGCCGGCGAGCAGGGCGTCGTCTTGAAAGTAGTGCTGGCTGCACAGCGCCGTGATGAGCGGCGTCGTGTCGCAGAACACCAGCTCATGCGCGCGCGCGGCGGCGTCGATGCGCGCGGCCTGCTCGGCGGCGATATGGGCCTGCTCATGCCGCTGCGGCGTGCGGCCGTGGACCTCGCACCATTCGCGCAGGTACTCCGTGACGAGGCCGGCGTTGAAGCGCAGCGCCAGCGCTTCGGCCAGCGTCGACTTGCCGGTGCATTCAGCACCCAGCAGGGCAACACGACGGCTCACGCCCGTCTCCACGCGCGCCACCCGATCACGCTCATCGGGATGAATCCGGCATAGAGGATGACCGTCAGCCAATAGCCCTTGAGGCCGAACAGCACGACGCTGGCGATATTGACGACGATCCAGGTCGGCCAGTTCTCCTCGTACTTGCGGGCCAGCAGCCATTGGCCAAGCAGGCTGGCCACGGTGGGGAAGGCGTCCCAGTAGGGCAGGGGGCTGTCGGTGGCACGGTCCAGGAAGAGGCCGAGCAGCGGCCAGGCAGCCAGCGTCAACAGCGCGGGCGCGGCGAGTCCCCGCAGCCCGAGGCGGCGCACCTTGAGCACCTCGCCCGTTGCCATGCGGCCAAAACGCCATTGCCACCAACCCCACACGGCCAGCGCGGCGAAGACGATCTGCAGCGCGGCCTCGCCATAGAGCTTGCCGTCCCAGAACAGCGCGAAATACATCAGCGAACTGGTGAAGGCCAGCGGCCAGGCCAGCAGATGGACGCGCATATTGCAGACCACCATCCAGACGGCCAGCACGAAGGCGATCAGCTCCAGCCAGGACGCGGGGCTGCCAAAAGCGGTGAAGGCCGGCGCCAGCAGGGCCGCCCAGACGGTGGCAAGCATCGGCGGCGGCGGACAGCTAGCGACTGACGGCCGACGCGGCCGGCCGGACCGATGCCGCCAGCGGCACGAAGACTTCGTCGGCCTTGATCATCCCCAGCTCGAAGCGAGCCTTCTCCTCGACCATCTCGAGGCCTTCGCGCAGGTCGCGCAGTTCGGCCTGCAGCTGGGCATTGCGGGCACGCGCCTCGTCGTTCTCGATGCGCGCCTGGGCCACCTCCTCCCGGAGGTGGGCCACATAGGGAATGCTGCCCCGGCCCACCCAGAGCTGGGCTTGGATGGCGATCAGGAAGAGCGCCAGGACCGCGGCCAGAACCTTCAATTACTTGAGGTTGTAGAAGGCGGCGCGGCCAGGGTAGACAGCGACGTCGCCCAGATCCTCTTCGATACGCAGCAGCTGGTTGTACTTGGCCATGCGGTCCGAGCGCGACAGCGAGCCGGTCTTGATCTGGCCGGCGTTCAGGCCGACGGCGATGTCGGAGATGGTGCTGTCCTCGGTCTCGCCCGAGCGGTGCGAGATGACGGCCGTGTAGCCGGCGCGCTTGGCCATCTCGATGGCGGCGAAGGTCTCGGTCAGCGTGCCGATCTGGTTGATCTTGATCAGGATCGAATTGGCGATGCCCTTGTCGATGCCTTCCTGCAGGATCTTTGTGTTGGTGACGAACAGGTCGTCGCCGACGATCTGCACGTTTTGCCCCAAGCGCTCGGTCAGGATCTTCCAGCCGTCCCAGTCGCCTTCGGCCATGCCGTCCTCGATGGAGATGATGGGGTATTTGTCGACCCAGGTGGCCAGCATGTCGGTCCACTCCTGCGCGGTCAGCTGGATGCCGCCTTCGCCTTCGAGCACGTACTTGCCGTCCTTGTAGAACTCGCTGGCGGCGCAGTCCAGCGCGATGGCGATCTGCGAACCGGCCTGGTAGCCGGCCTTGTCGACGGCCTGCAGGATCAGCTGGATGGCGGCTTCATGGCTCTCGACGCTGGGCGCGAAACCGCCTTCGTCGCCGACGGCGGTGGAGATGCCCTTGTCGTGCAGGATCTTCTTCAGCGCGTGGAAGACCTCGGCCCCCCAGCGCAGCGCTTCGCGGAAGCTCGGCGCGCCGACCGGAACGATCATCAGTTCCTGCAGGTCCAGCGAGTTGTTGGCATGCGCGCCGCCGTTGATGACATTCATCATCGGCACGGGCAGTTGCACGGCGCCCATGCCGCCGAAGTAGCGGTACAGCGGCAGGCCGGACTCTTCGGCGGCGGCGCGCGCCACGGCCATCGACACGGCCAGCATGGCGTTGGCGCCCAGGCGGCTCTTGTTCTCGGTGCCGTCGAGGTCGATCAGTGTCTTGTCCAGGAAGGCCTGCTCGGCGGCATCCAGGCCCAGCACGGCCTCCGAGATCTCGGTGTTGATGTGCTCGACGGCCTTGAGCACGCCCTTGCCGAGGTAGCGGCCCTTGTCGCCGTCACGCAGCTCGATGGCCTCGCGCGAGCCGGTGGACGCGCCCGACGGCACCGCTGCACGGCCCATGACGCCCGACTCCAGCAGCACGTCGCATTCGACGGTGGGGTTGCCGCGGCTGTCTAGGATCTCTCTGCCGACGATGTCATCAATGGCGCTCATTCGTGTGTCTCCAGGAAGTGAAAAATTCAAAGCGGGCGCAGTGTGCCAATCGGGCGTTACCGCGTCACAACAATGCGGGCGTCAGACGCCTTCGATCAAAACCATGCGCATGACGGCGATGCCCTCGCGGGCCTCGCGCGCGGCGCCGTACTCGGGCGAGTCGTAGAAGGCCTGTGCGGCCTCGGGCGACGGGAACTTCAACAGCACGACGCGCTCGGGCGTCCAGTCGCCTTCGAGCACGGTGGTCTTGCCGCCGCGCACCAGCACCTCGGCGCCGTGCTGCTTCATGGCCAGCGACGAGAGGCGGCGGTAGTGCTCGTACTGCTCGGGATTGGTGACCTTGACGTTGGCGAGGATGTAGGCACTGGGCATGGCGAAGGAGCCTGTAGAAGTCGTGCGGATGAAGGTGCAGGCCCGCTGCGGGCGGCGGTCAGCAGGAGAAATCGTTCTCCAGCAAGGGCTGCTGCTTGACGACGCGGTCCAGCGCGACGAGCTGGGTCAGCAGGGTCTTCATGTGCCTGAGCGGCACGGCGTTGGGGCCGTCGCTGAAAGCCTCGGCGGGGTTGGGGTGGGTCTCCATGAAAAGCCCGGCCACACCCACGGCCACGCCAGCCCGGGCCAGCACGGGCACCATCTCGCGGGCGCCGCCGCTGGAGCCGCCCAGTCCACCGGGCTTTTGCACCGAGTGGGTGACGTCGAAGACCACCGGTGCGCCGGTGTTGCGCATCTCGGCCAGGCTGGTCATGTCGGCCACCAGGTTGTTGTAGCCGAAGCTCACACCGCGCTCGCAGGCCAGGAACAGGTCTTCGGGCAGGCCCACCTCAAGCGCGGCGGCGCGCGCCTTGTCGATGACGTTCTTCATGTCCCAGGGCGCGAGGAACTGGCCCTTCTTGATGTTGACCGGCTTGCCGCTTTGCGCCACGGCGCGGATGAAGTCGGTCTGGCGGCACAGGAAGGCCGGCGTCTGCAACACGTCGACGACGCTGGCGACCTCGGCCACCTGGGAGGCATCGTGCACGTCGGTCAGCACCGGCAGCCCGGTCTGGCGGCGCACCTCGTCGAGGATCTTCAGCCCCGCCTCCATGCCGACACCGCGCTGGGTGGTGCCTGACGAGCGGTTGGCCTTGTCGAAAGAGCCCTTGTAGATCAACGGGATGCCCAGCGTCGTGCAGGCCTCCTTCAGCAGGCCGGCAACGTCGAGCGACATCTGCAGGCCCTCGATGGAGCAGGTGCCGGCGATCAGGAAGAAGGGCTTGTCGATGCCGACGTCGAATCCGCAGAGCTTCATGGTCAGCCTTTCTTGTGGTCCAGCGCCGCCTTGATGAAGGCCGCGAACAGCGGGTGGCCGCCCCAGGGCGTGGACTTGAACTCGGGGTGGAACTGCACACCGACGAACCAGGGGTGGACCTCGCGCGGCAACTCGACCATCTCGGTCAGCTTCTCGCGCTGGGTGATGGCCGAGATGACGAGGCCGGCCTGCTGCAGGCGTTCCAGGTAATGCTCGTTGGCCTCGAAACGATGGCGGTGGCGCTCGGTGACGACCTTGCCGTAGATGTCGAAGGCCAGCGTGCCGGGCTTGACGTCGGAGCTCTGCGCACCGAGGCGCATGGTGCCGCCGAGGTCGCTCTTCTCATCGCGCTTCTGGATGCTGCCGTCGGCGTCCTGCCACTCGTCGATCAGCGCGATGACGGGGTGGGGCGTGTCGGGCTCGAACTCGGTCGAGTTGGCGCCTTCCAGGCCGGCCAGGTGACGGGCCACCTCGATGGTCGCGACCTGCATGCCCAGGCAGATGCCGAGGTAGGGAATCTTGTGTTCGCGGGCATATCGGGCAGCGAGGATCTTGCCCTCCACGCCGCGCTTGCCGAAGCCGCCGGGCACGAGGATGGCGTCGAACTTGCCCAGTTCTCCGACCGTCTCGGGCGTCAGGGTCTCGCTGTCGACGTACTCGATCTTCACGCCGGCGTGGTTGTGGATGCCGGCGTGGCGCAGCGCTTCGTTGAGCGACTTGTACGAGTCCGACAAGTCGGTGTACTTGCCGCACATGGCGATGGTGACCTCGGTCTTGGGGTTCTCGACCTCGTAGACCAATGTGTCCCAGCGCTTCAAGTCGGCGCTCTTGGTGTTGAGCTGCAGCTTGGTGCAGATGAGCTGGTCCAGCCCCTGCTCGTGCAGCAGGCGCGGCACCTTGTAGATGGTGTTCACGTCCCACATCGAAATGACGCCGTACTCGGCAACGTTGGTGAACAGCGAGATCTTCTCGCGCTCATCGTCGGGGATACGGCGGTCGGCGCGGCACAGCAGCGCATCGGGCTGGATGCCGATCTCGCGCAGCTTCTGCACCGTGTGCTGGGTCGGCTTGGTCTTGAGTTCGCCGGCAGCGGCGATCCAGGGCACGTAGGTGAGGTGGACGAAGGCCGTGTTGGTCGGGCCGGCGCGCAGGCTCATCTGGCGCACGGCCTCGAGGAAGGGCAGCGACTCGATGTCGCCCACCGTGCCGCCGATCTCGACGATGGCCACGTCCACGCCCTCGGCGCCGCGCTTGATGAATTCCTGGATCTCGTTGGTGATATGCGGGATCACCTGTACCGTCTTGCCGAGGTAGTCGCCGCGGCGCTCCTTTTCGAGCACGGTCTTGTAGATCTGGCCGGTCGTGAAGTTGTTGGTGCGCTTCATCCGGGTCGTGATGAAGCGTTCGTAATGGCCGAGGTCGAGGTCGGTTTCAGCGCCGTCGTCGGTGACGAAAACCTCGCCGTGCTGGAAGGGCGACATCGTGCCGGGGTCGACGTTGATGTAGGGGTCGAGCTTGATCAGGGTGACCTTGAGGCCGCGCGATTCAAGGATGGCCGCCAGGGAAGCCGACGCGATGCCCTTACCCAAGGAGGACACCACACCGCCGGTGACGAAGACGTATTTGGTCATGTCTTGCAGCAGCCCAGAACAGGCTGCTGTGGTGGGAAATCGAGATTGTACGAGAGCGTCTACGGCGCACTCAGCAGTTGCAGCACCAACTCGGCCGTCTCGTCTGGCTTCTCGAAGGGAAAGAGGTGGCCGCCCTCCATCCAGCGCCAGTTCTCACCGGCCAGCTTCTTGGACGCCGCCGCACCCGCCTGGCGCAACTCGTTGGAGCGCGTGCCCCCGACAAAGGCAACCGGGCATTGCGGCGGGCGCAGGCGCAGCAGCAGCGGCAGGTGGTGGGGCAGGGTGCGGTAGATGTGGGCCTCGACCTCGCGCGTGAAGCGCAGCCGCACCTGGCCGTCGGCCTCCTCGAAGCCGGCCTCGACATAGTCGAACAGCACGCGCGGGTCCCAGCGGGCGAACATCTTCTTGGCCGCGAAATGGCCATGCACCGCCTCGCGGTTGGGCCAAACGTGGCGGCGCTCGCGGGCGATCTTGGACGGGCCATAGCGGTGGATCAGGCCGGTCGTCTTGGCCATCGCGACGGCGGCGGCCTTCAGGCCCGACACGACGGGCGAATCCAGCATGACGAGGCGGCTGACCAGGTCGGGCCGGCGGCAGGCCGCCATCAGGCTGAGCATGCCGCCGAGCGAATGGCCGACCAGCACGACCTGACCCTCGGGCCTGACATCGTTCTCGATGAAGTCGATCAGCTGGTCGCGCAGCTTGCGCCAGTCGCCAGTGACGGGGAAGCGCGCGTCGTGTCCGAAGCGGTCCAGCGCCTCGACGCGCCATCCCGCTGCGCGCCAGTGCTCGAACAGCACGCGGTAGCAGCCGGCCGGGTAGCTGTTGGCGTGCGAAAACACGAGAGTGCCTACGCTCATGGCAGGCTCCGAGTGTTTCGCCAGAAAACGATGGTTCGACTGCTCATGCCTTGGCCAGCTTCTTCAATTGATAGAGGGCCTCAAGCGCGTCACGTGGTGACAAGGTGTCGGGATCGATCCCGTCGAGTGCTGCGATCAAGGCGCTGGGCTCGGGGGGGCCAGGCGGCGCGGGCGGCGCCGCGAACAGGTCGAACTGGTCATCCCCTGCGCTGGCGCGCGTCTCCAGCGCCTCAAGCGTCGCGCGCGCCTGCCGCACCAGGCTGGCCGGCATGCCGGCGAGTCGCGCGACCTGCACGCCATAGCTGCGGCTTGCGGGGCCGGGCTGCAGCTCGTGCAGGAAGACGATGTCCTCGCCGCTCTCGACGGCCGAGACGTGCCAGTTCTGCGCCATCGCGTGCTTGGCGGGGAACTCGGTCAGCTCGAAGTAGTGCGTCGCGAACAGCGTGAAGGCGCGGGTCCTGTCGTGCAGGTGGCTGGCGATCGCCGACGCCAGGGCCAGGCCGTCGAAGGTCGAGGTGCCGCGGCCGATCTCGTCCATCAACACCAGCGACTGGTCGGTCGCCGAGTGCAGGATGGCTGCGCCTTCCGTCATCTCCAGCATGAAGGTGGACTGGGCGTTGGCGAGGTCATCGGCCGCGCCGATGCGGGTATGGATGGCGTCCATCGGCCCGAGTCGGCAGCGTGTGGCCGGCACATAGCTGCCGATGGCGCCGAGCAGCGCGATCAGCGCGACCTGGCGCATGAAGGTGCTCTTGCCGCCCATGTTGGGGCCGGTGATGACCAGCATGCGGGTTCGCGCATCGAGCCTGCAGTCGTTGGGCATGAATTCCGCGCCGCCCATCTCGGCCAGGCGGGCCTGCACGACGGGGTGCCGGCCGGCCTCGATCTCCAGGCAGGGCAGGGACACGAACTCCGGCCGGCACCAGTTCAACGTAACGGCGCGCTCGGCCAGCGCTGCGAGAGCGTCCAGTGCCGCGAGCGTGCGGCCCAGCGCGGTCAGCGGTTGCAGGCGGCTGACCAGGGCATCGATCACCTGCTCGTAGAGCAGCTTCTCGCGCGCCAACGCGCGCTCGTTGGCGGACAACGCCTTGTCCTCGAAGGCCTTCAGCTCGGGCGTGATGTAGCGCTCGGCGTTCTTCAGCGTCTGGCGGCGCTGGTAGTCCGTCGGCACCTTGTCGACCTGGCCCTGGGTCACCTCGATGTAGAAGCCGTGCACGCGGTTGAACTGCACGCGCAGGTTGGCAATGCCCGTGCGGGCCCGCTCGCGGGTTTCGAGATCGAGCAGGAAGCCGTCGCAGTTCTGCTGGATGCCGCGCAACTCGTCGAGTTCGGCGTCGAAGCCGTCGGCAATGACGCCGCCGTCGCGCGTCAGCAGCGCCGGCTCCAGCGCAATGGCGCGTTCCAGCAGTTCCTGGATGTCGGCCGGTGGCGTCAGGCTGGGATCGCGCAGCGCGGCGGGCGTCACGGCGCGCAGCTGCGGCAGCACCTGCAGCGTTGCGCGCAGGCCGGTCAGCTCTCGCGGCCGAATCTGGCGCAGCGCGATGCGGGCCGAGATGCGTTCGACATCGCTGACCGATTTCAGCGCCTCGCGCAATGGCTCGAAGCCTTCCGCATGGAGGGCGGCAATGGCGTTGTGACGCGCGGTCGCTTCGGCCCGGTCCCGCTTGGGATGCAGCAGCCACTGCCGCAGCGTGCGGCTGCCCATGCCAGTCTTGCAACTGTCCAGCAGCGAGAAAACCGTGGGGCTGGGCTCGCCGCGCAGCGTCTGCGTCAGTTCCAGGTTGCGCTGGGTGACGGGCGGCAGGTCCAGCAGGTCACTGCTGCGCTGCACGCGCAAGGAGCGCACGTGGGCGAGGGCGCGGCCTTGCGTGTGCTCGGCAAACGCAAGCAGGGCGCTCGCCGCGGCATGGGCGCTGCCAAGTTCGTGCGCGTTGAAGCCCTGCAGGCTGGCCACCGCCAACTGTTCGCAGAGCTTGCGCTGGCCCAGCGACGCGTCGAACTGCCAACTGGGCCGGTTGGTGACGGGAAAACGCGCCCGCATGACGCCTGCGGGCTGCTGCTCGCGGTCAACGAGGACCTCGGCCGGCGACAGGCGTGCCAGCCACGCCGGCAGCTCCACGTCGCTGCATTCGGCCAGACCAATCTCGCCTTGCGTCAGCGACAGCCATGCCAGGCCATGGCGGCGGCCGCTGCCGCAGACGGCCAGCAGCACGGCATCTTGCTTGTCGGCCAGCAGTTCCGTATCGGTGATGGTGCCGGGCGTGACGACGCGCACCACCTTGCGCTCCACTGGGCCCTTGCTGGCTCCGACCTCGCCGACCTGCTCGGCAATCGCCACCGCCTCGCCGAGCTTGATGAGCTTGGAGAGATAACTCTCCAGCGCATGGACCGGAACGCCGGCCATGACGACGGGCTGGCCAGCGCTCTGGCCGCGCTGTGTCAGCGTGATGTCCAGCAGCGCATTGCACTTGCGGGCATCGTCGTAGAAGACCTCGTAAAAGTCCCCCATCCGGTACAGCAGCAGCGTGTCCGGGAAGTCAGCTTTGAGCCCAAGATACTGGGCCATCATCGGCGTGTGGCCGTCGAAATTTCTCTCTATCGACGGCTCGTTGGCTTGCTGCGGTGTCTTCAAGATGGGGCGGGCGCCCTGGCGGTGAGGACGTCAATGGAAACGGCGGATTCTCGGGCCATTTCCGCGCAGCGCCCCACCGTGCGGCGCCTCAGCGCCGCGTGGCCGCCGTGTGGCGCTTCAACCAGCCCAGCAAGCCCAGCCCTGCCAGCAGCAACAGGCCCGGTGGCGCTTCGGGCACCGGCGCGTTGATGGCCAGGTTGAAGTCGGTGCCGGTACCGGAGCTCAGCGCGTAGCTGGCCACCAGCGCATTGCCGCGGTAGACGCCGTCAATGCCGCCCCAGCGCGCCGTGCTGCCGAAGGAAGACAGGCCGTCGGCCTGGGTGAAGGTCTCGCCGTCCGTGAAGGTGACGCCTTGGGCATAGCTTCTGGCGTAAGCCCAGAAGCCGATCTCGAAGGGTTGGCCGAAGACGAAGGGCACCTCGACGCCGATGGTAGTGTTGCCGAAGCTTCGCGTGCCGTCGGCCCATCCGTTGTAGCCACCGGCGCTGGCGTTGGTGCAATAGGCATAGCCAGCCTGGCAGCCGGCGGTCGACCCCATACCGATGCCGTTGATCTTGAACTCCGCGAATGACTGCGAGAAGAAGGGGCCGACTGAGGCCAGAACGCTGCCACTGATGAGGACATGGGCCTTCAACGTGCCCGCGGTTCCATTGGCTGCCTGGGGACTGGTGATCAGTAGCGTGTCCCACCAGCCCGCGTTGGATTCCGCCATAGCCCAACTGCCGTTGAGCACATAGAGGCCGGCATTGGGCACGCCCGTCGCGGTGCTGGCGGCCGTGACGCCGGCGGCGCCCGGCGCCGCCCAGCCGCCGGCGGCGGCATTGGCAATGGGTCCCGAGCCGCCGGCGGCCATGGCCAGTTGCGACGCACCGGCGGCGATCAGCCAGCGTCCCTCGCGGGAGTCCTCGCCTTGCAGATAGCTTTGCACGTCCGGCCCCGTGCTGGGGCGGTAGGAGCTGAAGGTTTCGACCCGTGCGCCGGCCTCGGTTTCCCCGGGTGCCAGCGCCAGCGCGGTGGGTACCCAGAGCAACGCGGCGGCTGCAAACGACAGATGACGGAGGCTGGTCAGCAAGGCGTGTGACATGCGCGGTCCCTCGGTGGTGACGAATCGGGGAGTGTGCAAAAGAAGCCTTGTCCGAAGTGGGACACCCCCCTTGGTCGCGGGGTGTCCTGTCCTCGCTCCTTCAGCGCGACCGGGCGGCACAAAGCAAAGGGCCGGAAGCTTGCGCTCCCGGCCCTTGTGGCGTGCTTTTTGAGCCGCTTGGCAGCGGATGGACTCAGTCTTCCGACTTGAACACCAGCTTGACTTCATGCGTCTGGGCGGCGCCGGTTCCCTCGAACTTCCACTGGCTCAAGGCCTCGGTAGCGGCGCGGTCGAACACGCGCTTGGGTTCGGCTTCGACGATGGCGACGTCCGAAACCTTGCCGTCGCCGGCGATGGTCATCTTGGCGCGCACGCTGCCGGCGCTGATGTTCTTCTTGATGGCCTCGTTCGGGTACTCAGGGGCGACCTTCTTCAGAACCTTGGCGTCGGCATGGGCCAGTGATGCGGCGGCGACGAGGGCGAGGGCGAGGGCGAAACGGGCAAGCATCGGTAGCGACTTTCGGGCAGGTTGGATGGACGGAATAGAGCGGTTTCGACCGCGTTGCTGCACGCATTCTGTCCATCCGAGCCCCCACAGGTAAGGGATTCGGCCGTGCAGAAGTCACGCAGCCATGGGCGGGTTAGCCCGGAGTCGCGCTGGCTGCCAACTCGTTCACGGCCGGAAACGACGAAGCCCTCGCAAGGAGGGCTTCGAGTCGGACCAATCACGGCTCAAAGCGGCGCGTCGTCGGCCTTTTCATCCCGCTTGATGCGCACCGGGGCGCGCTTCCTGGCCACCGGCGCAGCCTCGGCATCCGGGGCGGGAGCGGGCGCGGCGGCGGTGTCTTCTTCCTTGATGACGCGGGTGTAGGGCGACAGCATGGTCACCAGTTGGGCGTAGATCTTGGGGTTGCCCGCAACGACCTCGCGCTGGTGCAGATAGTCGGCCTCGCCGGTGAAGTTGCCGATCAGGCCACCAGCCTCGGTGATGATGAGCGAGCCGGCCGCCACGTCCCAGGGCTGCAGTCCGGTCTCGAAGAAGGCGTCGTAATAGCCAGCGGCCACGTAGCACAGGTCGAGTGCCGCAGCACCCGGTCGGCGCAGGCCCGCGCAATGCTGCATGACTTCCTCGAACATCTTGACGTAGCGCTTGAAGTTGTCGCCGCGGCGGAACGGGAAGCCGGTACCGATCAGCGAGTCGCTCATGCGGGTGCGCTTGGACACGCGCAGGCGGCGGTCATTGCAGAACGCGCCGCGTCCCTTGGTGGCGTAGAAGAGATCGTTGCGGGTCGGGTCGTAGACGACGGCCTGCTGCACGACGCCGCGGTGGGCCAGCGCGATGGACACGCAGTACATCGGCAGACCGTGGATGAAGTTGGTGGTGCCGTCCAGCGGATCGATGATCCAGACGTATTCGGAATGCTTGGCGCCGTGGGTGCGGCCCGACTCTTCGGCGAGGATGCCGTGGTCCGGGTAGGCGCCCAGCAGCGTCTCGATGATCACCCCTTCTGCAGCGTGGTCGACCTCGGTGACGAAGTCGTTCGGGCTCTTGGTATTGATGCGCAGAGCTTCGAGGTCCAGCGAGGCGCGGTTGATGATGGCGCCAGCCGCACGCGCCGCCTTGATGGCGACATTGAGCATGGGATGGTGGGACGTTTGCAGCATGCGTGGCACTCGCTGGGGAAGGGGCTGACGGGAGGAAAGAGCGGCGGTTCACCACGAGGGTGGCCCGGATAATCGCGCGATTCTAGCCGCCGACCCCGAGTAAACCCGTGGAATCCTCACGCTTCGTTCTCGTCAAAACCAGCCATGCCGGCAACGTCGGCGCCACGGCGCGGGCGATGAAGGTGATGGGCTTCAAGGACCTGGTGCTGGTGGCGCCACGCTTTGCCGATGTGCTCTGCCACGAGGAAGCCGTCGCCATGGCCAGCGGGGCGGCGGACATCCTGGCTCGCGCCCGCGTCGTCGACACGCTGGCCGAGGCACTGGACGGCGTGGACTTCGCCTGCGCGACCGCCATGACGCCACGCGACTTCGGCCCGCCGACGCACGAGCCACGCGCGCTGTTCGCCCAGCTGGCCGCCCGTGCAGCGGCGCCGCGGCTGGCGCTGGTGTTCGGCTCCGAACGCTACGGCATGAGCAACGAGGACGTCTACCGCTGCCATGCAGTGCTGAGCATCCCGACCCACCCGGACTACGGCTCGCTCAACCTCGCGCAGGCCGTGCAGTTGCTGGCCTACGACCTGCGCCAGTCGCTCGGTGGCTTCGGCGTGCAGGCGCGCACGCCGGATGCTGAAGTGGCCGATGCACGCGCCGTCCAAGGCCTGCTGGAGCACCTGCAGACCGCGCTCGTGGATGTCGGCTACCTCGACCCCGCCGCGCCGAAGAAGCTGATCCCGCGCCTGAACCAACTCTTCAATCGTGCGGCGCTGACGAACGAGGAAGTCCACATCCTGCGCGGTATCGCGAGGCAGATCAGCAAGACCGTAGTGCCAGCAGGCTCAAAGTAGCCGCACCTAAACTGGCCCGCCCTTCTCCCCTGGCAGCACCATGTTCCAGCGCCTGCGCGAAGACATCGACCTCATCCTCGAACGCGACCCGGCGGCCCGCTCGGTGTGGGAGGTGCTGACCTGCTACCCGGGCCTGCATGCGCTGATGTTCCACCGCCGCGCCCACTGGTTCTGGCAGCGCGACTTCCAGTGGCTGGCGCGCTGGATTTCGCACTGGGGGCGCTTTCTCACCGGTATCGAGATCCATCCCGGCGCGCGCATCGGCCGCAAGGTTTTCATTGACCACGGCATGGGCATCGTCATCGGCGAGATGGCCGAGATCGGCGAGGGCTGCACCATCTACCAGGGCGTGACGCTGGGCGGCACCTCGCTGGTGAAGGGCGCCAAGCGCCATCCGACGCTGGGCCCCGGCGTCATCGTCGGCGCCAATGCCTCGGTACTCGGGGGCTTCACGGTCGGGGCCGGCGCACGCATCGGCTCGGGTGCCGTCGTCACCAAGCCGGTGCCGGCGGGTGCCACTGCGGTGGGCAACCCGGCCCGCATCATCGAGGCCGCCAGCGAGCAGGCCCGCGAGCAAGCCGCTGCCAAGATGGGCTTCTCGGCCTATGGCGTGACCCAGGGCGACGACCCGGTGGCCATGGCCATGCGCGGCCTCATCGACAGCGCGTCGGGCCACGAGCACCAAATCGCGCTGCTGTGGTCGGCCGTCTGCAAGCTGTCGGAGCGGCAGGGCCAGCCGGTGGGCGACTGCGTGCCCTGCGATGCCCAGCGCGACGAGAACTTCGACGCGGCCGAGCTGACCCGGCTCGTCAAGTAGCCGGCGGCCGCTGCGCCGACTTCGGCCGGAAGGCCTTGCAGACCTCGTCGCGCGTTGCCAGATAGGGCCCGCCGATCAGGTCGATGCAATAGGGCACGGCCGCGAAGATGCCGCTGGCCCTTTCATGGCCGGCCAGCGTCTCCGCAATCGCCTTGGGCTGGCCGGGCAGGTTGATGACCAGCGCCTTGCCGCGAATGATGGCGACTTGTCTCGACAAGATCGCCGTCGGCACGAAGTGCAGCGAGATCTGGCGCATCTGCTCGCCAAAACCCGGCATGACACGGTCGGCGATGGCCAGCGTTGCCTCGGGTGTCACGTCGCGCGGTGCGGGGCCTGTGCCGCCGGTGGTCAGCACCAGGTCGCAGTGCTCGACGTCGACAAGCTCGACGAGCGCGGCCGAGATGCCGGCCTGCTCGTCGGGGATCAGGCGTGGTACGAAGCTGATTGGGTTGTGCAAGGCGCTCGTCAGCCAATCCTTGAGCGCCGGCAGGCCCTTGTCCTCGTAGACGCCCGTCGATGCGCGGTCGCTGATCGACACGATGCCGATACGGACGAGTGCAGGGACGGCGTCACTCATCGGCCGCGGCTTCCGATGCCTTGATGAACTGGAACAGCTCGCGGTAGGCGCGACCGCTGCGCTGTTCGGGTTCGTTGGCCGCGTCCTTGCGCGCCGCGCGCACGAGGTTGCGCAACTGCTGGATGTCGACCTCGGCGTGCTGGGCCAGGAACTCCTGCAGCGCCTCGTCGTTGGCGAGCAGACGCTCGCGCCAGCGTTCGGACTGATGCAGCCGCAAGCTGTCCTGCGCATGGCCGAGCTTGAAGGCGGCCACGGCCTCGCGGATGGGCTCGGGGTCGATCTTGCGCATCAGCTTGCCGATGTATTGGATCTGCCGGCGCTTGCCCTCGAAGTTGGTGATCTTCTTGGCGTGGCGCAGTGCGTCGTGCAGGATCTCGGGCAGGGCCAGCGGCTCCCAACGCGACTCGGGCAGGGCCATCAGGTCCTCGCCAAGCTTCTGCAGCGCGGTCATGTCGCGCTTGAGCTGGCTCTTGCTGGGGCGGTCGAAGTCGTCGTCGTCTTCGAGTTCAGGGATGGGATCGTGCATCGCGGTGCGGAAGAGGGCAGAGTCTTATCATTGTCCCCCACCCCATTTCACCGGCGCCGGCATCGCCCGGCGCTTTGCTTTCATGCCCCAGCCCCAGAACGGTTTTGCCTACAGTCCCGAGCAGTTCCAGCAGTGGATCGAGGATGCCCTCGGCGAAGCGAAGAAGATCGGCGCCACCGACGCCGGTGCCGAGGTGTCCGAGGGTTGCGGGCTGTCGGTCTCGGCACGCCTGGGCAAGCTGGAGAACGTCGAGCGCAACCGCGACAAGTCGCTCGGCATCTCGGTCTACCTCGGCCAGCGCCGCGGCAATGCCAGCACGTCTGACTTCTCGCCCCAGGCCATCCGCGACACGGTTCGTGCGGCTTATGACATTGCGCGTTTCACGGCCGAGGATGAGTTCGCCGGCCTGCCCGACGAGGCCGACCTGGCGCTGGATGCAACCGCGCGGCCCGAGCTGGACCTCTTCCATCCCTGGGCCATCGACGCCGCCCAGGCTGCCGAGATTGCGCTGCGCTGCGAAGCTGCCGCCCTGGGCGTGGACAAGCGCATCACCAATAGCGAGGGCGCGGCCGTGTCGGCCCAGCAGTCGCATTTCTGGATGGGCAATACACGGGGCTTTCGCGGCGGCTATGCCAGCTCGCGGCATTCGCTGTCGGTGGCGCCGATTGCCGGCCGCGGGGCCGGCATGCAGCGCGACGCCTGGTACACCTCCATGCGCGACGCCGCCGATCTCGCACCTGCCGAGGCCGTGGGCCGTTACGCGTCGGAGCGCGCGCTGTCGCGCCTGAAGGCACGCAAGGTCGCTACCGCCGAGGTGCCGGTGCTGTTCGAGAGCACGGTCGCCATCGGCCTGCTGGGCGCGCTGGTGCAGGCCACCAGCGGCGGTGCGCTGTACCGCCGCACGACCTTTCTGCTCGACAGCCTGGGCAAGCCGGTCACCGCCTCGCATATCGACATCTCCGAGGACCCCCATGTGCCCAAGGGCAAGGGCAGTTCGCCCTTCGACGACGAAGGCGTCGTGACGCGGGCGCGCTCGGTTGTCGAGGGCGGCGTGCTGCAGGGCTATTTCCTGTCCAGCTATTCGGCACGCAAGCTCGGCATGAAGACGACGGGCCATGCCGGCGGTTCGCACAATCTGCGCATGACCAGCCGTGCGACGGCGCCCGGCGACGACCTGCCGACGATGCTGCGCCGCCTTGGCCGCGGCCTGCTCGTGACCGAGCTGATGGGGCAGGGCGTGAACTATGTGACGGGCGACTACTCGCGCGGCGCCAGCGGCTACTGGGTCGAGAACGGCGAGATCGCCTACCCGGTCCACGAGGTCACCATCGCGGGCAACCTCAAGGACATGCTGCAGAACATCGTCGGCATCGGTGCCGATGAGTATTCGATGGGCACCAAGACCGTTGGATCGGTGCTGGTCACCGGCATGAAGCTGGCTGGCAACTGAGCCCCGGGACAGCGCCGGTACAAGCATTCGCGCCGGGGTAAATCCCGGCCGGTGCGTGAGACGACCTTCCTAGAATCGCTCCGCCCTCTACTCTGAACGAACCCGAAAGCAGGAGACCCATCTATGTCCATGGAACGTCGTTCCTTTGTGCGCAATGCAGGCCTGGCCGGCGTGTTGGCCGCAGGCGCCGCCCCCGCCATCGTTCAAGCTCAGGCGCAATTGCGCTGGCGCCTCGCGTCGAGCTTCCCGAAGTCGTTGGACACCATCTTCGGCGCGGCCGAAGTGTTCGCCAAGAAGGTCTCAGAGATGACCGGTGGCAAGTTCCAGATTTCGGTGCATGCCGGCGGCGAGCTGATGCCGGCGTTCGGCGTCGTCGACGGCGTGCAGAACGCGACGGTCGAGATGGCGCACACGGCGCCTTACTACTTCTTCGGCAAGGACGAAACCTTCGCCATCGGCTGCGCCATCCCCTTCGGCCTGAACAGCCGCCAGATGACGGCCTGGCAGTACGAGGGCAATGGTCTGAAGCTGATGCGGGAGTTCTACCGCAACTACAACATCATCCATTTCCCGATGGGCAACACCGGCGCCCAGATGGGCGGCTGGTATCGCAAGGAGATCAAGTCGGTCGCCGACGTGAAGGGGCTGAAGTTCCGCGTCGGCGGCTTTGCCGGCAGGGTCTGCGAACGCATGGGCATGGTCCCGCAGAACATCCCAGGCGGTGAGATCTACCAAGCGCTCGAAAAGGGCACCATCGACGCGGCGGAGTGGGTCGGCCCCTATGACGATCTGAAGCTGGGCTTCTTCAAGGTCGCACCGTTCTACCACTACCCGGGCTGGTGGGAGGGCGGCCCGCAGCTGGATCTCTACATCAACACCAAGGCCTACGAGGGTCTGTCGGCCGAGTACAAGGCGGTCGTCGAGGCGGCGTCGGCCTATGCGCACGTCGAGATGCAGGCCAAGTACGACGCCCGCAATCCACAGGCGCTGACGCAATTGCTGGCCAACAAGACCAAGCTGGTGCAGATGCCCCTGGACGTGATGGACCTGGCGTTCAAGGAGTCGATGGCGCTCTACAGCGATCTGTCGGCCAAGAACCCGAACTGGAAGAAGGTCTATGCGGATTACGCAGTCTTCCGCAAGGACAGCAACCGCTGGTTCCGCTACACCGAAGCCATCTTCGACCGCTATATGCAGAACAAGGTCAACCAGCTCTAAGCTGCCAGCTCTTCATGCCAAAGGCCCCGCGATGCGGGGCCTTTTTCGTGGCGCCTCACTGCGGCGCGGAAGCAGGCTGTTCGCTCTCGAGGGGTTCGACCGGCTGCACGTCGAACATGTCGTCCTTGGGCGCCATCTGTTCCATGGCCGCCTCCGCATCGATCTTCTCGCTCACCTGGATATTGCCCGCGACGAGTTGCGGGAAGGCGATCACGGTGGCCACCATTACCACCTGCAGCACGATGAAGGCGATCGAGCCCTTGTAAATCTGTGCGGTGGTGACGGCGGGGATGTTGGCTTCGGTGACGCGGTCCTTGTAGTCCTTGGCGGGTGCCACGCTACGCAGGTAGAACAGCGCAAAGCCGAAGGGCGGCGTCAGGAAGGACGTCTGCAGATTCATCGCGACGATGACGCCAAACCAGATCATCACCATGTCGGGCGGTATTCCAGGTACCAGTGCCGGCAGGATCTTCTCCGCCACCGGCGCGAGGATGGGCACGACGATGAAGGCGATCTCGAAGAAGTCGATGAACATGCCGAGCACGAAGATCAGCAGGTTCACGATGATCAGGAAGCCCAACGCGCCGCCGGGCATGTTGTCGAACAGGTGCTCCACCCAGATATGGCCATCGGCCGCGTTGAAGGTGAAGCTGAACACCGTGGAACCGATCAGGATGAAGAGGACAAAGCACGACAGGCGCAGCGTGTTGTCCAGCGCCTGGTTGAGCAGCTTCATCGACAGCCGGCGCTTGGCCAGCGCCATGAACAGTGCGCCGACGGCACCCATGGCGCCGCCCTCCGTGGGCGTGGCCACGCCCAGGAAAATCGTGCCAAGCACCAGGAAGATCAGCACCAGCGGCGGAATGAGCACGAAGGTCACCTGCTGGGCCAGGCGCGAAAGCAGGCCCAGGCGCAGGAACTTGTTGGCCAATGCCAGGCCCCAGGCGACCAGTGCACCGACCGTCATCGACAGGATCAGCCGCTCGTCTTCGGGGGCCGCCAACTCCCGTTCGATCAGCGGGTTGATGAGCCGCTCATGCTGGCCATGCCAAAGCCAGCCGACGCCCACGCAGACCAGCATCAGTACCAGCAACGAGCGGTAGCCTGGCGAGCCGTCGGCCTCCTTGTAGATGCGGGCCTCGGGCGGCAGTGCGGGGACCCAGGACGGCTTGACGATGGCGACTGCGACGATGAACAGCAGATAGAGCCCGACCAGCAGCAGGCCCGGCACCAACGCCCCGGCATACATGTCGCCCACCGAGCGGCCGAGTTGGTCGGCGAGCACGATGAGCACCAGCGATGGCGGGATGGCCTGCGCCAACGTGCCGCTGGCCGTGATGGTGCCGGTGGCGATGCTGCGGTTGTAGCCGTAGCGCAGCATGATCGGCAGTGAGATCAGGCCCATGCTGATGACGGCCGCAGCCACCACACCCGTCGTCGCCGCCAGCAGTGCGCCGACCAGCACCACGGCGATGGCCAAGCCGCCACGCACCGGGCCGAAGACCTGGCCGACCGTCTCCAGCAAATCTTCCGCCATGCCCGAGCGCTCGAGGATGATGCCCATCAGCGTGAAGAAGGGGATCGCCAGCAGCGTGTCGTTCTGCATGATGCCGAACACGCGCAGCGGCAGCGCCTGGAACAGGCTTGCGCCGATGCTCAGCACCTCAGGATGCAGGCCGGTCAGCGTCATGCCGAGCCAGCCGAAGAGCAGGCCGGTGGCCGCCAGGCCGAACGCCACCGGAATGCCCGACAGCAGCATCAGAAACAGCCCCGCAAACATGAGGGGCACGAAATTCTGGGCAATCCACAGCGTCATGCCTGGCCCTCCAGCTTGGGCTTGAGCGGCTCGGACTGCTCCTGCGAGAACGGCAGTTCGAGGTGCCCACGGAGGAAGGCGAACCGCTTGATCAATTCCGCCACGGCCTGCAGCAGCAGCAGCAGGAATCCTGCGGGAATCATCAGCAGCACCGGCCAACGGACCAGTCCGCCGGCGTTCTGGCTCATCTCGCCGGACACCCATGCGTTGTGGAAAACCGGCCAGGACAGGTGGATCAGCAACAGCGATAGCGGCGCGATGATGGCAACGATGGCGACCATGTCGATCAGCGCGTTGGTTCGCATCGAGAGCCTGTTGGACAAGAAGTCGATACGCACATGGGCGTTCTTCAGGAAGACGTAGCCTGCGGCCAGCAGAAAGCAGGCCGAGAACAGATACCACTGCACTTCGAGAAAAGCGTTGGAGCCGATGTCGAAGGCCTTGCGCATCACTGCATTGCCGGCACTGATCAGCACCGACGCCAGAATCAGCCAGCGCATCAGCCGGCCGGTGGCCAGACTGACTGCGTCAATCGCTCGACTGATTGATAGAAGAAATCCCACCGCGCAGCACCTTGAATCAGGACCCGCCCGGGCCGGGCGAAGAGGCGCGCGATTCTATGAGCAGCTACAGGCGGCGCCGACCTTCAGACGTCGCGATTGGCCTGGGCGAAAAGGTTTGTCGAACGGGCACCTGAGCGGCAGAACACCAGCAGCGGCCGCGGCAGTTCTGCGAGCAGGTCGGCAAATGCAGCGATCTGCTGTGGCGACTGGTAGCCGCCAGCGACCGGGAGATGGCGGTACTCCAGACCTGCAGCCACCGCGGCCGCTTCGATGGCGGCTGATGTCGGTTGATCGGGACCGTGCTCGAAATCCGGACGGTTGTTGATGACGGCGCGAAAGCCCATGGCTGCGGCTTCCGCCATGGCCTCGGGCGTCAGTTGCGGGGCGACGCAAATGTCAGGTGTCAGGGCTTGCACGGGCAGACTCATGGGGGCTCCTTACTTTGTCAGCGCGGCCTTGACCGCAGCCGACACCGTGCTCATCTCGGCCATGCCGCCGAGTGCCGCCTTGGCGGCAGCCATGACCTTGCCCATGTCGCCAGGGCCGGTGGCGCCCAATTCAGCGACGATCACCGCGACCTGCTCTGCGACCGCCTCGGCGGACAGGCGCTCGGGCAGATAAGCCTGGAGCACGGCCAGCTCGGCCGTTTCCTTGGCAACGAGGTCTTCGCGGCCGGCGGCACCGAACTGGCCGATCGAGTCCTTGCGCTGCTTGATCAGCTTGTCGACGATGGCCACGAGGGCTGTGTCGTCCACGACGACGCGCTCATCCACTTCCTTTTGCTTGACGGCGGCCAGCAGGCCACGGATGGTCAGCAGACGGTCGCTTTCCTTGGCGCGCATCGCGGCCTTCATGTCTTCGGTGATGCGGTCTTTGAGGCTCATGGCGGTTGGCTCAGGTTGAGAAAGACAAAAACCCGCGACAGCGTCCTGTGGCGGGCTTTGGTATCAACCGGAGCGGGGTGCTCCGGGTCGCGTCAGACGATCAGAACAGCTTCTTGGGCAGCTGCATGCTGCGTACACGCTTGTAATGGCGCTTGACGGCAGCAGCCTTCTTGCGCTTGCGCTCGGCGGTGGGCTTCTCGTAGAACTCGCGGGCACGCAGTTCGGTCAGCAGGCCCAGCTTCTCGATGGTGCGCTTGAAACGGCGCAGGGCGACGTCGAACGGTTCGTTTTCCTTGACGCGGATGGTGGTCATTTAATTCCTTCGGATTGCGCTCGGTGTTCGCGGCTGGGATCAGCAGCAGGTTCCGGATTACTGCTTCTCTTGAGTCTTCATCGAGAAGTGCAGCGAATCGACGCGCGGGGTTTGCCAGCAAAGCCGGGGATTGTAGCCAGGAAATCAAGGACTTGCCAAGATGGGTCGGGTCGGGACGGAAACGTCCGCCATGGCGTGGGCGCACGCAGCTGCACTGGCCCAGGCCCACTGGAAGTTGTAGCCGCCCAGCCAGCCCGTCACGTCAACGACCTCGCCGATGAAATAAAGCCCGGGAATGTGCTTGCTTTCCAGCGTCCGCGAACTCAAGTCCTTGGTGCTGACGCCGCCGCGCATGACTTCGGCCTTGCGCCAGCCTTCGTCGCCGCTAGGCATCAACTGCCACTCATGCACGCTGCGGCCAAGCCGCTGCAGGTCGGCGTCGCGACAGTCCGGCAGCGGCTTGGCAGCGTCCAGCCCCGCGCGTTCCAGCCAGGTGGCAGCCAGGCGCTGCGGCAGCCGCGTCGCCAACTCGTTGCCCAGTTGGCGACGCAACGCCACCTTGGCTTCCGGCAATTCCTTGTCCAGTTGCAACTCAGGCGCAAGATTGATCTGCAGGGCTTGTTCGGCCGTCCGGTAGCTGGAAATCTGCAGGATGGCTGGGCCGCTGAGGCCACGGTGCGTGAATAGCAGGTCTTCCAGGAATCGTGCGCGCGCCTTGCCTGTTCCGCAGGACACCTCGACCGGCAGCGACAGCCCGGCCAACGCTGCAAACGGCACCCAGATGTCGGGGGCGAAGGTCAGCGGAACCAGCGCCGGGCGGGGCTCGACGATGGCGTGCTCGAAGCGCTTGGCCAGGCGCAGGCCCCAGTCGCTGGCGCCGATCTTGGGCACCGGCAGACCGCCGGTCGCCACAACAACGCGCGGCGTGCGCAACAGGCCCTGGCTGGTGTCGAGTTCAAAGCTGCCGTCGCCCGCTCGGCGCACTTCGACCACCGTACAAGGCTGCCAGCGCGTCACTCCGCCGGCCTCGCATTCCTTGACGAGCATCTCGATGATCTGCTCGGCAGAGTCGTCGCAGAACAACTGGCCCTTGTGCTTTTCGTGAAAGGCGATGCCGTGGTTCTGCACCAGCTTGATGAAGTCCTGTGGCGAGTAGCGGGCCAGCGCCGAGCGGCAGAAGGCCGGGTTCTCGGACAGGAAGTTGGCTGGACCGACGTCGCGATTCGTGAAATTGCACCGGCCACCACCCGAGATACGGATCTTTTCTGCCAACTTGGACGAGTGGTCGATCAGCAGCACTTTGAGGCCGCGCTGGCCGGCCAGCCCCGCGCAGAACAGGCCCGCGGCGCCCGCGCCGACCACCACCGCGTCGAATCCCTGCATATACCTCCCGTGAATGGGGCCGCATTGTCGCGGGTGGGTGCGGCGAAACTCGTTAGGATTCAAGTCGGGTAGCAAACGGGTCTTTTAGGGGGGAGGCCCGATTCACGGGGTAGCACGGTCTTGCTGACGCTACTTTCGCCCCACTACATTCCTCCAGACACCTTGGCATCGCGGCTTCGCCGTGAGTGCTCGACTGCCTTTAACGATTCATGGATATGACCGCAGACCAGACCGCGATGCAGCCGGAGCCCGGCAGCTTGGCGCATTGGCTGGCCGGTCATGCCCATTTGGGCGGCGAGGCGCTGGCTGGCCTGGTTGCGCTCATCGAGCCGCTGGGTAGCCAGGCTGCCATCAAGGCGGTCGCCACAGGACGTTATGTGTTCGCCAGTGCAGGCCTGGCCCAGATGTTCGAGCGCCAGGAGGTCCTCGGCCGCACCGACGCCGAACTGCTCAAGCCCGACGAGACGACGGCGCTGCGCCGCGTCGAGCAGACGGTGATGGCCCAGCGACATCCGGTCGTCAGCGAGCACAAGCTGGAGATCAACCATCGCCGGCGTGAGTTCAGCGTGACGCGGCTGGCGCTGAGCCCGGATTTCCTGCTTGCCGTCTGGCATGAGCGCACCGAAGAGCGCCACCGGGAGGCGCATCTGCAGCGCGCGCTGGCCCAGATCGAGCAGCAGCAGAGTTCCATCGAGCAGATCCGCCGCGAGCTGCAGCAAGGCTCGGGCCGCGACGATGTCTCGGGCCTCTATATGCGGGCCCAGTTCGATGACCAGTTGCTGCGCGAGATCGACCTGTCCTCGCGTGAGCATCGCGAGTTCGCGCTCGTCGTCATCGCCCTTGACGCTTCGCCCGCAGTGGCCGGTCTGGGTGATGATGCCCAGCAGCGTCTGCTCGAGGGCATGGGCCGCATGCTGCGCGCAAATACGCGGGCGATGGACTCGGCCTGCCGCATTGGTGCGCAGCGCTTTGCCGTGCTGCTTTCGGGCGTCGGCCTGGCCACTGCCCATGCGCGCATGGAGCAATTGCGGCGCCAGTGCGCCGCTCAGATCGTCGTACTGAACGGGCAGGACCTGGGGCTGTCGATCTCGATGGGCGTCTCCAGCTTCCCCCACACGGCTTCGCGACAGGAAGAGCTGATGGCCGCCAGCGAGGCGGCCGTGCACGAGGCTCAGCGCCGCGGCGGCAACCAGGTCGTGCTGGCCTCCATCGCCTTCGGTTAAAGCGCCGACAGGCCTCGCCAGAGCATGTAGGCGGCGAGGGCGAACAAGAGCGTCGCGAAGACCTTTTTCAGCTGCGCCACGTTCATCGCATGCGCGGCGCGCGCGCCAAGTGGTGCCATCGTCACGCTTGCCGCGGCAATCAATGCCAACGCCGGCAGGTAGAGATAGCCAAAGGCGCCCGGCAGCGCGGCCTCCAGGCCCCAACCGCCGACGACATAGCCCAGGGTGTTCGCGACGGCGATGGGAAACCCCAGTGCGGCGCTGGTGGCCACGGCCAGGTGAACCGGCACATTGCACCAGACCATGAAGGGCACGCTGGCAAAGCCGCCACCCGCCCCCACCAGGCCGGACAACAGGCCGATGCCGGCGCCCACGCCGAACTGGCCGGCCTGACCTGGCATCTGGCGGCCCGGGGCCGGGCGCTTGTTGCGCAGCATCTGCCAGGCCGAGAAGCTGACGAACACCGCGAAGACCAGCGCGAGCCAGGCGCCCTTGAGCAGCCCGAACAAACTCGCGCCAGCGAGCAGGCCACCGGCCAGGATGCCGGGCGCCAGGCCCTTGACCAGATCCCAGCGCACGGCGCCGCGTTGGTGGTGGGCGCGCACGCTGGACAGCGACGTGAACATGATGGTCGCCATCGATGTCGCGATCGCCATCTTGACCGCCAGGCCGGGCTCGACGCCACGCTGGCCGAGGATGAAGGTCAGGATGGGCACCATCAGCATGCCGCCGCCGATGCCGAGCAAGCCGGCCAGAAAGCCGGCCGCCAAACCCAGCGCGATCAGCTCGGCAACGAGGCCCGCCGTCATTTCTTCAGGCGGTTCAACACCGCCCGCCATTCGATCGGCGTGACCGGCGTGATCGACAGCCGGTTGCCGCGCTGCAGGACCTGCATGGACGCAAGCTCGGGTGCGTCGCGCATCTCCTTCAGGCTGAGCAGCCGCGTCGTCTCACGCCAGCGCACGTCGACGTGCATCCAGCGCGGCGCGTCGGGCTTGGACTTGGCGTCGTGGTAGGGGCTGCTCGCATCGAACTGCGTGGCGTCCGGGTAGGCCGTGCTGCAGACCTCGGCCAGGCCCACGATGCCGGGTTCGGGGCATGACGAGTGATAGAAGAGCACGCCGTCGCCAATGCGCATGTGGTCGCGCATGAAGTTCCGCGCCTGGTAGTTGCGCACGCCGGTCCACGGCAGGGTGCCGGCGCGTTCCAGGTGAAGGATGGAGGCCTCGTCGGGCTCAGACTTCATCAGCCAGTAATTCATGGGCTGATGCTAAGTGCGAAGAAGGTGTCCACCGCAATCGGGGGGCCGAGATCCTGAACACCCAGGGGTAATCAGGTGGGCGAGGTCAGCCGGACTTCGGGTTCATCTGACGCGAGACGATCACGCCCGTCCGGTATGTTCCAAGCCCTTGCTCATAGAGCATCGGATGAAGGAAATAAAGCCCCGGGAAAGCGGTGGACGGTGCCAATTCTAAGACTCAGAGCAACTGCCCATCGTTTCCGAGTGCTTCATCCAGGCGCTTGATGAGGGTATCGACTTCGGGTGAAGAAACCGGCGTAGAAGCCGGCCCCGAAACCGGCGCTTGATGCGGCGCTTCGACCAGCTGATAGGCAAGGTTCAGCGCGGCCAGCACGGCGATGCGCTCGCGTGCCTTGACTTTGCCGGCGTCGCGGATGGCGCTCATCTCGCGATCCACATGGGCCACGGCGGCCGTCAGCGCGGCCTCGCCACCCTCGGGGCAGCCGAGCAGGTAGCCCTGGCCCATGATGGTCACTTCCATCTGCTTCATGCGTCTTCCTTGGGGGCCTCGATGGGCAGCCGTTCCAGCAGGGCGTCGACGCGGGCGCGGGCAGCGTTCAAGCGCGAGCGCAGGCTGTCGCGCTCCTGCATGAGTGTGGTGACCTGCTCAAGCAGCAGCGCGTTGGTGCGGGTGATCTCGTCGTGGCGCAACAGCAGGCGTTCGACGCGGTCGGTCAGATCGTTGAGGCTGGCCATGGGGGGAGGTGAGTCAAGCAGCAGCCGATTTTAGGAGGCGGCCGGTGCCGCACTCATTGATGACGGCGCAAACGTGACAAAGCGGCCTGCGCGCCTGGCAAACGTAGCGGCCGTGCAGGATCAGCCAGTGGTGGGCATCGACGAGATAGTCGGTCGGCACGCGGTCCAGCAGCCCCATCTCGACGGCAGTGGGTGTCTTGCCCGGTGCCAGACCGGTGCGGTTGCTGACGCGAAAGATATGCGTGTCCACCGCCATCGTCGGCTCGCCGAAAGCGACGTTGAGCACGACGTTGGCCGTCTTGCGGCCCACGCCGGGCAGGGCTTCGAGTTCGGTGCGCGTGCGCGGCACTTCACCGCCGTGCCGGTCGATGAGCATGTGGCAGGTCTGCAGCAGATGCCTGGCCTTGCTGCGGTAGAGGCCGATGGTCTTGATGTGCGACTCAAGGCGCTCTGGGCCGAGCGCGAGGATCTGCGCAGGCGTGTTGGCGACGGCGAACAGGCGGCTGGTGGCCTTGTTGACGCCGACGTCCGTGGCCTGTGCGGACAGCAGCACGGCGGTCAGCAACTCGAACACGCTCGCGAACTCCAGCTCGGTCTGCGGTGCCGGGTTGGCGGCCTTGAGCGTGGCAAAAAAGCGTTCGACTTGACTGGCGTTCATGCCGGATTGTCAGTCGCGTTTTGCGCGCGCACGGGCCAGCGCGGCTTCGATGGCCGCGCGCTTGCGGTCGAGTTGGGCGGGGTCGGTGATGCTTGAGGCGGCGGGCAGATCGGCCAGCTTGGCTTGGGCGCTTGCGGCCAGTCGCACCTCGTTCTCCTGGGCCTCGCGATGGCGGCGGAACTGGCGGAAGGCGTAGCGTTCGCGGGCTTCGTCGGCCTGTGGCTGGCTCCAGGCGGCCCACCCGGTCGCCGCCGTGATCTCGGGCATGGAGATGCAGTCCACCGGGCAGGCGGGTACGCACAGCTCGCAACCGGTGCATTGGGCGGTCACGACGACATGCATCACCTTGGGCGCTCCGACGATGCAATCCGCAGGGCAGGCCTTGATGCACAGCGTGCAGCCGATGCACCAGGCCTCGTCGATGACGGCGACACCGCGCGTCGCTTCAACGCCATTGACGGGGTTCAACGCGCGGGCAGGGCGCCCGGTGATCGCCGCCAGCCGCGCGACGCCCGCAGCACCGCCTGGCGGGCATTGGTTGATGTCGGCCTGCGCCGCGGCAACAGCCTCGGCGTAGCTGCGGCAATCCGGGTAGCCGCAGCGGGTGCACTGGGTCTGCGGCAATGCCGCGTCGATCAGCGCGGCGAGGTTCACGCTTTGCGACGTGGGCGTGGCGCCGGTGCGGTGGCCCTCGTCGTTGAGGCCTTGGTGGTTTTCTTCAGCGGCGCGGCTTCGTACTTGGCGATGAAATCGCGCACTTCCGGGTAGACGTTGTCGCGCCAGCGGCGGCCCGAGAAGATGCCGTAGTGGCCCGCGCCGATGGCGTCGTAGTGGAACTGGTGAGCCTTCGGCACGCCCGAGCAGATGTCATGTGCGGCCTTGGTCTGGCCAGCGCCGGAGATGTCGTCCAGCTCGCCCTCGACAGTCAGCAGCGCGGTGGTCGTGATGTCCTGTGGCCGCACGAACTCGCCATTGACCTGCCACGTGCCGTTGACGAGGGCGAAGTCCTGGAAAACCGTCTTGATGGTGTCGAGGTAGTACTCGGCCGGCATGTCGAGCACGGCGTTGTATTCGTCATAGAAGCGCCGATGCGCCTCGGCGCCCTCGTCGTCGCCGCGCACCAGGTCTAGGAAGTAGTCGTAGTGCGAAGTCAGGTGGCGGTCCGGGTTCATCGCCACGAAGCCGGTGTGCTGAAGGAAGCCGGGGTAGACCGCGCGGCCGGCGCCAGGGAAGTTGGTGGGCACGCGGTAGATGACGTTGTTCTCGAACCAGCTGTAGCTGCGGTTCATGGCCAGGTTGTTGACGGCCGTCGGGCTCTTGCGGGCGTCAATGGGCCCGCCCATCATGGTCATGCTGCGCGGTGTCGGCTCGCCGCGGCTGGCCATCAACGAGATGGCAGCCAGCACCGGCACGGTGGGTTGGCAGACCGAGATGACGTGGCTGTCGGCGCCGCCGACATGGCGGATGAACTCCTGCACGTAGGCGATGTAATCGTCCAGGTGGAAGGGGCCAACTTCCAGTGGCACCATGCGCGCATCGGTCCAGTCGGTGATGTAGACCTTATGGCTCTTCAGCAGTTGCTTGACGGTCTCGCGCAGCAGGGTGCTGTGGTGGCCGGACAGGGGCGAGACGACGAGGACCGTGGGCTGGTCCTTCATTTCGGACAGCACGCCGAGGTCGTCGGTGTAGCGCTTGAAGCGCAGCAGGCGGCAGAAGGGCTTTTCTAATGCCACCAACTCCTGCACGGCGACGTCGACGCCATCGACCTCAACCGTCTTGATGTCGAACTCGGGCTTCTCGTAGTCCTTGGCGAGGCGGTGCGCCAGGTCCAGGCTAGCCGACAGGCGCTGCGCCATCGGCGTGTGCGCGAACGGGGACAGCGGGTGGCTGTAGAGCTTGGCCGATGCGGCGGCGAACTCCGAGAAGGGGCTGAGCAGAGCGCGCTGGGTTTCGAAGAGCTGATACAGCATGGCAAAACCTTGAACTAGGGGCCGGGAATGCCGCGATGGTGCCAGAAAACGCTTTCCTGCTTGTGCGCTGCAACATGGATTGGCGGTCAAACCGCCAATCCTGCGCACTTCAAAGGTGCGTTCAGTCCTTGATGACAGCGGCCATGGCACCGGCAACGGTCGGTAGATTGCCCTCGTTCAGAGCCGCCACGCAGATGCGGCCCGAGTCGACGCCGTAGACGCCAAACTCGCTGCGCAGGCGCTGCATCTGCGGCGCCGACAGACCCGAGTAGCTGAACATGCCGAGTTGTTCGGTGACAAAGCCCAGGTCCTGGGTCACACCGGCTGCGTTCAGCGCCGCCACCAGCGCGCCGCGCATCGCCTTGATGCGGGTGCGCATGCCGGCCAGCTCTTCCTCCCACAACGCGCGCAACCTGTCGTCGCCCAGCACCTGGGCGACGACCTGCGCACCATGGGTGGGCGGGTTGGAGTAGTTGGTTCGGATCATGATCTTGAGCTGGGACAACACCCGCACGGCTTCCTCGTCGCTGCTGCAGACGACGCTCAGCGCGCCGACGCGCTCGCCATAGAGCGAGAAGCTCTTGGAGAAGCTGGTCGATACGAAGAAGCCGACACCGGCGGCCATGAACTGGCGCACGGCCTCGCCGTCTTCCTTCAGGCCGAAGCCAAAGCCCTGGTAGGCCATGTCCAGGAAGGGTGTCAGGCCCCTGGCCTTGACGGCTGCGACGACCTGGGCCCACTGGGCCGCCGTGATGTCATAGCCGGTCGGGTTGTGGCAGCAGGCATGCAGCACGACGACGGTGCCGGCCGGCGCTGCGTTCAGCGCGGCCAGCATGCCGTCGAAGTTGATGCCCTTGTTGGCAGCGTCGTAGTAGGGATAGGTCTCGACCGTGAAGCCGGCCTGCGTGAACAGCGCGCGGTGGTTCTCCCAGCTAGGGTCGGAAATCAGCACCTTGGAGGTCGGGTTGAGCTGCTGCAGGAAGTCCGCGCCGATCTTCAGCGCGCCGGTGCCGCCCAGGGCCTGCACGGTGGCGACATTCTTCAACTCGCTGCCGAAGACCAGCTTTTGCACCGCCTTGTCATAGGCGGCGATGCCGTCGATGGGCAGGTAGCCGCGCGGCTTGGGGGCGGCGGCCATGGCGGCCTCGGCTTCCCGGACGCACTTCAGCAGCGGCAACTTGCCGGCTTCGTCGTAGTAGACGCCGACGCCGAGGTTGACCTTGCCCGGGCGCGTGTCGGCGTTGAACTGCTCGTTCAGGCCGAGGATGGGATCACGGGGAGCAAGGGTGACTTCGGCGAACAGAGAAGACATGAGGGATTCCTGAAAGGGCGTTGGCAGCAGGGAGAGGTTGAAAACTCAGGGTGTGCGCTAACCTGCCTGGTTTCGCAGCGCAGCAATTTTGCCCGTGAACCCAGGGATTCCCCCCATGCAAGAAGCCTTGAACGCCAAGCCCGGCTCCGAAAGCGACACGGAGGAACGCAAGGGCGAATTCGTCAGCTTCGAAGGCTCGCCGTTCCAGCTGTTCCAGCCCTTCCCGCCTGCGGGCGACCAGCCGGCAGCGATTGAGCAATTGATCGAGGGTATCAACGATGGCTTGAGTTACCAGACGCTGCTGGGCGTCACCGGCTCGGGCAAGACCTTCACGATGGCCAATGTCATCGCCCGCCTGGGCCGGCCGGCCATCGTGTTCGCACCCAACAAGACGCTAGCCGCCCAGCTCTACAGCGAGTTCAGGGACTTCTTTCCGAACAACGCGGTCGAGTACTTCGTCAGCTACTACGACTACTACCAGCCCGAGGCCTATGTGCCGCAGCGCGATCTCTTCATCGAGAAGGACAGCGCGATCAACGAGCATATCGAGCAGCTTCGGCTGTCTTGCACGAAGAGCCTGCTGGAGCGGCGCGACGTCATCATCGTCGCGTCGGTGTCGGCCATCTACGGCATCGGCAACCCGAGCGACTACCACCAGATGATCATGACGCTGCGGGTGGGCGACAAGATGGGCCAGCGCGACGTCATCGCCCACCTGATTCGCATGCAGTACACGCGCAACGAGATGGAGTTTGTGCGTGGGCATTTCCGCGTGCGGGGCGACACCATCGACGTCTTTCCGGCCGAGCACTCGGAGCTGGCCATCCGCATTGAGCTGTTCGACGACGAGATCGAAGCGCTGTCGCTGTTCGACCCGCTCACCGGGCACATTCGCCAGAAGATCCCGCGCTTTACCGTCTACCCCAGCAGCCACTACGTGACGCCGCGCGAGCGCGTGCTGTCGGCCACCGACGCCATCAAGCAGGAGCTGCGCGAGCGTGTCGACTTCTTCGTCAAGGAAGGCAAGCTGGTTGAGGCGCAGCGCGTCGAGCAGCGCACCCGGTTCGATTTGGAGATGCTGCAGGAGGTGGGCCACTGCCGTGGCATCGAGAACTACACGCGCCACCTGTCCGGCGCCCAGCCGGGCGACCCCCCGCCGACACTGGTGGACTACCTCCCGCCCGATGCCCTCATGTTCCTGGACGAGAGCCATGTGCTGATCGGTCAGTTCGGCGGCATGTACAACGGCGATCGGGCACGCAAGACGACGCTGGTGGAGTACGGTTTTCGCCTGCCGTCTGCACTCGACAACCGGCCGCTGAAATTTGCCGAGTTCGAACGCAAGATGCGCCAGGCGATCTTCGTGTCCGCCACGCCGGCCCAATACGAGCAGGACAATGCTGGCCAGGTGGTCGAGCAGGTGGTACGCCCCACCGGCCTCGTGGACCCGCTGGTCGAGGTGCGGCCGGCCACGCACCAGGTGGACGATGTGCTGCAGGAGATCCGGTTGCGCGTCGAGGTCAACGAGCGCGTGCTCATCACGACGCTGACCAAGCGCATGGCCGAGCAGTTGACCGACTACCTGAGCGACAACGGCGTCAAGGTGCGCTACCTGCACTCCGACGTCGACACGGTGGAGCGCGTCGAGATCCTGCGTGACCTGCGCCTGGGGGCCTTCGACGTGTTGGTGGGCATCAACCTGCTGCGTGAGGGGTTGGATATCCCCGAGGTTTCCCTGGTTGCCATCCTTGACGCGGACAAGGAAGGCTTCCTCCGCGCCGAACGCAGCCTGATCCAGACCATCGGGCGCGCGGCCCGCAATGTCAACGGCAAGGCCATCCTCTACGGTGACCGCATCACCGAGTCGATGCGCAAGGCCATCGGAGAAACCGAGCGGCGGCGCGCCAAGCAGATTGCCTTCAACGAGGAAAACGGCATCACGCCGCGCAGCGTGACCAAGCGCATCAAGGACCTGATCGACGGGGTCTACTCGGCGGAGTCCGGCCGGGACGATGCCAAGCTGCTCGCTGCAGCCAAGGTCGAGGACTTGTCCGAGAAGGATCTGGCCAAACGTATCGCCCAGCTCGAAAAGCAAATGCTGGAGCACGCGCGCAACCTGGAGTTCGAGCAGGCAGCCCGCATGCGAGACCAGCTCGCCCAACTGCGTGAGCAGGCCTTTGGCGCACGCGTACACGACAACATTGTTCCCTTGGACAGCGCGCGCAAAGGCGGTGCGCCGCGCTAGCTCGGTTGAGGGGCGCTAAACCCCGCTCGAATCTAGGGATACCCGCCTACGCTGGGGCGTGACCGATTAGTCGAGTAAAATGATCGGAAATGATTCGCTCGGCTATTGTCCGGGTGTCCCGGGTTAACCCCGAATCATTTGTCCTGGACAAATCCTGTCCAGGCGTCTCGCAAAGGAGTTTCGTATGCGTCTCACCACCAAAGGCCGGTTTGCCGTCACCGCGATGTTGGACTTGGCGCTGCGCGAGAATACTGGCCCCGTGGCGCTGGCGGCGATCAGCCAACGGCAGCAGATTTCGCTGTCCTACCTGGAGCAGCTTTTCGGCAAACTGCGCCGCCATGAGCTGGTGGAAAGCACCCGTGGCCCGGGAGGCGGATATTCGCTGGGCCGCAAGGCCGAGAACATCACCGTTGCCGACATCATCGTCGCTGTGGACGAGGCGCTTGACGCCACCGGCTGCGGCGGCAAGGAAAACTGCATGGGCGAGGACAGCGGTCGCTGCATCACCCATGAACTTTGGACCAACCTGAACGCCAAAATGATCGAGTACCTCGACTCCGTGTCTCTGCGCAAGCTGGCCGATGAGCAGCTCGCCAAGGGCTTCGAAGTCGAGGCCGCGCCGGTCAAGCGCGCGATCTCATCGCAGCCGGTGCTCAAGCCGATCCGCGTGACGGCGCCGAACTCGGTTTTTGCGCTGGGCAACGCGTTCAGCAAGTAAGACAACAAGCAGTCGCTCCATGGACATGACCCCGCACTTCCCCATCTACCTCGATTACGGTGCCACGACGCCGTGCGACCCCCGCGTGGTGGACGCGATGATCCCCTGGTTGCGCGAGCACTTCGGCAACCCGGCGTCGCGCAGCCACGCCTGGGGCTGGGAAGCGGAAGAGGCGGTCGAGAAGGCGCGCGTGCAGGTCGCCGAGCTGATCGGCGCCGACCCGCGCGAAATCGTCTGGACCTCTGGCGCGACCGAGTCCAACAATCTTGCGTTGAAGGGTGCCGCGCAGTTCTACAAGACGCGAGGCAAGCACCTGATCACCGTCAAGACCGAGCACAAGGCCGTGCTCGACACGATGCGTGAGCTGGAGCGCCAGGGCTTCGAGGTGACCTATCTCGACGTGCTGGAAAGCGGCTTGGTCGACCTGGAGGCCTTCAAGGCGGCGCTGCGCGCTGACACCATCCTGGCCTCGGTGATGTTCGTCAACAACGAGATCGGTGTCATCCAGGACGTTGTGGCTCTCGGCAACCTGTGCCGCGAGCGCGGCATCATCTTCCACGTCGACGCGGCCCAGGCCACCGGCAAGGTCGAGATCGACATGGCCAAGCTGCCCATCGACCTGATGAGCCTGGCCTCGCACAAGAGCTACGGCCCCAAGGGCATCGGCGCGCTCTACGTTCGGCGCAAGCCGCGCGTCCGCCTTGAGGCGCAGATGCACGGCGGCGGCCATGAGCGCGGCATGCGCTCCGGCACGCTGCCGGTGCACCAGATCGTCGGCATGGGCGAGGCCTTCCGCATCGCCCGTGAGGAGATGGGTGCCGAGAATGAGCGTATCCGCGCGCTGCACGACAAGTTGGTCCAGGGCCTGTCCGGTATCGAGCAGACTTTCATCAACGGTGACATCGAGCGGCGCGTGCCGCACAACCTGAACATCTCGTTCAACTTCGTTGAGGGCGAATCCCTGATCATGGGCGTCAAGGGGCTGGCGGTGTCGTCGGGCTCCGCCTGCACCTCGGCCAGCCTGGAGCCGAGCTACGTGCTGCGCGCCCTGGGCCGCAGCGACGAGTTGGCCCACAGCTCGCTGCGCATGACCATCGGCCGCTTCACGACCGAGGAAGAAGTTGACTACGCGGTCAGCGTGCTGACCGACCGCGTGGCCAAGCTGCGCGAACTGTCCCCGCTTTGGGACATGTACAAGGACGGCATCGACATCTCGACCATCCAGTGGGCTGCCCACTGATAGGCGACTCAGGAGAACACCATGGCATACAGCGAAAAGGTCGTTGACCACTACGAGAACCCGCGCAACGTCGGCAAGTTCGATAACGGCGACGACGATGTCGGCACCGGCATGGTCGGCGCGCCGGCGTGCGGCGACGTGATGAAGCTGCAGATCAAGGTCAACCCGGCGACCGGGTTGATCGAGGACGCCAAGTTCAAGACCTACGGTTGCGGCTCGGCCATTGCGTCGAGCTCGCTCGTGACCGAATGGGTCAAGGGCAAGAGCCTTGACGAGGCGCTGACGATCAAGAACACCCAGATCGCCGAGGAGCTGGCGCTGCCGCCGGTCAAGATCCACTGCTCCATCCTGGCCGAAGACGCCATCAAGGCGGCGGTGGACGACTACCGCGCCAAGCATTCCGGCTGATATGTCGGTGACCCTGACCGAGGCGGCCGCCCGCCACGTCAAGCGCTACATCGCCAAGCGAGGCAAAGGCGTGGGGCTGCGCCTGGGCGTCAAGACAACGGGCTGTTCCGGCCTGGCCTACAAGCTGGAGTACGCCGACGAGGTGGCGCCCGAGGACGTGGTCTTTGAAGGGCATGAGGTCAAGATCCTCATTGACCCCAAGAGCCTGCCTTACCTCGATGGCACCGAGCTGGACTTCGTCCGCGAAGGCCTCAACGAAGGCTTCAAGTTCCGCAACCCGCGCGAGAAAGACAAGTGCGGCTGCGGCGAGTCCTTCCGTGTCTGAAACTTGCTCAATCCACGACAGGCGCGGTGTGAACCGCGCCTTTTGCTTTTCCACCCGCCATGCGCCTCACTGACAACGACTTCCAGCTCTTCGGCCTGCATGAACAGCAGGCCCAGGTGCGCGCTGACATCGACGCGCGCTGGAAATCGCTACAGGCCGAGGTCCATCCCGACCGATTTGCATCGGAAGGCGCTGCGGCCCAGCGCGTGGCGATGCAGTGGGCCATGCGCGTCAACGAGGCCTACCAGCGCTTGCGCGACCCGATCAAGCGTGCAGCCTACCTGTGCGAGTTGCGCGGCGCGTCGGTGCAGGCCGAGAACAACACGCAGATGCCCGCTGCCTTCCTGCTGCAGCAGATGGCATGGCGCGAGGCGCTCGACGAGGCCGACGGTGAAGTCGCCCTGACAGCACTCGATGACGAAGCGGCCCGGGCGGAAACGGCGGCGCTTGCCGCGGTCCAGCGGCTGCTCGATGACGCCAACGACGCGTCGTCCGCTGCATCCCAGGTCCGCGCGCTGATGTTCATCCAGCGCTTCCGTGCCGATATTGACCAGCGCCTCGCCGCGCTGGATGCCTGAACACCCATGGCCCTTCTACAGATCTCAGAACCTGGCGCCTCGCCGGACCCGCACCAGCGCCGCATCGCCGTCGGTATCGACCTCGGCACGACGCATTCCCTCGTCGCCGCGGTGCGCCACGGCGTGGCGGAATGCCTGCCCGATGAGCATGGCCGGGTCATCTTGCCGTCCGCCGTGCGCTACCTGCCCGAAGGTCGTCGCCAGATCGGCGCCGACGCGCTCGCGGCGCAGGCCGAGGACCCCGAGAACACGATTGTCTCGGTCAAGCGCTTCATGGGTCGCAGCCTGGCGGACGTGGCCAATCGCGAGCGCCTGTCTTACCAGTTCGAGGACCGCCCCGGCATGCTGGCCATCGCCACGCGCGACGGCGTGAAGAGCCCCGTCGAGGTATCGGCCGAAATCCTTGCGACGCTGCGCTTCCGCGCCGAGGACAGCTTTGCCGACGACCTGTTTGGCGCCGTCATCACGGTGCCGGCCTACTTCGACGACGCCCAGCGCCAGGCGACCAAGGACGCCGCCGAGCTGGCTGGCATCAAGGTCCTGCGCCTCATCAACGAGCCTACCGCCGCGGCCATCGCCTACGGTTTAGACAATGCCAGCGAAGGGCTCTATGCCGTCTACGACCTGGGCGGGGGCACTTTTGATATTTCGCTGCTGCGCCTGACGCGCGGCGTCTTCGAGGTCGTTGCGACCGGCGGCGATGCGGCGCTGGGTGGCGACGACTTCGACGAGCAGTTGGCAGTGTGGGCTTTGGAGCAGGCGCGCTTGCCTTCACTCGAGGCGCTCTCCGCGAGTGAGCGTAGAACCGTGCTGGTGGAATCGCGACGGGTCAAAGAGGCCTTGAGCGAGGCTGCGGAAGTACCTTTTGCGTTCGATGTGCTTGAGGGGCGCCCGTTGCGCGTCAACGTCACGCGCGATCAATTCGAGCAGTTGGTTCAACCGCTGATCACCAAGACGCTGACCGCCGTGAGGCGGGTGTTGCGCGACGCCAGGGTCAAGGCTGCAGATGTGGTCGGCACCGTCATGGTCGGCGGTTCGACGCGCATGCCCATCGTGCGCCGTGCGGTGAGCGAACTCGTCGGCCGCGAGGTGCTGACCAACCTGAACCCCGACGAGGTGGTCGCGCTCGGCGCCGCCATCCAGGCCAATCAGCTCGCCGGAAATGCCGCCGATGGCGAGATCCTGTTGCTCGACGTGATCCCGTTGTCCCTTGGCCTGGAGACCATGGGCGGCCTGACCGAGCGCGTCATCGAGCGCAACTCGACCATACCCGTCGCCAAGGCCCAGGACTTCACGACCTTCAAGGACGGTCAGACCGCGCTGGCTATCCACGTCGTGCAGGGCGAGCGCGAACTGGTCAGCGACTGTCGCTCCCTTGCGCGCTTCGAGCTGCGCGGCATCCCGCCCATGGTGGCGGGTGCGGCGCGCATTCGTGTCAGCTTTCAAGTCGACGCGGATGGCCTGCTGAACGTGTCGGCCGAGGAACTGACCTCGGGCGTACAGACGGCCATCACCGTGAAGCCGAGCTATGGTCTGGGCGACGACGAGATTGCCAACATGCTGAAGGACGGATTCACGAGCGCGGAAGGGGACATGGCGGCGCGCAAGTTGCGGGAAGCCAAGGTCGAGGCCGAGCGCATGATCCTGGCGACGCGCAGCGCGCTGGCAGCCGACGGTGACCTGCTGCCCGCGACCGAGCGCGAATCGCTTGAAGCCCGCCTGGTGCAGTTGGCGGCGATGGGCGACGATGCCGATGCCATCGATGACGCCGTCAAGTCGCTCGCCGAAGCCACCGAAGGCTTTGCCGCAGAGCGCATGAACCGCTCCATCGCCCGTGCATTGACCGGCCGCAACGTCTCGGCCCTCTAAGAGAACAACATGCCCGTCATCAAGATACTCCCGCACGCCGAGTACTGCCCCGATGGTGCCAACATCACGGCCACACCCGGCACGTCGATCTGCGAAGCGCTGCTGGCCAACGACATCCACATCGAACATGCCTGCGACCAGGTCTGCGCCTGTACGACCTGCCACGTCATCGTGCGCGAGGGCGGCCGATCGCTGAGCGAGATGGAGGAGGACGAAGAGGACATGCTGGACCGTGCCTGGGGGCTGGAGCCCGACTCGCGCCTGTCTTGCCAGGCGCTGCTGCGCCAGCAGGACGTGACGGTCGAGATCCCGAAGTACTCGATCAATCACGCCAAGGAAGGTAAGTGAAATCGGTCCGGCGCATCCTCGGGTTCGAGTCGTCCTGCGACGAGACCGGGGTGGCGCTTGTCGAGGTAGACGGCGATGCGCCGCCGCGATTGGTCGCGCAGGCGCTGCACAGCCAGATCACCATGCACCAGGCCTATGGCGGCGTCGTGCCAGAGCTGGCATCGCGCGACCATGTGCGCCGCGTGCTGCCGCTTGCGCGCGAGGTGCTGTCGCAGGCCAATCTGACTCTGCGGGATGTCGACCTGATCGCCTACACCCAAGGCCCCGGCCTTGCAGGCGCGCTACTTGTTGGCGCTGGTGTGGCCGTGTCGTTGGCTGCGGCGCTGGATGTGCCGGCGCTGCCCATCCATCACCTGGAAGGGCATCTGCTGTCGCCCTTCCTGTCAGCCGACGCACCGGAGTTCCCCTTCATCGCCCTGCTGGTCAGTGGCGGTCACACGCAGCTGATGCGCGTGGACGGCGTGGGCAGCTACGAGATGCTCGGCGAGACCATCGACGACGCGGCAGGCGAAGCCTTTGACAAGAGTGCCAAGTTGCTGGGCCTGCCTTACCCCGGCGGCCCACATCTGGCGCGCATGGCCGAGTTTGGCAACCCTGATGCGTTCACGCTGCCACGTCCGCTGCTGCACAGCGGCAAGCCCGATTTCAGTTTCGCCGGGCTGAAGACTGCCGTGCTGACCCAGGTGAAGAAGCTGGGCCTGGATGGATCCGGGCCCTGCGATCAGACGAAAGCCGACCTCGCTGCGGCAACGCAGGAGGCCATCGTCGAGGTGCTGGTGAAGAAATCAATGCTGGCGCTGAAGATGACCGGACTGGAGCGCCTCGTCGTTGCTGGTGGTGTCGGCGCTAACGCCAAGCTGCGGGAGCAGTTGAACGCCGCCTGCTACAAGCGGGGCGTGCGCGTGCACTACCCCGAGTTGTCGCTGTGCACCGACAACGGCGCCATGATCGCCATGGCCGCCGCGCTGCGGGTGCAGCGCGGCATGGCCAGCCCCGCGCATGACGGCGGCTTTGAAGTCCGTCCGCGCTGGGAGCTCGGTGCTGCTTAGTTGACGGTCAACTGCCCCCCGTTTTGGGCAACGCGCTTGACCAGGGTCAGCGTCAGCACGCCGTTCTTGAAGACAGCTGCGGACTGCTGCTGATCGATCTCGGCAGGCAGAGAGAAGCTGCGGGCATAGCGTGCGGCGCGGCGCTCCCGGTAGAGCAGGCGCGATCCATCGGTGGGTGCAGCGGCCTGTTCGGTCGCTGTCTCGATGTGCACTTGCCGGCCTTCAACGCGGACCCTGACAGCTTCCTTGGCGACGCCGGGCATGTCGACGGTGACCTGATAGCCCTCGGCGTCTTCGCTGACGTCCAGGGCCGGGGTGCGGGCAGCGTCCACATCGACGTCGAACTGGCGCAGAACGCGGGCGACATGACGGGGATGGGTGAGATAAAACATGTGGAACTCCTGTGGCGGTGACCGCTGCTGCACGGATCGGGAGCAGCACCCGATGACCGAGAGATTGGGCGGCGCTACAGCCCTTCAAGAGCCGGCTTTTGACGCGGCGCCGGGATCGCACGCAAATGCAGGGCAGGGCGCTCGCAACACTTGAAACCCGTCAGCAGCGGCCGCATGTCTGCGCGCTCGGCAGCCTGCGGCTTGGGTGTCCCGTCGCTTTGAGCTATAATCCGACGGTTTTGCGCGCCTGATGCCTTGCGTTGGGTGGCTGAACCGTTAGCACGGCTCGGGGCGGTTTCCCCCGTGTCCGCAAGTCAACCCATGGAAACCGTCTGCGGCAGCGCTGAGCGCCCGCCCGGCCGGACTTCCGAAACACCAGGAACGAAAATGTCCGTCGCCGATCTGAATAAGGCCGAAATCGTCAAGGCCAACGGCCGCAGCGCCAATGACACCGGTTCGCCCGAAGTCCAAGTGGCTCTGCTGACCGCTCGCATCAACGAGCTGACCCCCCACTTCAAGCTGCATGCCAAGGACCACCACGGTCGCCGCGGTCTGCTGAAGATGGTCAACACCCGCAAGAGCCTGCTGGCCTACCTCAAGCGCATTGATTCCAGCCGCTACACCGCGCTGATCGCCAAGCTCGGCCTGCGCAAGTAATCTGCTTTCGTCCACGAGGAGCCTGTCTGGTCCATTTGCCCAGTACAGGCTCTTCGTCCATCTATCTGCCGGAACCGAGCTGACGTGGTGTCGGATCATTCCAAGACGGTTCTTCAGTGAACCGCCCTGGAATGGCATCTGGACCAAACCCAGTCTCGTTCCCGGTTCCCCCGGGTGCCCCCGCACCCACTAAAACCAGGAGATGAGCATGTCCATTTTCAACAAGGTCACGAAGTCCTTCCAATGGGGCCGCCACAACGTCGTGCTGGAAACGGGTGAAGTCGCCCGTCAGTCCAGCGGTGCCGTCCTCGTCAACATCGAAGGCACCGTCGTGCTGGCCACCGTGGTCGCCAAGACCGAAGCCAAGGCTGGCCAGGACTTCTTCCCGCTGACGGTCGACTACCTCGAGAAGACCTACGCCGCCGGCAAGATCCCCGGCAGCTTCTTCAAGCGCGAGGGCCGCCCCAGCGAGCACGAGACGCTCACCAGCCGCCTGATCGACCGCCCGATCCGTCCGCTGTTCCCTGAAGGCTTCTTCAATGAAGTCCAGGTTGTGGTCCACGTGGTGAGCCTGAACCCCGAAGTGCAGGCCGACATCGCCGCGCTGATCGGTTCGTCCGCCGCGCTGGCCATCTCCGGCATCCCCTTCAGCGGCCCCATCGGCGCCGCCCGCGTCGGCTATGTCAATGGCGAGTACGTGCTGAACCCCAGCAAGTCTGAACTGGCCAGCAGCCAGATGGACCTCGTCGTCGCGGGCACGCAGGCCGCCGTGCTGATGGTCGAGTCCGAAGCCTCGGGCCTGTCGGAAGAGGTCATGCTGGCCGCCATCGTCTACGGCCACGAGCAAGGCAATGTCGCCATCGCCGCGATCAATGACCTCGTGCGCGACGCCGGCAAGCCGGCCTGGAGCTGGGCCGCTCCGGCCAAGGACGAAGCCTTCATCGCCAAGGTCAACGGCCTCGCCGAAGGCCCGCTGCGCGAGGCCTACCAGATCCGCTCCAAGCAAGCCCGCACGCAAGCCTGCCGCAGCGTCACGTCCAGCGTCTTCGCTTCTCTGAAGGACGAGGGCGTCGCGTTCGACAAGGTCGAAGTCGAAGGCCTGCTGTTCGAAATCGAAGCCCGCATCGTCCGCAGCCAGATCCTGGCCGGGGAGCCGCGCATCGACGGCCGCGACACCCGCACCGTGCGCCCCATCGAGATCCGCAACGGCATCCTGCCGCGCACCCACGGCTCGGCGCTGTTCACGCGCGGCGAGACGCAGGCCCTGGTCATCGCCACGCTTGGCACGGACCGTGACGCGCAGCGCATCGACGCGCTGGACGGCGAGTTCGAAGACCGCTTCATGATGCACTACAACATGCCCCCCTTCGCCACCGGCGAGACGGGTCGTGTCGGCTCGCCCAAGCGCCGCGAAATCGGCCACGGCCGCCTCGCCAAGCGCGCGCTGATCGCCGCGCTGCCGAGCAAGGAAGACTTCCCCTACTCGCTGCGCGTGGTCTCGGAAATCACCGAGTCCAATGGCTCCTCGTCGATGGCTTCGGTCTGCGGCGGCTGCCTGGCGCTGATGGACGCCGGCGTGCCGATGAAGGCCCACGTGGCCGGCATCGCCATGGGCCTGATCAAGGACGCCAACCGCTTCGCCGTGCTGACCGACATCCTGGGTGACGAAGATCACCTCGGCGACATGGACTTCAAGGTGGCCGGCACGACGACGGGCATCACCGCGCTGCAGATGGACATCAAGATCCAGGGCATCACCAAGGAAATCATGCAGGTCGCTCTGGCGCAAGCCAAGGAAGCCCGCCTGCATATCCTCGGCAAGATGGTCGAGGCCATGGGCACGGCCAATACCGAGGTGTCGCAATTCGCGCCGCGCCTGTACACGATGAAGATCAACCCGGAGAAGATCCGTGACGTCATCGGCAAGGGTGGCTCGACGATCCGCGCGCTGACCGAAGAGACCGGCACGACCATCGACATCGGCGAAGACGGCACGATCACCATCGCCTCGACGGACGCCGACAAGGCCGAACTGGCCAAGAAGCGCATCCAAGAGATCACCGCCGAAGTTGAAGTCGGCAAGGTCTATGAAGGCCCGATCGTCAAAATCCTTGACTTCGGCGCCCTCGTGAACCTGCTGCCTGGCAAGGACGGCCTGCTGCACATCAGCCAGATTGCCCACCAGCGCGTCGAGAAGGTCACCGACTTCCTGCAAGAGGGTCAAGTAGTCAAAGTCAAGGTGCTCGAGACTGACGAGAAGGGCCGCATCAAGCTGTCGATGAAGGCACTGCTGGACCGCCCGGAGCGTGAGGCTGCACCGCTGGCTCAAGCCGCTGACAGCACCCCGCCCGCAGCGGAGTAATTGCGCAGCGATGAAAGCCATCGCGATCACCCGCCCCGGCGGGCCCGAGGTGCTGGAGCTGGCTGACAGGCCGGACCCAGTCGCGGGCCCGGGTGAGTGCCTGATCCGCGTTGCAGCCTCTGGCATCAATCGGCCGGATGTGCTGCAGCGCAAGGGCGCGTATCCGCCGCCGCCAGGCGCGAGCGATCTGCCAGGGCTGGAGGTCGCGGGCGAGATTGTCGCTGGCGATGCCGAAGCTCTGGCTGCGCATGGCTTCCAGCTGGGCGACAAAGTCTGCGCGCTGGTCAACGGTGGTGGCTATGCCGAGCTGTGCACGGCGCCGGTTGCCCAATGCCTGCCGGTGCCCAAAGGCTGGACGCTGACGCAGGCCGCCACGTTGCCCGAAACCTGCTTCACCGTGTGGGCCAACGTTTTCGACCGCGCAGCGCTGCAGGCAGGCGAGACGCTGCTGATCCACGGCGGCGCCAGCGGCATCGGCGTGACGGCCATCCAGATTGCCAAGGCGCTCGGCGCGCGCGTGCTGGTGACGGTCGGCAGCGCCGACAAGGCCGAAGCCTGCAGAGCGCTGGGTGCCGAAGTCGCCATCAACTATCGCGAGCAAGACTTCGTCTCGGAGGCCAAGGCCGCCACCGATGGCCGTGGCGTCGACGTGATCCTGGACATGGTGGCCGGCGACTACATAGCCCGTGGCGTGCAGGCGCTGGCTGAGGACGGTCGTCTGGCGTTGATTGCGGTGCAGGGCGGTGTGAGGTCGGAAATCGATGCCGGCCTCGTGCTGCGCAAGCGTCTGACGATCACCGGCTCGACACTGCGGCCGCGTTCGGCGGCGTTCAAGGCGGGCCTGGCGCGCGCGCTGCGCGACAAGGTCTGGCCGCTGATCGAAGGCGGTCGCATCCAGCCGGTCGTTTACCGCGAGCTGCCGGCGGCCCAGGCGGCTGAGGCGCATGCGCTGATGGAATCTAACCGGCACATCGGCAAGATCGTGCTGAACTGGTGATGGAGCTGAGATGAGAAAGAAACTCGTTGTCGGCAATTGGAAGATGCACGGCAGCCGCGCTGCCAACGCCCAGTTGCTTGCCGGCCTCAAGGAAGCCGGCCCGTGGAATGCCGACGTCGCGGTCTGCGTGCCTTATCCCTACATCGCTGAAACGGCCCTCGCGCTGACCGGCAATGCCATCGTCTACGGCGCTCAGGATTGCTCCTCGCACGAGCAGGGCGCCTACACGGGCGAGGTGTCGAGCGCGATGCTGGCCGATGTCGGCTGCCGCTATGTCATCGTGGGACATTCGGAGCGCCGTGCCTATCACGCGGAGACCGACCAGCTCGTCGCCGACAAGGCCAAGGCGGTGCTGGCCCATGGCCTCACGCCCATCGTCTGCGTTGGCGAGACGCGTGCTGAGCGTGAGGCTGGCCAAACTGAAGCCGTCGTCAAGCGGCAGCTCGCCGCTGTCATCCACACGCTGGGCCACTGCTGCGGCGAGATGGTCGTTGCCTACGAGCCCGTCTGGGCCATTGGCACCGGACTGACGGCTTCACCCGCCGAAGCGCAGGCCGTGCACGCCGTGCTGCGCGCGCAGTTGCACGCGGCAACGGACCGGTCCGGCGTCATGCGCATCCTCTATGGCGGCAGCGTCAAGGCTGACAACGCGGCGGAGTTGTTCTCTCAGGCCGACATCGATGGCGGCTTGATCGGCGGCGCGTCGCTGAAGGTGGCTGATTTCGCGGCCATCTGCCTGGCCGCAGCCCACTGAGTTTTCCGGCGCCCGCCGATGGCGGCGGGGCCATGCGAGTTTTGATGGAGTGTTTGGAATGCAGTTCTTTGCGAATCTGATCTTGATCGTTCAGTTGCTCTCGGCCCTGGCGATCATCGGCCTGGTGTTGGTGCAACATGGCAAGGGTGCGGACATGGGCGCCTCCTTCGGCAGCGGCGCTTCGGGCAGCCTGTTCGGCGCCACGGGGAGCGCAAACTTCCTGTCACGCACCACGGCAGTGGCCGCGACGCTGTTCTTCGGCTGCACGCTCGGGTTGGCCTTCCTGGCCAACGGCCGTACCGGCAGCGCGCCTGACGCGGACAGCGTGCTCGACCGCGCTGCCCTCATCGCACCCGCCCCCGGGGCGTCCGGTGCCGCTGCCATCCCCGGTGCCATCGTGGCTCCAGCCGTCCCCGCTTCTCCGGCGGCCTCGGGCGTAGCAAACTGAAGTCCGACTAAAAACCTCGCTTCGTGCCCGGACAGCTGTAGATCCCGGTATAGAATGCGAGGCTGTCTGGCATGCAATCCCTCCTTTGATTGCCAGACGCTTTTGATTACTGCCGTCGTGGTGAAATTGGTAGACACGCTATCTTGAGGGGGTAGTGGCGAAAGCTGTGCGAGTTCGAGTCTCGCCGACGGCACCAGAACATCGGCTAGCATTTCCCGTTGATTCGATGCGGGAGGCTGCCAAAGCGGCCTGTCGCCATGGATCGGCCAGCGTCAAGCTGGGTTGATCAACGCAAGGTTCAAGGCGGGCGCGATCCGCAAGCGAAATCTTTCGATTCGCTGGTGGCGCGCCTGTTTGCTTTTGTGGTTTGCCTTCGGGCAAACCGTGTTGAACGAAGACTTGTTGTCGGCCCCGAGAAAGCCCAAATGAATCTCGAACAATATCTGCCCGTCATCCTCTTCATTTTGGTCGGCGCAGGTGTCGGGATTGCTCCCCAGATCCTGGGCGGGTTGCTTGGCCCCAACCGGCCCGATGCGGCCAAGAACTCCCCCTACGAATGCGGCTTTGAGGCCTTTGAAGACGCGCGCATGAAATTCGATGTGCGCTACTACCTCGTCGCCATTCTGTTCATTCTTTTCGACCTTGAGATTGCCTTCCTGTTCCCCTGGGCCGTGGCGCTCAAGGAAATCGGCCCCACGGGCTTCTGGGCGATGATGATCTTCCTCGGCATCCTGGTCGTCGGCTTTGCCTACGAGTGGAAAAAGGGCGCCCTCGACTGGGAATAAACGTCCGCCGACACAAGCTGGGAATTCCAAATGGGTATTGAAGGCGTCTTGAAAGAAGGCTTTGTCACCACGTCGGTCGACAAGCTCATCAACTGGTCCAAGACCGGCTCGCTGTGGCCGATGACGTTTGGCCTGGCGTGTTGTGCCGTCGAGATGATGCATGCGGGTGCCGCGCGCTACGACATCGACCGCTTCGGCATGCTGTTCCGCCCGAGCCCGCGCCAGTCCGACCTGATGATCGTGGCCGGCACGCTGTGCAACAAAATGGCGCCGGCGCTGCGCAAGGTCTACGACCAGATGGCCGAGCCGCGCTGGGTGCTGTCGATGGGGTCCTGCGCCAACGGCGGTGGCTACTATCACTACAGCTACTCCGTCGTGCGCGGCTGCGACCGCATCGTGCCGGTGGACGTCTATGTGCCCGGCTGCCCGCCGACGGCCGAAGCGCTGCTTTATGGCATCCTGCAGTTGCAGGCCAAGATCCGCCGCGAAAACACCATTGCCCGCTGAGCGCCAAGGTATGAGCCTGAATCTCGAAACCCTGGCCCAGCAAGTAGGCGCCATCCTCGGCGAGCGCGTTGTCTCGCTGCAGTTCGCCCTGGGCGAACTGACGCTGACCGTGCGCGCGGCGGACTATCTCGATGTCGCGACGACGCTGCGCGATCACCCCGAGATCAAGCTGGAACAACTGATCGACCTCTGTGGTGTCGACTACAGCAGCTACGGCGATGGCGCCTATGAAGGCCCTCGCTATGCGATCGTCACTCACCTGCTTTCGGTGACGAAGAACTGGCGCCTGCGCCTGAAGGTCTTCGCGACCGATGACGACTTTCCCTGCGTGGCCTCGGTCACCGGCGTGTGGAGCGCCGCCAACTGGTTCGAGCGCGAGGCCTTCGACATGTTCGGCGTCATCTTTGATGGCCACGACGACCTGCGCCGCATCCTGACGGACTACGGCTTCATTGGCCATCCGATGCGCAAGGACTTCCCGGTGTCGGGTCATGTCGAGATGCGCTACGACGCCGAACAGAAGCGCGTCATCTACCAGCCGGTCAGCATCGAGCCGCGCGAGATCACACCGCGCATCATTCGCGAAGACAAGTACGGCGGCCTTTGAGTCTGTAACCCATGGCAGAAATCAAGAACTACACGCTGAACTTCGGCCCTCAGCATCCGGCCGCCCACGGCGTGCTGCGCCTGGTGCTGGAGCTCGACGGCGAAGTCATCCAGCGTGCCGATCCCCACATCGGCCTGCTGCATCGCGCGACCGAAAAGCTCGCCGAGCAAAAGACCTACATCCAGTCGCTGCCCTACATGGACCGCCTCGACTACGTGTCGATGATGGCCAACGAGCATGCCTACTGCCTGGCCATCGAGAAGATGCTGGGACTGGAAGTGCCGGTCCGCGCGCAGTACATCCGCGTGATGTTCGCCGAGATCACCCGGCTGCTGAATCACCTGCTTTGGCTGGGCGCGCACGGGCTGGACTGCGGTGCGATGAACATCCTCATCTACTGCTTCCGCGAGCGCGAGGATTTGTTCGACATCTACGAGGCGGTGTCTGGCGCACGCATGCACGCTGCGTATTTCCGTCCAGGTGGCGTCTACCGCGACCTGCCGGATTCGATGCCGCAGTACAAAGTCAGCAAGATCCGCAACGCCAAGGCCATCGCCCAGCTCAACGAGAACCGCCAGGGCTCGATGCTGGACTTCATCGACGATTTCTGCGCGCGCTTCCCGAAGAACGTCGACGACTACGAGACGCTGCTGACCGACAACCGCATCTGGAAGCAGCGCACGGTCGGCATCGGCGTCGTGTCGCCGGAGCGCGCACTCAACCTCGGCTTCACCGGTGCCATGCTGCGTGGCTCGGGCATCGCCTGGGACCTGCGCAAGACCCAGCCCTATGACGTGTATGACCAGATGGATTTCGACATCCCGGTCGGCACGAATGGCGACACCTACGACCGCTATGTCGTGCGTGTCGAGGAGATGCGCCAGTCCAACCGCATCATCCAGCAGTGCGTCAAATGGCTGCGTGCCAACCCGGGCCTGCCGGTCATCACCGACAACCACAAGGTGGCGCCGCCTTCGCGCGTGGACATGAAGTCCAACATGGAAGAGCTGATCCACCACTTCAAGCTCTTCACCGAAGGCTTCCACGTGCCCGAGGGCGAGGCCTACGCGGCCGTCGAGCATCCCAAGGGCGAGTTCGGCATCTACATGGTCAGCGACGGTGCCAACAAGCCCTATCGCCTGAAGATCCGTGCGCCGGGCTTCTCGCATCTGGCGGCGCTGGACGAAATGGGCCGCGGCCACATGATCGCGGACGCCGTCGCCATCATCGGCACCATGGACATCGTGTTCGGCGAGATTGATCGATGAGCAGCTACCAACTCTCTGACGCGACCCGCGCGCGCTTCGACCGTGAGGTCGCCAAGTACCCCTACGAACAGCGCCAGTCGGCTGTCATGGCCTGCCTGTCCATCGTGCAGCAGGAAGAGGGCTTCGTGTCGCGCGCCAGCGAGGACGTGATCGCCGCCTACCTTGGCATGCCGCCCATTGCGGTCTACGAGGTCACGACCTTCTACAACATGTTCAACCAGCGCAAGCTGGGTCAGTTCAAGCTCAACGTCTGCACCAACCTGCCTTGCCAGCTGCGCGACGGCCAGACTGCGCTGGAACACCTGTGCAGCAAGCTTGGTGTGGAAGAGGGTGGCACGACGGCCGACGGCCTGTTCACCGTGCAGAAGAGCGAGTGCCTGGGCGCCTGCGCCGACTCGCCGGTGATGCTGGTCAACGACCGCCAGATGTGCAGCTTCATGACGGCAGAGCGTCTTGACGAACTCGTCGACGTGCTGCGGTCCAATGCTGTGAAGGCCTGAGGACGACATGCTGGACCTCACCAAATTCCAATCCACGGGTGTCGAGACCTGCTTCCACGGTCGTCACATCACGCCCCAGATCTACGACGGCCTGAATGGCGCGAACTGGTCGCTCAAGGACTACGAGGCCCGCGGCGGCTACCAGGCGCTCAAGAAGATTCTGGCGGCAGACGGCGGCATGACCCCCGACCAGGTCATTGCCGAGGTGAAGACCTCGGCACTGCGCGGCCGTGGCGGCGCGGGGTTCCCGACCGGCCTGAAGTGGAGCTTCATGCCGCGCCAGTTCCCGGGCCAGAAGTACCTTGTCTGCAATTCCGACGAGGGCGAGCCGGGCACCTGCAAGGACCGAGACATCCTGATGTTCAACCCGCATCAGGTCATCGAAGGCATGGCCATTGCCGCATTCGCGATGGGCATCACGGTGGGCTACAACTACATCCACGGCGAAATCTTCGAGGTCTACGAGCGTTTCGAAGCCGCCCTGGAAGAGGCGCGCGCCGCCGGCTACCTCGGTGACAACATCCTCGGCTCCTCGTTCTGTTTCCAGCTGCACGGCCACCACGGTTTTGGCGCCTACATCTGTGGCGAAGAAACCGCGCTGCTGGAGTCGCTGGAAGGCAAGAAGGGCCAGCCGCGCTTCAAGCCGCCGTTTCCGGCCAGCTTTGGCCTCTACGGCAAGCCCACGACGATCAACAACACCGAGACTTTCGCGGCGGTGCCCTGGATCATCCGCCACGGCGGCCAGGCCTACCTGGATATCGGCAAGCCCAACAACGGCGGTACCAAGCTGTTCTCGGTGTCCGGCGACGTCGAGCGCCCGGGCAATTACGAGGTGCCGCTGGGCACGCCCTTCAGCAAGCTGCTGGAATTGGCCGGCGGCGTGCGCAAGGGTCGCACACTGAAGGCTGTCATCCCTGGCGGTTCGTCCGCGCCGGTGCTGCCGGCCGACGTGATGATGCAGTGCACGATGGACTACGACTCGATCGCCAAGGCCGGCTCCATGCTGGGCTCGGGGGCCGTCATCGTCATGGACGACTCGCGCTGCATGGTCAGGAGCCTGATGCGCCTGTCCTACTTCTACACGCACGAGTCCTGCGGCCAGTGCACGCCCTGCCGCGAGGGTACGGGCTGGATGCACCGCGTCATCGAGCGCATCTACCACGGCCAGGGCAGGGCAGAGGATCTGGACCTGTTGAACTCGGTCGCCGACAACATCCAGGGCCGCACCATCTGCGCGCTCGGTGATGCCGCTGCGATGCCGGTGCGGGCCATGATCAAACACTTCAAGCACGAGTTCGTTCATCTGATCGAACACAAGAAGCCTCTGGTGCCCCAGCCCTTGGCGGCCTAACGGACACCCGGAACAGAGCCATGGTTGAAATCGAACTCGACGGTCAGAAGGTCTCGGTCCAGGAAGGCAGCATGGTCATGCATGCTGCCGAGAAGGCTGGCACCTATATCCCGCACTTCTGCTATCACAAGAAGCTGAGCATCGCGGCCAACTGCCGCATGTGCCTGGTGGATGTGGAGAAGGCGCCCAAGCCCATGCCCGCCTGCGCCACGCCGGTCACGCAGGGCATGATCGTCCGCACCAAGAGCGACAAGGCGGTCAAGGCCCAGCAGGGCGTCATGGAATTCCTGCTGATCAACCACCCGCTGGACTGCCCCATCTGCGACCAGGGCGGCGAGTGCCAGCTGCAGGACCTGGCCGTCGGCTATGGCGGCAGCAAGAGCCGCTACTCCGAGGAAAAGCGCGTCGTCTTCCACAAGAGCGTCGGCCCGCTGCTCTCGATGGAAGAGATGAGCCGCTGCATCCATTGCACCCGCTGCGTGCGCTTCGGCCAGGAGATCGCCGGCGTCATGGAGCTGGGCATGGCCCACCGCGGCGAGCACAGCGAGATCCAGACCTTCGTCGGCCGCACGGTCGACTCCGAACTCTCGGGCAACATGATCGACCTCTGCCCGGTCGGCGCCATCACCAGCAAGCCCTTCCGTTACAGCGCCCGCACCTGGGAGCTGTCGCGTCGCAAGAGCGTCAGCCCGCACGACTCGACCGGTGCCAACCTGATCGTCCAGGTCAAGGGCAACCAGGTCATGCGCGTCGTGCCGCTGGAGAACGAGGCCATCAACGAATGCTGGATCGCCGACCGCGACCGCTTCAGTTATGAAGGCCTGAACAGCGACGCCCGCCTGACCGCGCCCATGATCAAGCAGGGCGGTGCCTGGAAGCAGGTCGACTGGACAACCGCGCTGGAATACGTCGCCAACGGCCTGAAGTCCATCAAGGCCGACCATGGCGCAAGCGCCATCGGTGCGCTCGCTTCACCGCACAGCACGGTGGAAGAGTTGCACCTGCTGGCTCAACTGGTGCGTGGCCTGGGCAGCGACAACATCGACCACCGCCTGCGCCACAGCGACTTCGGCAATGCCGCGCCGGCCGGCCAGGCTCGCTGGCTGGGCAGAAGCATCGCCAGCCTGTCCGAACTGGACCGCGTCCTCGTCGTCGGCTCCTCGCTGCGCAAGGACCACCCGCTGTTCGCTGCCCGCCTGCGTGGCAGCGCGCGCCGTGGTGCCACGGTGCATCGCATCGGCGTCAACAGTGATGACTGGCTGATGCCGCTGGCCGCCTCGCTGTCCGTGGCGCCGTCTGCCTGGGTGCAGGCCCTGGCCGACATCGCTGCGGCGATTGGTGAAGGTGCCCCGCTACGCGGCACCGCCACCGACGAGGCCAAGGCGATTGCTGGCAGCCTGATGTCTGGCCGCGCCAAGGCCGTGCTGCTCGGCAATGCCGCCGCTGAACATCCCCAGGCTTCTAGCCTGCTGGCACTGGCCCAGTGGATTGGTCAACAGACCGGTGCCAGCGTCGGCTACCTGACCGCCGCCGCCAACAGCGTCGGTGCTCAGCTCGTCAAGGCGCAACCGCAGATCGACGGGCTGAACGCCGGCCAGATGCTGACCGGCGCACCGCTCAAGGCGGCCCTGCTGCTGAACACGGACCCGGTGCTCGACGCCGCCAACCCCGGCGCCGCCGCCAGGGCGCTGGACGCGGCAGAGATGGTCGTCGTGCTGAGCCCCTTCAAGTCCGGCCTCGACTACGCCGACGTGCTGCTGCCCGTCGCGCCATTCACGGAAACGTCCGGCAGCTTCGTCAACGCGGAAGGGCGCCTGCAGAGTTTCGTCGGCGTCGCCCGTCCGCTGCTTGAAACCCGTCCGGGCTGGAAGGTGCTGCGCGTGCTGGGCAATCTGCTCGGCCTGGCCGGCTTCGACCAGGACAGCTCCGAGCAAGTGCGTGAGCAGGCCCTCGGTGGTGACATTGCTAGCCGCCTCAGCAATGCGACCACGGCGTCGCCGAAAACCGCTGCGCCTGCCGAAGGCATCGAGCGCTTTGCCAACCTCCCGATCTACGCCAGCGACGCGCTGGTGCGCCATTCGACGTCGCTGCAACTGAGCACCGACGGCCGCGAAGCACCGACCGTCGGCCTGCCGGCCAGCCTGTGGCAGCAGCTCGCCCTTCAGGCGGGTGACCAGGTCCGCGTCGTGCAGGACGGCGGCGCTGCGCAGCTGCCTGCGCGCCTCGAAGCCGGCCTGCCCGACGGCGTGGTCCGCGTGCCGGCCGGCCTGCCGCAAACCGCGACCCTCGGCGCCGCTTTCGGCACGCTGAGCGTCAGCAAGGTCTGAGGGAGCCCCAAGAAATGATCGACACCCTCTACCAGAACGGTGCCTCACTGCTGGGCGGCCTGTGGCCCCTGGTCTGGAGCCTGATGAAGATCATCGCGGTCGTCGCGCCGCTGATGATCTGTGTGGCCTACCTGACGCTGTGGGAGCGCAAGGCCATCGGCTGGTCGCAGATCCGCCCGGGCCCCAACCGCGTCGGCCCCTTCGGCCTGCTGACGCCCATCGCCGATGCGGTCAAGCTGATCTTCAAGGAGATCATCAGGCCTGCCGCCGCGCACAAGGGCCTGTTCTTCCTCGGCCCCGTCATGACCATCATGCCGGCGCTGGCCGCCTGGGCCGTGGTGCCTTTCGGGCCCGACGCGGCCGTGGCCAACGTCAATGCCGGCCTGCTGTTCATCATGGCGATCACGTCGCTGGAGGTCTACGGCGTCATCATCGCCGGCTGGGCGTCCAACTCGAAGTACGCCTTCCTCGGCGCACTGCGCGCCTCGGCGCAGATGGTCTCCTACGAGATCGCGATGGGCTTTGCGCTGGTCGTCGTGCTGATGGTGACCGGCAGCCTGAACATGACGACCGTCGTGCAGGTGCAGGAGAAGGGCATGTTCGCGGACATGGGCCTGAACTTCCTGTCCTGGAACTGGCTGCCGCTGTTCCCGATCTTCATCGTCTTCTTCATCTCCGGTCTGGCTGAAACCTACCGCCTCCCCTTCGACGTGGTCGAAGGCGAGTCCGAGATCGTTGCCGGCCACATGATCGAGTACTCGGGCATGTCGTTCGCGATGTTCTTCCTGGCCGAGTACGCCAACATGATCCTGGTGTCGGCCCTGGCCGTCATCCTGTTCCTCGGCGGCTGGAGCGCACCGATTTCCTGGGCGCTGTTCGGCATGGAGACGCCTAGCTTCATCCAGAACACGATGGCGCTGTGGAACTGGCTCTGGCTGTTCGGCAAGACCTTCGTCGTCGTCACGATGTTCCTGTGGGTGCGTGCCACGTTTCCACGCTTCCGCTACGACCAGATCATGCGTCTGGGCTGGAAGATCTTCATTCCCATCACGCTGATCTGGCTGGTCGTTGTCGGTGCCTGGATGCAGACGCCGTTCAACATCTGGAAGTGAGGCGGCGAAGATGATCCTAGACCCGGCAATTGACCGCTTGCTACCGATCGGAAGTTCCGGTGCGTCAACGCCTGCCCGATTTCGCCACGCTCACCGCTTGGGCGAGGAGCGCTGTACGCCCGCTGGGCTGGCGCTTCGTGCCGCTAGCCGCGTTGCTTCTCCTCGTGGGCACAAGCCCACTTCGTCGGCGCGCCTTGCCGGCAACCCGCCTCGCCAGCCCCTCGGACGCGCCCAACTGCGGGATCTAGGATGACTGCAATCACGAATTTCGCGAAGACCTTCTTCCTCTGGGAACTGCTCAAGGGGATGAAACTCACCGGGAGGCATTTCCTCTCGCGCAACATCACCGTCCAGTTTCCCGAGGAGAAGACGCCGCTGTCGCCGCGCTTCCGCGGCTTGCACGCGCTGCGCCGTTACGAGAACGGCGAAGAACGCTGCATTGCCTGCAAGCTCTGCGAGGCCGTCTGCCCGGCGATGGCCATCACCATCGAGAGCGACGTGCGCGCCGACGGCAGCCGCCGCACGACGCGCTACGACATCGACCTGACCAAGTGCATCTTCTGCGGCTTCTGCGAGGAAAGCTGCCCGGTGGACTCCATCGTCGAGACCAGCATCCTCGAATACCACGGCGAAAAGCGCGGCGACCTCTACTTCACCAAGGACATGCTGCTGGCCGTCGGCGACAAGTACGAGGCTGAGATCGCGGCTCAAAAGGAGGCCGACGCCAAGTACCGCTGATCGCCGGCACGCCGCATGGCGCGCTGCGGTCCGGCTCAGCTGGCCTGGATACGTATGGACACCACGACCATCCTCTTCTACGTCTTCTCCGGCATCCTGCTGGTGAGTTCGTTCCGCGTCATCACCGCGCGCAGCACTGTGCATGCGGCGCTGTTCCTCATCCTGTCCTTCTTCACCGCGGCCTGCATCTGGATGCTGCTGAAGGCCGAGTTCCTGGCCATTGCGCTGGTGCTCGTCTATATCGGCGCTGTGATGGTGCTGTTCCTGTTCGTCGTCATGATGCTGGACCTCAACACGGACAGCGCCCGTGAAGGCTTCTGGAAGCACCTGCCCGTAGCCGCCGTCATCGGCGCGCTGATCGCCTTCGAGATGGGTATCGTGCTGATGGGCGGCTTCCAGCTGGCCGATGCACCGACGGCCACCGCCGCGCAGATCGAGATGGGCAACACCAAGTTGCTTGGCATCGAGATCTACACGGCCTACCTCTACCCGCTGCAGATCGCCGCCGTGCTGCTCCTGGTGGCCATCGTCGCGGCCATCGCGCTGACCTTGCGCCGCCGCAAGGACTCGCGCGCCATGGATCCGTCGGAGCAGGTCAAGGTCACCAAGGCCCAGCGCCTGAAGATCGTCAAGATGGCACTCACCGTCAACACGCCGGCGCCGCCTGCCGCACCGGCCGAAGGAGGCCAGCCATGATCGTCGCCGCTGGATTGACTCTGGGCCATTTCCTGACGCTCGGCGCGATGCTGTTCGCGCTGTCGGTGATCGGCATCTTCCTGAACCGCAAGAATCTGATCGTGCTGCTGATGGCCATCGAGCTGATGCTGCTGGCGGTCAACATGAACTTCGTCGCCTTCTCGCACTACCTCGGCGACATGGGCGGCCAGGTTTTCGTGTTCTTCATCCTGACCGTCGCGGCGGCCGAGTCGGCCATCGGCCTGGCCATCCTCGTTGTGCTGTTCCGCAACCGCGCCAGCATCAACGTCGAGGAACTCGACGCGCTGAAGGGATAAGAACAAGATGTCTGCACAACTCTCGCAAAACACGCTGCTCGCGGTGCCATTGGCGCCGCTGGCGGGCGCCATCATTGCCGGCTTCTTCGGCAGGACGGTCGGCCGACGCGGCTCGCACGCGATCACCATCCTCGGGGTGCTGATCGCCTTCATCCTGTCGGCGCAGACTCTCTACAGCGTTGCGGTCCACGGCGCGCGCTTCAACGAGACCATCTACGAATGGATGGTGCTCGGCCCGCTGAAGATGGAGGTCGGCTTTCTCGTGGACGGCCTCACGGCCATGATGATGTGCGTGGTGACCTTCGTGTCGCTGATGGTGCACATCTACACCATCGGCTACATGGAAGAGGACGACGGCTACCAGCGCTTCTTCTCATACATCTCGCTGTTCACGTTCAGCATGCTGATGCTGGTCATGAGCAACAACATGCTGCAGCTGTTCTTTGGCTGGGAGGCGGTGGGGCTGGTGTCCTATCTGCTGATCGGCTTCTGGTACAAGAAACCGACGGCCATCTTCGCCAACATGAAGGCCTTCCTGGTCAACCGGGTGGGTGACTTCGGCTTCATCCTCGGCATCGGCCTGCTGGTGGCCTTTGGCGGCACGCTGAACTACACCGAGACCTTCGCCAAGACCGGCGAGCTGTCGCAGATGGTGTTCCCCGGCACGGACTGGTCGCTGATGACGGTCACCTGCATCTGCTTGTTCATCGGCGCGATGGGCAAGTCCGCGCAGTTCCCGCTGCATGTCTGGCTGCCCGACTCGATGGAGGGCCCGACGCCCATCTCCGCGCTGATCCACGCGGCCACGATGGTGACGGCCGGCATCTTCATGGTGGCGCGCATGTCGCCGCTGTTCGAGCTGAGCGACACGGCGCTGAACTTCGTCATGGTGATCGGCGCGATCACGGCGCTGTTCATGGGCTTCCTGGGCATCATCCAGAACGACATCAAGCGCGTCGTCGCCTACTCGACGCTGTCCCAGCTCGGCTACATGACGGTCGCCCTGGGCGCCTCGGCCTACTCGGTGGCCGTCTTCCACCTGATGACGCACGCCTTCTTCAAGGCGCTGCTGTTCCTTGGCGCGGGCTCGGTCATCATTGGCATGCACCATGACCAGGACATCCGCAACATGGGCGGCCTGCGCAAGTACATGCCCATCACCTGGATCACGTCGCTGCTGGGTTCGCTGGCCCTGATCGGCACGCCGCTGTTCTCGGGCTTCTATTCCAAGGACTCGATCATCGAGGCCGTGCACGCCAGCACGCTGCCCGGAGCGGGTTTCGCCTATTTCGCCGTCGTCGTCGGCGTGTTCGTGACGGCCTTCTACTCGTTCCGGATGTATTTCCTCGTCTTCCATGGCAAGGAGAACTTCCACCACAAGCCCTTCCCGGGCGAGCACGACCATCACGACGATGGCCACGCCCACACGCCGCACGAGTCGCCCTGGGTCGTCACCGCGCCCTTGGTGCTGCTGGCCATCCCCTCGGTCGTCATTGGCTTCTTGACCATCCAGCCGATGCTGTACGGCGACTTCCTCAAGGACGCCATCACCGTCAACGCCGCAGCCCACCCGGCGATGGCCGAGCTGGCCAGCCACTTCCACGGTGCGGCCGCCATGGCCTTGCACGGCCTGACGCTGCTGCCGTTCTGGCTGGCGCTTGCAGGCGTGGTTGCCGCCTATGTGTTCTACATGGTGGCGCCGAGCATTCCGGCGAGGCTGGCCAAGGTGCTGCGCCCGCTGATCATCGTCCTGGAGAACAAGTACTTCATGGACTGGTTCAACGAGAAGGTGCTGGCCCGCGCTGCGCGTCTCATTGGCGTGGGCCTGTGGAAGGGCGGCGATGGCGCGCTGATCGACGGGCTCATCATCAACGGGTCCGCCAAGGCAGTCGGCGGCATTGCGGGCCTGGTGCGCCGCCTGCAGTCAGGCTACCTCTACTGGTACGCCCTGGTCATGATCCTCGGCGTCACCGGCCTGATGACCTGGCAGCTCTGGCCCTATATCAAGCCCCAGTTCAGCGCCCTGCTCGGGCTCTGATCGAAGCGGCGGAGAACAAGAATGTTGCTGAGTCTTGCGATTTTTCTGCCCATCGTCTGCGGCGCCGTGCTGCTGATGATCGGGCGCGACGAGCAGGCGCATGCCGTGCGCTGGCTGGCCCTGGTCGCGGCCGTGGCGAGCTTCCTCGTCACCCTCCCGCTGATCACGGGCTTTGACACCTCGACGGCTGCCATGCAGTTCGTCGAGAACCAGTCCTGGATCGAGCGCTTCAACATCCACTACCACCTGGGCGTGGACGGCATCTCGATGTGGTTCGTGCCGCTGACGGCCTTCATCACCGTCATCGTCGTCATCTCGGCCTGGGAGGTCATCGAGACGCGCGTCAACCAGTACATGGGCGCATTCCTGATCCTGTCGGGCCTGATGGTGGGCGTGTTCAGCGCGCTGGACGGCATGCTGTTCTACGTGTTCTTCGAGGCCACGCTGATCCCGATGTACATCATCATCGGCGTGTGGGGCGGCGCGAACCGCGTCTATGCGGCCTTCAAGTTCTTCCTCTACACGCTGGCTGGTTCCCTGCTGATGCTGGTGGCGCTGCTCTACCTGTACTACCAGTCGGCCGGCAGCTTCGACATCCAGACCTGGCACAAGCTGCCGCTGCCGGGCGGCGCGCAGACCTGGCTGTTCTTCGCCTTCCTGGCCGCCTTCTCCGTCAAGGTGCCGATGTGGCCGGTGCACACCTGGCTGCCCGACGCCCACGTCGAGGCGCCCACCGGCGGCTCGGTCGTGCTGGCGGCCATCATGCTGAAGCTGGGCTGCTATGGCTTCCTGCGCTTCTCGCTGCCCATCGCCCCCGACGCCGCGCGTGAATGGGCCTGGCTGATCATCGCGATGTCGCTGATCGCCGTCGTCTATATCGGCCTGGTGGCCCTGGTGCAGAAGGACATGAAGAAGCTGGTGGCCTATTCGTCCATCGCCCACATGGGCTTCGTGACGCTGGGCTTCTTCATCTTCAACGAGCTCGGCGTCTCCGGCGGCCTGGTGCAGATGATTGCGCACGGCTTCGTGTCGGGCGCCATGTTCCTGTGCATCGGCGTGCTCTACGACCGCGTGCATTCGCGTGAGATCGCGTCCTATGGCGGCGTCGTCAACACGATGCCGACCTTCACGGCTTTCGCGGTGTTTTTCGGCATGGCCAACTGCGGCCTGCCCGCGACGGCCGGCTTCGTTGGCGAGTGGATGGTCATCCTCGGCGCCGTGCAGTTCAACTTCTGGGTCGGCCTCGTCGCCGCGACGGCGCTGATCTTTGGCGCGGCCTACACGCTGTGGATGATCAAGCGCGTCTACTTCGGTGACGTCGCCAACGAGGATGTGCGCGCGCTGACCGACATCAACAGCCGCGAGTTCCTGATGCTGGCGGTGCTGGCGGTTGCCACCCTCTACATGGGCCTTTATCCGAAGCCCTTCACCGACGTGATGCACGAATCGGTCACTGAGCTGCTCAAGCATGTGGCGCTCACCAAGATCCCGGCCTGATCCGAGCAGAGGCAAGAACAATGAACGACATGAACTGGCTCGCGATCTATCCCGAAATCCTGCTGCTCGTGATGGGTTGCGTCGTGGCGCTGGCGGATCTCTGGGTCACCGATGAGCAACGCCGCCCGACCTACTGGCTGACGCAGCTGACCCTGGTCGTTGTCGGCGCTCTGCACTTCAGCTATTTCGATGCCGGCGTGACCACCTATGCGATGCAGGGCATGGTCGTCGCCGATCCCATGGGGCACCTGCTGGCGGGCTTCGCCTGCCTGGCCACGCTGATCACGCTGGTCTATGCGCGCCCCTACGCGGCCTGCCGCGAGATGCTCAAGGGCGAGCTTTTCATCCTCAGCCTGTTCGCGCTGCTCGGCATCAACGTGATGCTGTCGGCCAACAATTTCCTCGTCATCTACCTTGGCCTGGAGCTGATGAGCCTGTCGCTTTACGCCCTCGTGGCGCTGCGCCGCGACCATGCGGTGTCGACCGAGGCCGCGATGAAGTACTTCGTCCTCGGCGCGCTGGCCAGCGGCTTTCTGCTCTACGGCCTGTCGATGATGTATGGCGCCACCGGTTCGCTGAGCATCCCCGAGGTCTTCAACGTCATCTCCCAGGGCGCGCCCAACCAGTCGGTGCTGGTGTTCGGTGTCGTCTTCGTCGTTGCCGGCCTGGCCTTCAAGCTGGGCGCCGCACCCTTCCACATGTGGGTGCCGGACGTCTACCAAGGCGCGCCCACCGCAGTCACGCTGCTGATCGGTGGAGCGCCCAAGCTGGCGGCCTTCGCCATCACGGTGCGCCTGCTGGTCGAAGGCATGATCGGCCTGGCCGTGGACTGGCAGCAGATGCTGATCGTGCTGTCCATCATGTCGCTGCTGATCGGCAACCTGGCGGCCATTGCGCAGTCCAACCTCAAGCGCATGCTGGCCTACTCGACCATCGCCAACATGGGCTTCATGCTGCTGGGCCTGGCTTCGGGCGTGGTCAACAACAGCACGGTACCCGCTAACAACGCCTATAGCGCGGCGATGTTCTATGCCATCACCTATGTGCTGACGACGCTGGGCAGCTTCGGCATGGTCATCCTGCTGTCGCGCCAGGGCCATGAGGCCGAGGAGATCAAGGACCTGGCCGGTCTGGGCAAGCGCAGCCCCTGGTTCGCGCTGGTGATGAGCATCTTCATGTTCTCGCTCGCCGGCCTGCCGCCGACGGTCGGCTTCTACGCCAAGCTGGCCGTGCTGCAGGCGCTGGTCTCGACCAGCGTCGAGTTCTACCTGTACCTGGCGATCTTCGCCGTCGTCGTGTCGCTGGTCGGTGCCTTCTACTACCTGCGCATCGTCAAGGTCATGTTCTTCGACGAGCCGACCGACACGGCCGCCATCACAGCCCCCGGGGATGTGCGCTTCGTCATGACGCTCAACGGTGCCGCTGTGCTGGTCTTCGGCCTGCTGCCGGGCGGCCTGATGGCCCTGTGTTCCGAGGCCGTCGTGAAGGCACTCTCGACCTGATGGGCCAAGCCTGATGGACCAGTCGGCAGCCGTTTGGCTGGTTCTTGTCGCGGCCGTCATCGCTGCCAACCTGCCTTACTTCAGCGAGCGGTTGCTGCTCATCGGCCCGCGCCGCTCGCCCAAGTCCGGTTGGTGGCGGCTGCTGGAGCTGCTGCTGATGGCCATGCTGATCTTCGCATTGGGCTCGCTGCTCGAGGCGCGCATCGGCCAGCGCCACTCGCAGGGCTGGGAGTTCTACGCCGCCGCGTCCTGTCTCTTCGTGACGCTGGGCTTTCCCGGCTTCGTCTGGCGCTATCTGCGCCGTGGAGCGCATCGTGGCGACGACTGATGACGCCCATCTCGTCGAGCGCCAGCTCGACAGCGCCGAGGTCTACCAAGGCCAGTTCCTGCGCGTCCACAAGGATTTCGTGGCACTGCCCGACGGCAGCACCGCCACCCGCGAGTTCATCCGCCATCCCGGCGCCGTCATGGTCGTGCCGCTGCTCGACGACGGGCGGCTGCTATTGGAGCGTCAGTACCGCTACCCGATGGCCCGCGTCATGCTGGAGTTCCCGGCCGGCAAGCTTGACGCCGGTGAAGACCCGCTGGCTTGCGGCCGTCGCGAACTGCTCGAGGAAACCGGCTACAGCGCGGCCGAGTGGGCCTGCGCCGGCGTGCTGCACAACGCCATCGCCTACTCCGACGAAGGCATTCACATCTACTTCGCACGCGGCCTGCGCAAGGGCGAGCAGAAGCTGGATAAGGGTGAGTTTCTCGAACTGGTCATTCACTCGGCGCAGGAGCTGGACGCACTTGCTGCCCGCGGTGAGCTGACCGACGCCAAGACGCTGATCGGCCTGCTCTGGCTGCAGCGCTGGCAACAGGGCGCCTGGCCGCTGGACTGGCAGCGCGCTGACTGACCGTCTCCGTGCATGACCTCTGGCGCACGCTCGCCAGGCCGTTAAGCTCAAGCGTTTGAGCCGTCCGACCCTTCCCTGTTCTCTGACGAAAGCCTCGCTCCATGACGCGTGCAACGCCGATCCTGACCGCCCTGACGTTGGCCCTGCTTCTGACTGCCTGCGGCAAGGGCGGCAAGCCCGACGATGCCAAAGCCGCCGCGCCCAAGCCGGCTGCCGCGCCGCTGCTGCTGGCGCCCGAGGATCTGCGGCAGGTGGGCCAGAGCGGTCTGATCGGCGCGCCCGTCATCACGGGCGCCATCCAGCCGGCCCGCCGTGCCGATCTGCGTGCCGAGGTGGCCGCCGTCGTGCTGCAGGTGGCCAAGGACAACGGCGAGCGCGTGCGCTCGGGTGACCTCATCATCCGTCTGGACCCCACCTCCATCCGCGACGGCCTGACCTCCGCCGAGGAGGCGCTGCGCGCCGCCCAGCAGAGCTTCGAGCAGACCGAGCGCGTGCTGGCCCGCCAGCGCACGCTCAACCAGCAGGGCATGATCTCCATGCAGGGCCTCGAAGACGCCGAGGTGCGCCGCAATGCCGCGCAAAGCGAGTTGGCCGCAGCCAAGGCGCGTGCCGTCACAGCCCGCCAGCAAGTCTCGCGCACCGAGGTCCGTGCACCGTTCGACGGTGTCGTCAGCGAGCGCAAGATCTCCGTCGGCGACACGGTCCAGATCGGCCGCGAGCTCGTCAAGGTCATCGACCCGGCCTCGATGCGCTTCGAAGGCCAGATCTCCGCCGACCGGCTGGGCGAGCTCAAGCTCGGTCAGGCGGTGTCCTTCCGCATCAACGGCTTTGGCGACGCCGAGTTCCGCGGCAAGCTGGCCCGCATTGACGCGGCCGCCAACGCGATGACGCGCCAGGTCGAGGTCACGGCCGAGTTCGACGACCGCGCCAAGGCGCCGCAAGTCGCCGGTCTGTATGCCGAAGGGCGTGTCGAGAGCGCCAATCGACGCGCGCTGGTGCTGGCCGAGGGCTCCGTCGTGCGCCAGGGCGACAACGCCTTTGTCTGGAAGGTGGCAGGCAACCAGCTCAAGAAGGTCAACGTGACCCTGGGTGAGCGCGACGACCGTCGCGGCGAGATCGTCGTCGCCTCGGGCCTGGCGCTGGGCGATCTGGTGCTGCGCGCCCCCACCAGCAGCCTGACCGACGGCGCCGTGGTGCAGCGCGTTGCGGCGGGTGCCGGTGCTGCCTCCGCGATCGCCTCCGCAGCTCCCGCGCCCACGGCCAGCAAGTAAGCAGGAGGTCCCATGTTCCTCTCCAACTTCAGCATCAACAAGCCCGTCGCGACCGTCGTCCTGGTCATCGGGATGATGCTGGTGGGCCTGCTGGCGCTGTCCAAGCTCAAGGTCAACCAGTTCCCCGAGGTCGAGCCGCCCGTGCTCGTCATCAACATCCCCTATCCGGGCGCGTCGCCGGAGACGGTGGAGCGTGAGGTCGTCAACCGCATCGAGAAGGCGCTGCAAAGCATCTCCGGCGTCGACCGCTCCAACTCCACGTCGCGCGAGGGCAGCGCCACCATCGTGCTGGTGTTCGACTTCTCGAAGAACATGATCGAAGCCGCCGACGAAGTGCGCAATGCGATCGCGTCGGTGCGCTACAAGCTGCCCACCGAGATCCGCGAACCCATCATCAACCGGGCCGACCCCGGCGCCCAGCCCATCCTGCAGCTGTCGCTGTCCAGCACGACGCTGACGCATGCCCAGCTCAGCCGTCTGGCCGAAGACCAGCTGGCCGAGCGCTTCCGCGGCATCACCGGCGTGGCGGTCGTCAACGTCAACGGCGCACTCAAGCGCGAGCTGTCGATCCTGCTGCGAGCGGACAAGCTGCGCGAGTTCGGCGTCTCGGTCACCGAAGTCACCAATGCCGTGCGCGCCCAGAACACCACCGCCCCCGTCGGCAAGGTGCGCGGCGAGCTTGAGGACCAGAGCATCCGCCTGCTGGGCCGCCTCGAATCGCCGGCCGAGTTCGAGCAGATGATCATCAAGCGCAACGCCGGCACCGTTGTGCGCCTGGGCCAGGTGGCCGAGGTCAAGGACGGCTTCGCCGAGATGACCGGCTACAGCTTGCGCAACGGTCGGCCCAATGTCGGCATCTCCATCACGCGCTCGCGTGACAGCTCCACGGTCAGCGTCGCCAACGACGCGCGAGCGCTGCTCAAGGAGGTCGAGAAGGAACTGCCCCAGGGTACGACCCTGGAGATCACCCAGGACGGTGGCAAGGACGCCGAGAACAGCCTGAACAACGTGACCCACGCCCTGGTGTTCGGCGCCGGCCTGACCATCTTCGTCGTCTATGCCTTCCTGAACAGCTGGCGCTCGACGTTGATCACCGCCTTGTCCCTGCCCACCTCGGTGCTGGCCGCCTTCATCGCCGTCTGGCTGCTGGGCTTCTCGCTGAACTTCATGAGCCTGCTCGGCCTGTCGCTGGCCATCGGCGTGCTCATCGACGACGCCATCGTCGTGCGGGAGAACATCGTGCGGCATATGGAGCGCGGCAGCGACCGCGTGACCGCCGCGCGCGAAGGCACCGCCGAGATCGGCCTGGCCGTGGCCGCCACCACCTTCGCCATCGTCGCGGTCTTCGTGCCCGTGGCATTCATGGGCAATGGCCCCGGCCAGTGGTTCAAACCCTTCGCGCTGACCGTGGTCGCCTCCGTCATCGTGTCGCTGCTGATCAGCTTCACGCTCGACCCCATGCTGTCGGCCTACTGGGGTGACCCCCCGGGCTACCACGAGCAGCCCAAGAAGGGCTTCGGCAAGCTGCTGCAGCGCTTCAACCACTGGTTCGACGGCGTCGCCAACGGCTACGGCCATGTCATCGCCTGGGCGCTGCACCACCGCCGCTGGATGGCTGCGTTCGCGGTGGCCAGCTTTGTCGGCGCCATCGCGCTGCAGGCCAAGTTCGGCGGCTCCAGCTTCCTGCCGCAGGCCGATGCCGGCTTCCTCGTCATCGACGTGCGCGCGCCGGCGTCCAGCAGCCTGGAGTACTCCAAGCTCAAGCTCGACGCCGCCGCGGCGCTGGCCTCGACCATGCCCGAGACCAAGGCGACGACCGCCTATCCCAATGCCAGCGGCGGCCGCATCTATGTCGACATCGGCAAGAGCACCGAGCGCCAGCGTTCGGCCACCGACGTCGCCAAGATCCTGCGCGAGCGGGTCGGCCGCCTGGTGGGTGCCGAGTACGTCGTGCTCGACGACCTGAACAACGGCGCACAGAAGCCCGTGCAGATCCGCTTCTACGGCGCCGACTCGCGCAAGCTGCAGGAGATCACGCAACAGTTCGTGACGACGCTGCGCGGCGTCAAGGGCGCGGTCGATGTGGGCTATTCCGAGCAGGACCCGCAGAACGAGTTGCAGATCGAACTCGACCGCGGCCTGGCCAACCAGATGGGCATCTCGGTCAACGACGCGGCCCAGGCGCTGCGAGTGGCCTTCGCCGGCGTCGAGGTGGGTGATTGGATCGACCCGACCGGTGAAGCGCGTGATGTGGCCGTGCGCCTGCACCCGGCAGACCGCGTGGACGCCGCCAACATCGAGCGCCTGCCGATCACGGTGACGGGCACCAACCGCATGGTGCCGCTGGACCAGATCGCCACCGTCACGATGGGCAAGGGCCCGGGCCAGATCCAGCACGGCGACGGCAAGCGCACCATCACCGTCAGCGCCAATGCCCAGGGCCGAGCCCCCGGCGAGATCACGGCCGAGGCCAAGAAGTTGGCCCAGAAAATCGACTTCCCGCCGGGCTTCGGCATTGAGCTGGCCGGTTCGGCGCGCGACCAGGAGGTTGTCTTCACGGCCATGATCACGGCCTTGATGTCGGGCATCGCACTGATGTATTTCGTGCTCGTCATCCAGTTCAACAGCTTCACCGCGCCGCTGGGCGTCATGCTGTCGCTGCCGCTGAGCCTGTTCGGCGTCGTGCTGGCGCTGATCATGACGGGGGGCACGCTGAACCTGATGAGCCTCATCGGCGTCATCATGCTGATGGGCCTGGTGGCCAAGAACGCCATCCTGCTGCTGGATGCGACGCGGCAGGAAGAGAAGGCCGGCATCGACCGCGAGGAGGCGCTGATGCACGCGGGGCGCAAGCGCTTCCGGCCCATCCTGATGACGACCTTCGCGCTGATCGCCGGCATGCTGCCGGTGGCCATCGGCATCGGCGAGGGTGGCGAGTTCTATCGCCCGATGGCGGTGGCCATCATCGGCGGCGTCATCACCTCGACGGTGCTGACCCTGCTTGTCGTGCCGAGCTTCTACGACAGCATCGAGATCGCGCGGGACAGTGCGCTGGCCAAGTTCCACCGCCGGGCGCCGCGCTTCACCGTGGTGGGCGCCTTCTTCATGACGCTGGTCGAGGCGGTGCTGACGCTGCTGATGGTGCGCTTCGTGTTCCGGATGCTCATGCGCGTCGTCCGCCGTCCTGCCACGCTCTTGCAGTGGCTGACACTGGGCTTCGCCTTTAAAGCACCCGCGCAGGGTTGAGCAGGTCGAGCGGGTCCAGTGCCCGCTTGATCGCGCGCATCAGCGCCAGGGCCGTCGGGTCCTTGCGTGCGGCAAGCTCCTCGCGCTTGAGCCGGCCGATGCCGTGCTCCGCAGAGATCGAGCCGCCGCGCCGCTGCACCGCGTCGTAGACCAGTTCGTTGATCGCTGCCTCGTGCGCCAACAGGAACCCGGCCGGATCGACACCGGCTGGCGCCTGCACGTTGTAGTGGAGGTTGCCGTCACCGAGATGGCCGAAGTCGATGACCTCGATGCCGCTCAGATAGGCCGCCAGCGCCGCATCCGTCTCGGCCACGAAGCCGGCAATCGCCGACACCGGCAGCGAGATGTCGTGCTTGATGTTCAGCCCCGCCTGCGCCTGGGCCAGCGGGATGGATTCGCGCAGATGCCAGAAGGCCTTGGCCTGCTGGATGTTCTGGGCGATGGCGGCGTCTTGCACGCTGCCGCGTTCGAGGCCGGCTTCCAGCAGGCCTTCGAAGACGGCGCGCGCATGCTCGGCGCTCTCGGCGTCGGACAACTCCAGCAACACCGTCCATTCGGCCGCAGGCAGCGGTTGGGCCAACTGCGGCAACTCGCGCGCCACCAAGGCCAGCGACGCGCGGTTCATGACCTCGAAGCCGGTCAGTGCATCGCCGGCACGCTCGCGAGCGAGACCCAGCAGCGCGACCGCGGCGTCCAGCGAAGCACAGGCGGCCAGCGCCGTCAGCCGCTCCCTGGGCTGCGGATGGAGCTTCATCGTCGCCGCTGTGATGACGCCCAGCGTGCCCTCGCTGCCGATGAAGAGGTCGCGCAAGTCGTAGCCGGTGTTGTCCTTGCGCAGGCCCGACAGGCCGTGCCAGATCTCGCCGGTGGCGGTCACGACCTCCAGCCCCAGGCACAGATCGCGCGCATTGCCATAACGCAGCACCTGCGTGCCACCGGCATTGGTCGCCAGGTTGCCACCCAGCGTGCAGGAGCCCTCGGCCGCCAGGCTCAGCGGGAACAGCAGGCCCGCCTGCGCCGCTGCGGCCTGCACGTCGGCCAGCACGCAGCCGGCCTCCGCCGTCAGGCTCGCATTGACGACGTCGATGCTGCGCACGCGCTTCATGCGCGCCAGGTTCAGCACGAGCTGCCGGCCGCTGTCGTCGGGCGTTGATCCGCCGACCAGCCCGGTGTTGCCACCCTGCGGCACGACAGGCATGCGATGTTCGTGGCACAGCCGCATCACTGCGGCAACTTCTTCGGTCGACGCCGGCCGCGCCACCGCCAGCGCCTTGCCGGCATAGCGCTTGCGCCAGTCGTTCTCATAGGCGGCCAGGTCGCCACCCACCAGCAAACCCGCCTCGCCGAGCCGCTCATGCAGCGCACCGAGGAAATCGCTCATACCACCTTGGCAGCCGCCAGGCGCTGACGGATCTGCGCCGTGCAGGCGATGAAGATGACGACGCCCAGGACCACCTCGGCCACCGCCAGCCACTGACCAAGACCGCCTTCGCTGGTCGAGCGCACCAGGCCTTCCATCACATACAGCCAGATGGCCAGCGCCAGCCAGCGGTAGGTATACATGCGGTAGCGCCACAGGCCGATGGGTGCAGCCAGCAGCGGCAGCGCCTTCACGGCCAGCGTGCCGCGGCCGGTCGGCGCCAGCCACAGCTCCCATGCCAGGCACAGCAGGATCAGCGCGAGCGTGGCGACCAACGCCAGGTTGCGCGACAGCCGTTCGGCTGCGGTCGGTGTGGTTCGTTCAGGGGCAGGGGACATAGCTGCGGCATCATAGAAGCCATGTCCACGACACCGGTCCCGCCTGTTCCGCCCGCAGCGCCCGAGGGCGCCCTCGACGCACCGCTGGCTCGCAACCCCATCACCTTCGCGAGCGACTTCTTCACCGAGCTGCTGGCCTGGCCCTGGCTGCAGACCCTGCAGACCTTCCGCCAGCGCTTCCGCGAGGAAAAGCTCGGCCTGACGGCCGGCAGCCTCACGTTCACGACGCTCATTTCACTCGTGCCGCTGTTGACGGTGATGCTCGCCATCTTCACGGCCTTCCCGATCTTCTCCAGCCTGCAAGCGGCGCTGGAGCAGTACTTCCTGAAGAGCCTGATCCCGCCCAACATCGCCAAGCCGGTGCTGGCTTCACTCACGCAGTTCGCGGCCAAGGCCAACAAACTCGGCGCGGTCGGCCTGGTCGTGCTTGGCGTCACAGCGCTCGCGCTGATGCTCACCATCGACCGCACGCTCAATGCCATCTGGCGCGTGCAGCGCCCGCGACCGATGGCCCAGCGCGTGCTCGTCTACTGGGCAGCGTTGACGCTGGGACCGCTGCTGCTCGGCGCCAGCCTGACGCTGACCAGCTATGCCATCAGCGTCGGCCAGGGCTTTTTCACCAGGATGCCGGCCAGCCTGTCCACCTTGCTGGGGGGCGTCGATGTCGTGCTGCTCGGCCTGGCGATGGCCGGCCTGTTCCACTATGTGCCCAACACCCACGTGCGCTGGCGCCATGCGCTGCTGGGCGGTGCCTTTGTGTCCGTCGGCTTCTCGCTCGCGAAATCTCTGCTGGCCTGGTACGTCAAGCAGGTGCCGACCTTCTCAACGCTCTACGGCGCCTTTGCCACCGTGCCCGTCTTCCTGGTCTGGGTCTACCTCGGCTGGGTCATCGTGCTGCTCGGCGCGATCCTGGCCGCCAACACGCCCAGCCTGACGGGCCGCCTGCACCTGCGCCCCGATATACCCGGGCAGCCCATGCGTATCGCACTGGAGGTCCTGCGTGAGCTGTGGCGGGTGCGCGAAGCCGGTCAGCAGGGGCTGTCGCACCTGGCGCTGGCAAGCACGCTGCGCGTCGACCCGCTGCAGCTCAGCCCCGTGCTCGACAAGCTGCTGGACATGGACTGGATAGGTCGACTGGAAGAGCAGGGCGCCCAGCGCCTGGTGCTGCTGTGCGCGCCGGAGCGGGCGCCGGCCGCGCCGCTGCTTGCCGCCTTCCTGGCTCGGCGCGAGGGCCTGCTGGGCAACCTGTGGGCGCAGGGTGACTGGGCCCAGCTGACGCTGGACCGCCTGCTGCTCACTGAGGCTGGAAGCCCCCGCTCCTGATGATGCGCGCCCAGGCCGCCGCATAGGCCCGCTCGCGCGTGGCCAGTTGGGCCGAGCTCATCATGCCGACCGACAGGCCCAGCTCGGTCAGCCGGGCCTTCACGACGGGCTGGTTGACGACGCCGGCCAGTGCGTTCGACATGCGTTCGATGACGGCAGGCGGCGTGCCCGCGGGCGCGAACAGGCCGTAGTAGGGCAGGTCTTCAAAGCCGGCGACGCCCAGTTCGGCGAAGGTCGGCACCTCCGGCAGCACGCCCTGGCGCTGCTGGCCCATGACGGCGACGATGCGCAGCTTCTTCTGCTGATGATGCGTGATGAGGTCCGGCACCGAGCCCACGCCGGCGCTGATCTGGTTGCCCAGCATGTCTGCCACCATGGGCGCGCTGCCACGGTAGGGCACGCTCAGCAGGTTCAGCCCGTTCCTTTCGCCCAGCAGCTTGACGAGGAATTCCGGCACCGAGGCGGGCGCCGGCACGCCCACATTCCCCTGGCCACCCTGCTTCTTCACCCAGGCGAGGTACTCCGGCAGGCTGGCGGCGGGCGTGCCGCCGGACAGCGCCAGCGCATTGGCAAACGTCGCGAAGCCGGCCACCGGCACGAAGTCCTTCGCCGGGTCGAAGCCGGGGTTCTTGAGCACCAGCGGCAGGATGGAGATGCTGTGGTCGTGGCTGACGAAGAACGTCGTGCCGTCGGGCGCGGCGGCCTTCAGCGCCTGGGCGGCGATCTGGCCGCCGGCGCCGGGCTTGTTCTCGACGATGACCGGCGTGCCGAGGGACACTTGCAGCGCCTCGCCCAGCAGCCGCGCAATGGCGTCGGTGCCGCCGCCCGCAGGGAAGCCGACCAGCAGGCGGATGGGCTTGTTGTCTTGTGCGCCTGCAGCAAAGGGCAGGGCCGCCAGCGCGGCCAGCGTCGAGCGACGGGTGATGTGCATGCATACCTCCTTCAGCGGAGGCTGCAGTCTACGGATGAAGCACCACCAGCAGCGCGTTCGCTGCCGACTTGCCGACGTTGCGGATGGCATGCGGGCCGTCCACGGCATAACGTGCCGTCTCACCGGCCTTGATCCTGCTCGTGACGCCCTGGGCCGTGACCTCCAGGCTGCCGGTGAGTACGCTCAGATGCTCGCGCGAGCCGGGCTCGTGGGCTTGGCTGTCCAGCAGGCCGCCGGGCTGCATGCCCAGCTCGTACCACTCGAACTGACCGGCCAGCTCGATGGGCCCCAGGATGCGCAGCTTGCACAGGCCGTCCGGGCTGGTCAGCCCCGGCGTGGCGTGGGCCGGCACGGTCTCGATGGCCGGCGTGGCGGCGCGCTCCGTGCCCAGCAACTCGCCCATCTCCACGCCCAGCGCATTCGCCAGCCGCCACACCACCGCCACCGTCGGGTTGGCCTGATTGCGTTCGATCTGCGACAACATCGACTTACTCACGCCGGCCCGCTTGGACAGGTCATCCAGCGACAGGCCACGGCCCGCACGCAAGGCCTGCAGTGCGGCACCCACGCGCGGCGGTTCAAGATCTGTGGCGGGCTTGTTCATGCTTGACGTCGCTGGACGGATTTTAGATACTGCACACGTGTTCGATATATCGAACTTGTTCACTCCACGGATTGTGCCCCATGAGCCAAGCGTTCTACCAACACCTGCAGACCGAACTCGATGGCATCCGTGCCGCCGGCCTTTTCAAGTCCGAACGAATCATCACGACGCCCCAGGCTGCGGTGGTGAAGACGGCGGATGGCCGCGAGGTCATCAACCTGTGCGCCAACAACTACCTCGGCCTGTCGTCGCATCCCCAGGTGATAGCGGCGGCGCATGAGGCACTGCGCACCCACGGCTTCGGCCTGTCGTCGGTACGCTTCATCTGCGGCACGCAGGACCTGCACAAGGAGCTGGAAGCGCGCATCGCCCGCTTCGTCGGTTGCGAGGACGCCATCCTCTACGCTGCGGCCTTCGATGCCAACGGCGGCCTCTTCGAGCCGCTGCTGGGTGAGCAGGACGCCGTCATCAGCGACGCGCTGAACCATGCGTCCATCATCGATGGCATCCGCCTGTGCAAGGCGCAGCGCTACCGTTACGAGCACAACAACCTCGACGATCTGGAGCGTTGCCTGAAGGAAGCCAGGGAGAAGGGCGCCCGCTTCACGCTGGTCTTCACCGACGGCGTGTTCTCGATGGACGGCACCATCGCCCAGCTCGACAAGATCCGCGCCCTGTGCGACCGCTACGACGCGCTGCTCGGCATCGACGAATGCCATGCCAGCGGCTTCATGGGAAAGACCGGCCGCGGCACGGCCGAGCACTGCGGCGTGTTCGGCAAGATCGACATCATCACCGGCACTTTCGGCAAGGCGCTGGGCGGCGCCAGCGGCGGCTTCACGGCCGCGCGCAAGGAAGTCGTCGAGCTGCTGCGCCAGCGCTCGCGGCCCTATCTGTTCAGCAACACGCTGGCGCCCAGCATCGCCGGCGCGTCGCTGGCGGTGCTGGACCTGCTGGAGGAATCGACGGCGCTGCGCGACAAGCTCGAAGCCAACACCGCCTGGTTCCGTGAGGCCATCCAGGCCGCCGGCTTCGAGATCAAGCCCGGTACCCACCCCATCGTGCCGATCATGGTCTACGACGCGGCCAAGGCGCAGGCGTTGAGCAAGCGCATCCTGGAGCTGGGTATCTATGCCGTCGGCTTCTTTTTCCCCGTCGTGCCCAAGGGCCAGGCGCGCATCCGCGTGCAGGTCTCGGCCGTGCACGAGCGCGAGCACCTGGAAAAGGCGGTTGCCGCCTTCACGCAGGCTGGCCGCGAACTGGGTCTCGTCAAATGAAGATCCTGATCATTGGCGCCAATGGCCAAATCGGCACCGAACTGGCCACCGAGCTGGCCCGGCTGCACGGTAGTGACGCCGTCGTCACCAGCGACCTCGCTCCCAACGGCCGCGTGCCCAGCCTGCAGCACGAGGCACTGGACGTGACCGACGCGGGCGCGCTGGCCACGGTCGTCAAGCGCCACAAGATCACCCAGATCTACCACCTCGCCGCGGCGCTGTCTGCCAACGGCGAGAAGCACCCGATGTGGGCCTGGGACCTGAACATGAAGGGCCTGCTCAACGTGTTGGAGCTGGCCCGGCAGGAGAAGCTGGACAAGATCTTCTGGCCCAGCTCGATTGCCGCCTTCGGCCCCGGCACGCCGGCCATCGACACCCCGCAGACGACCGTGATGGACCCGACGACGGTCTACGGCATCAGCAAGCTGGCGGGCGAGCGATGGTGCGACTGGTACCACGCCAAGCATGGCGTGGACGTGCGCAGCCTGCGCTACCCCGGCCTGATCAGCTGGAAAACCCCGCCCGGCGGGGGCACCACGGACTACGCCGTCGAGATCTTTCACTCGGCGCTGAAGGACGGCCGCTACACCTGCTTCCTGAAGGAAAACCAGGCGCTGCCGATGATGTACATGCCCGACGCGCTGCGCGCCACCATCGAGCTGATGGACGCGCCGGTCGACCAGGTCAGGCAGCGCGGCAGCTACAACCTGGCCGGCGTCAGCTTCACGCCCGGGGGCATCGCCGCCTCCATCCGCCGCCGCCTGCCGGACTTCAAGATGGACTGCGTGCCCGACTTCCGCCAGGCCATTGCTGCGAGCTGGCCGCAGCGCATCGACGATGCCGCTGCGCAGGCCGACTGGGGCTGGAGGCTTCAGTACGACCTCGATGCGATCGTGGACGACATGGTCGTTAATCTGACACGGGAACTGAAGCTCGGCTGACAAGGCGCCTGCAACGCGCTGGTAGGCTGGGTGCATGAGAGTCGCGCTCATCGTCTTTGTCGCCACATTCACTTCGGTGCTTGCAGCGCGCGCCGAGTCGACCACAACGCGCGAAGACTCGCCGGAGAGCCCGCCGGCGCGTTACCTTCTTGGCCTGTCGATCGCCTCCGGTCCCGAATACGAAGGCGCGCGGACCCGCGAAACCAAGCTCAGGCCGGTATGGGCCGCCAAGCTAGGTCGTGTTCGTATCACCACCGGCGGTGGCAGTGCCTTGCTTGGTTTTGGCCGTGAAGGCGCGGGCGCCGGCGCCAGCGCCCAGTTGATCGACACCGATCGCTTGCGGCTCGGGATTTCAGCCCGCATCGACGGCGGGCGTGAAAGCAACGATGCCAGCACGACCCGCGGCTTGCCTGACGTCAGGCGCACGCTGCGCGCCAGGCTGTATGCCAACTACAGCCTGACCAAGGACTGGAACGTCGGCGCGTCCGCCTCACAAGACGTGCTCGGCCGGCGGGGCGGGCTGACATTCAGCCTGGACACCGGCTGGCGCTTCTACCGCAGCGCGACAACGGAGTGGACCAGCGGCATCGGTGTTTCTGCCGCTAGCGGTCTGAACATGCGCAGCTATTTCGGTGTGCCGGCTTCGGCGAGCGCCGCCAGCGGCAAGCCGGCCTACGAACCCGGGGCCGGGTTGCGCGACGTCAACGTCGGCATCAACTTCAAGCACGCGCTGTCCAAGCACTGGTTCGTCTTCGGCGGGGCCGGCGCCAGCCGCCTGCTGGGCCCTGCGGCCGACAGCCCCCTGGTCGAGAAACCCGGCGGTTCGTCGGCATCCATCGGCGTGGCCTGGCGCAATTAGGGCCTGTTGACGCTACGGCAATGGGTCGCGAAGGCCCGCCGCCAGGGGCCAATCAAGGCGCAACGCGCCGCCCGCATTGATATGCGGGCAAGCGGTGCAACGCCGAGTGGCCCCTGGCGGCGGGCCTTCCCTTCGGGTTGTGGCCAGAAAGGCCGCGCGCGGCGTTGCAAAAACTCCCCGGGTGTCCAACCCCGCGGCGGTTTGCGCCTTGCTCGCGGCCGGTCTGGCCACAACGCGACCCGGT
>NZ_JBQVNP010000004.1:0-105174 GCF_052436255.1 Roseateles sp. | reverse complement strand
CAGCCACGCCGCGCCGGCCTGGTCGTCTGCACCGCCTTCGCGTCGCGCGGCATCGGCTGGGCGGCCTTGGCCGGCCAGCTCACGGCGGCGCTGGCGCTGGGCTCGCCGCGCCCGCTGGAGGCCGAACTGCTGGATGCGGTGGATCCGCTGCGCTTCGCGCTACGGCGGGCGCGCCGCGCAACTAATCCCGGTTTAGGCGGCTGATCGCGGCCCGCGAGGCGGCCTGGCGAGGCAAACTGCCCCGTTTACTTCAGGCTTCCCTGAAGCGCCCAATCACGGAGACCGCCATGCCCAACAGCCCCGCGCAACGTCTGACCCTGGCCCTGGGCCTGGTGCTGATCCTCACGACCATCGGCGGACTGATGGCCTATTCAGCATTGGCGGACACCGGGGCGACCAAGCTGTGGCTGGGCGTCAGCCTCGGACTGGCCTGGGTGGCCGGCATCGCTGCCGTGTTGACCTCCGGCGGCGGCGGCTCCGGTCTGGCCAAAGCGGCCGAGGCGGCCGAGGCGCTGGCTCGCTTCGACCTGACCCAGCCGATCAGCAGCGGCGGCAGCGGCGAGATGCGCCGCCTGATGTCGGCCCTGCAGGACACGCAGTCGGCGCTGCAGAAGATCATCACCGACGTGCGCAGCGCCGCCGACAGTATCAGCACGGCCAGCTCCGAGATCGCAACCGGCAACTTCGACCTCAGCCAGCGCACCGAGCAGACGGCCAGCAACCTGCAGAACGCGGCGTCCTCGATGTCCGAGCTGACCGGCACCGTCAAGCAGACGGCCGATGCGGCGATGACCGCCAACCAGCTCGCCAGCTCCGCCGCCACGGTGGCCCGGCGCGGTGGCGAAGCGGTGTCGCAGGTCGTCTCGACGATGGAGGAAATCAGCCAAAGCTCGCGCAAGATCAACGACATCATCGGCACCATCGACGGCATCGCCTTCCAAACCAACATCCTGGCGCTGAACGCCGCAGTGGAAGCGGCCCGGGCCGGTGAGCAGGGCCGCGGCTTCGCGGTGGTGGCCGCCGAAGTGCGCTCGCTGGCACAGCGCTCGGCCGGCGCGGCCAAGGAAATCAAGACGCTGATCAGCGCCAGCGTCGAGCGCGTCGACTCCGGCACCCAGCAGGTGCAGGCGGCCGGCAGCACGATGACCGAGATCGTCGCCAGCGTGCAGCGCGTGACCGACATCATTGGCGAGATCAGCGCCGCGGCGCGCGAGCAGAGCGAGGGCATCGGCGTGGTCAACGGCTCGGTCGTGCAGCTCGACCAGATGACGCAGCAGAACGCAGCCCTGGTCGAGGAATCCGCCGCTGCGGCGGAGAGCCTGCGCGAGCAGTCGGCCCGCATGGCCGAGGCCATCGCGGTGTTCAAGCTGGGCGGCTCGGCATCGCGGGCGGGGGGCGCCAAGGCGGCGCACAAGCCGGTCGCGAAGCCGGTCTCCAACACGAACACGAAGCCAGCACCCAAGCCCACCATGGCGTCCAAGCCAACGGGTAGCGGCAGCGGCAGCGGCAGTGGCGGCGCCAAGCCGGCCGCTCCGGTGCGCAAGGCGGAGCCGGCGTCTGCCCCCGCGCCGCGGGCCGCAGCCCCTGCAGCCCCCGCAGCCGCTCCGGCGGCCGACGGCGATTGGGAAACGTTCTAGGAAGGTTCGGTCAACCTTCCAAGGGGCGCGCCTGCGTCGCGATGAAAGAGCCGGGTCCCGCCCGGCTCTTTTGCTTTGCGGTCAGTGCACTCAGAAGGTCAGCGTCCTCACGCCCCCGGCACCGCCGAGCAGACAGACCTGGGCCTTGTGGCGAGCAAACACGCCGACAGTGACGACGCCGGGCCATTGGTTGACCTCGGTCTCGAAAGCCAACGGGTCGGCGATGGACAGGCCGGTCACATCGAGGATGTGGCCGCCGTTGTCGGTGACCACACCCGGGCGCAGCCGGGCGGTACCGCCGATGCTGGCAAAGCGCCGCGTCAGCTGGGCGGCGGCCATCGGAATGATCTCGACCGGCAGCGGGAACTTGCCCAAGGCTTGCACCAGCTTGGAATCGTCGGCAATGCAGACGAAGCGCTCGGCCAGGTCGGCGACGATCTTCTCGCGCGTCAAGGCCGCGCCGCCGCCCTTGATCATGTGTCCCTGGCCGTCGATCTCGTCGGCACCGTCGATGTAGACGGTCAGGCCGGTCACCTCGGCGGCTTCCAGCACGCGGATGCCGTGCTTGGCCAGGCGCCGCGTGGAGCGCTCGGAACTGGACACGGCGCCGGCCACGGCCATGCCGCTGGCGGCCAGGGCGTCGATGAAGCAGTCGACCGTGGAGCCGGTCCCGACCCCGACGATCTGGCCGGGTGTGACGTAGTCAAGGGCGGCGCGGCCGACGAGTTGCTTGAGCTGGTCTTGGTTCATGCCGCCGATTTTGCCGGGATCGGTGCCCAGGCCGCACCGATCGCGTCGGCCTACTTGATGACCGCCTTGCTGGGTGCTGAATCAACGGCGACGCCGCGCGCTGCATCCCAGGCGGTGAAGCGGTACTCGACGACGTCGCCCTTCTTGAGGCCGCCCGCCGTGTAACGGCTGGCCTTGCCGTCCTGGCGCATGCGCACCGTCTGCGTTTCGCCGGCGTTGACGCTGTAGTGGACATCCACCCAGCCCGAGGCCGCAGCCGCGAACTCCAGCGTGCTGGCGCCGGTCTGGGCCGATTCGTCCGCTACCGATGCCGCCTTCGCCATGGCCGGCTTGACCGCGAGCTGCGGTGTGCCGGCAACGCCCGAGTCCCAAATGATGTCGTCGAAGGCGATCTGGAACTGTGCGTTCGGCAAGGCACCGTCGACGCTGAAGAACTGGAACATGTCCAGCATCGACTGCAGCGCGATCCTGGGGCCGGCGATCTCGGCCACGGGGATGGTGGCCGTGCCCCATTCGCCGTTGCGCACCAGGCCGTAGGCGGTGGTGTTCGCCGGGAAGGTCACCGCGTTCTGGTTGGTGTAGGTGTCCTGCATGCCGATGCGGAAGGCGACGTTGGCCGGCGCCTTGATCTTGAGCTTGATGTGGCCATTGCGGAAACCGCTCATGTCGCGCACCTGGCGCGACTGGATGCTGCCGCCGAACCACTGCCCCGGCGCGAAGTAGCGGAAGGCCAGCACGCCCGTGCCCTCGTACGGCGGGATGTCACCGGCGGTCATCGAGCCCTGGTTCCAGATGTAGACGTCCGACGACACACCCGGCACCTGCTTGTTGTCCACGGGCGTGTTGTCGGTGAAGACACCGAACCTGCCGACCTCGGGCTCGATACCCAGCCCCAGCTTGACCTCGCCCTTGCCGTCGAGTTCGTAGACGCGCACGTAGTCGACGTAGGCCGTGCCGGGCAGCGGCGCAGTGATCTGCTCGGGCGTGGCGGCGGGCGTGAAGTTGCCGCCCACGGCCAGGTTCAGCAGCAGGTAGAACGGCGCCTGCAGCGCGGGCGAACCGACCGTGGAGATCGGCGCCTTGTACATGTCGACCTCGCGGCCGTTGTCGAGCACGCTAAAGCGGATCTGCGTGTCGGTCCAGTAAAGGCGGTAGGTGACGAACCGGTTGGCCAGCGAGCGACTGGGCGTGTACCAGTTCTTGGTCTGCCAGGCGGTAGAGGCCGCGCAGCTTTCATTGCCGGGCACGCAGGCCGCCTCGTTGAAGGTGATGACGTTGGCGCCGACAAACTGGTCCGGCGAGATCGGCGGCAGGCCGGCCGGCTGGCGGCCGCCCATTTCCATGAGGTCGATCTCGCCCTTGCGCGGCCAGACTTGCGGGCTGGTGCCCAGCATCCAGGCGGCCGGCCACAGGCCCACGCCGACCTTGGGCGTGGCCATGCGGACTTCGACCAGGCCGTACTTCACCTGCACCTTGCCGGACGTGTCGACCTTGCCGGAGGTGAACTGGTTGCTGCCCACGGTCTCGCGCTTGGCCGTGATGGCGAGTGCGCGCGTGGCCGGCTCGAAGGGCACGTTGGTGATGCTGAGGTTGTTAGGGCTGTAGTACTGCAGCTCCTGGTTGCCATAGCCGCACAGGCCGATCTGGCAGCCGTTGCCGGTGGTGGCGGTCCAGACGGCGGTGTCCAGCGCGGGGCCGTTGAATTCCTCGGACCAGAGCAGCTTGCCGATGACCGGGCTGGTGACGCTGGCCGAGGCCGCGATGCTGGCAGCCAGCAGCAGGCCACCGGTCGCGGCGCGCACGAATTGTTGAGGCTTCATGGGGATCATCCTTGCTGGCTGGCGTTGAAGGGGCGGCGGCGGGCGGCGGCAGCCAGCAGCAGGCCACCTGCGAGCATCAGGCCGTAGGTCGAGGGCTCGGGCACGGCGCTGGTGACGGTGATGCGGGCGGCGGGCATGCCGATGAAGGGCGAGTCAACCGTCACCCACGCGCCGGTGCTGGTGCTGCGGGCCCAGTTGGCCGTCGCGTCGCTGGTGGCGCTTTGCCATTGGCCGATGAAGCCGCTGTCGGGCATGGCGACCAGCCAGTAGTTCCCGGCGTCGAGCGCCCAGCCCGAGGGGGTCAGCCAGGTGTTGACAACGGGGTCGGCGAGATGGGTGCTGTAGAGCCAGGTGGTGCCGGTGGGCAGCGCCCCGCCGCGCGCGAGGATGCCCACCGTGACACCACCGCTGCCATCGGTGCGCTCGATGGAGGTCAGGATGGACTGGATGGAGGTGGCATCGGCAAGCGCGAACGGGATGGCAATGTCCTGGCCCTGGGCCAGCGGGTTGGGCCACCCGTCCAGCCAGCTGATGTCGGACTGATAGGTGTCGAGCACGACGGTGCCGGACGCATGGGCATGGGCGGTCAAGCCGCACAGCAACAGGACAGCGGCGATCTTGGTGACGGCGTGGGTATGGCGTGTCATGGCGGTCTCCCGGTTTCAGGCGCGGCGGCGGCGCGCGATGGCGCCCACGATGCCGAGGCCGGCGATCAGCAGCGCGTAGGTCTCGGGCTCGGGGACAGGGGCGGTGGTCAGCATGAACTGCACGTCGTCGAGGTAGACGGCATTGACGCGACCATCCAGCAGCGGGCCGACGGCGGTGTTGATTTCCAGGAATAGCGACTTCGTGTCGGCGGGAATGGCCGCGGCCTGGAAGCTGATCCGCGTCCAGCTGCTACCGTTGATGTCGTCCTGGAAGAAGCGGTTGCCGCTGCTCCACAGACTGCCGTTGTCGCCCATGTAGCTCAACGAGAACATGATGTTGCCGGTGGGGCTGACATCGCCCTTGACCCAGAAGCTGAGCACCGGGGTGTCGCCGACGTTGGCGGCCGTCAATGCGGGCAGGCCGCCGTGGGCGAACGAGTCCTGGAACAGCGTCGACGCGCCGAAGCCGTTGGGCACGGTCAACAGCACGGCGGCGCTGCCGCTGTGCGCGTGGGCGGTGGGCATGACCGGGTTGCCGGTGGGGGCCGTCAGCCAGCCCGCCGCTACGGCGCCGCCGGGCGTCTCGAATCCGCCATTGGCAAAGCCGTTGGTCGTGTCCGCGCCGGCGGCGCCGGCCAGCAACAGAGTGGCCAAGGCCGTGTAGGTCTTCAAGTTCAACATGTCGTCTCCTTGTTTTTCAGTGAAGTTCGGAATCGATCCAAAAACGGGCGGCGACGACCTGCCAGGTCGAACGCCAATCATGAAACCGCTTTCTGAAAGCGCTTTCATGCGGCGGACCATAGGGTCAAGGGTGCGGCCTGTCAATGCCGAGTGCCCTTGCTCTGCGGGTTAGTCAGGAGCCGCGGCCGATGCGAAAAAGCCGCTCGGCACGGCTGCTGAGCGGCTTGCGGGTGCGACCTGTCGCAGCGCTTCAGGCTGCGTAGAACCTGCCGTGAAAGCCGTAGGGCACCCAGTAGGGCAACCAGGCGCGCGCGATGGGCCCCACGGCCAGCGCCATCGCGTCGAAGACGCTCAAGAAGCTGCGCTGGCGCTTGACGTCGTAGCCCATGCCGACCAGCCAGCCCTCGCCTTCTTTGGTGCTGCCGGGCCGCGGCACCAGCACATGCTCCTCGACCACCGTATCAGCGCCGAAGCTGAAACGCTCCCGCGCCCCAGTCTCAATGTTCAACCGCATCAGCCCGTTGAAGCCCCAACGCGCGCCGGTGTCAACAGCCGTCGGATACCAGACGAAGCGATACCGCTGCGCGACGACGCGCGCGTCGACCACCGGGAACTCGACGGCCTCGTCGCGCGCTGCGACGCGCAGGCGACCGGTCTGCAGATCGATCTCCAACACGCGCAGCGTGGACACCTCGCGTGCCGGCCGCTCGCCGCGCATGATCTGCTCGGCGGCACCGTTGAACTGCGGCAGCGGCACGCTCTCGACATAGTCCAGGCGCAGCATGCGGCCATCGTCCCAGGCATTGCCGAAGTGAAAAACGAGGGCGGCGGGCATCTCGATGACGCGCTGCCTGCTGAAGTCGGCCTTGTCGACGACGAGGACGCGGGTCGACCCGCCCGGGTTCCAGCCCATCGCACCCACCATGGACGCCCCGGCGCGAACCGCCGCCATGTCCATCGTGATCGGTGCCAGCAAGAAGACCAGATACCGCCGCGACACGACGAAGTCATGCAGCATCGCCGGTGCGCCCACGTCCAGTACCGCGTGGCGGCGCACCTGCCCGTCGGCGCCGATTTCGTAGACCGCGAGCCTGCCGTTGGCAGTGCCGAAGTTCCAGACCGTGCCGTCCGCTTCCACCTTCGGGTGGGCCGAGAACGGCATGCCGCGGAGCTCGGGTGACCAGGTCTTGACGCCACGGGTGGCCAGCGTGGCGGGGTCCAGCTCGTAGGCACTGCCGCCCTCCCACAACGCGTAAAGCGAGTTGCCTTGCAGCAGCACGCTGGTGTTGGCGACATTGACGCTGTCCGGCCCGCGCACCGGGCGCTCGGCCGCAATGGCGGTGCCGAAGGCGGGCAGCAGGAAGCGGCCCGCCTCTTGCTCGGCGCGGAATTTCTCGGTCTGCACGAAGCGGGCGCGGTGGCTCACGCGGCCGTCCTGCAGCGCCCAGGCCTGCAGCAACCCGTCGCCGTCGAACCAGTGCCGGTAGCGCTTGCCGGCCCGTTGCATCAGGCCGGGGCCGTTGCGGAAGTACCGACCGCTGAGCCCTGCCGGGAGGCGGCCTTCGATGGCGACGTGCGGTGCATCCAGCCTCTCACCGCTCAAACCGCGCAGCGGTGCCAGCTCCGGCGCATCGGCGGCAAAGCCCGGCAGGCCGAGCGCCATCAGTTCAGGGCTGAGGCCACCGGCCAACAACGCAGTCAGCAGGGAGCGGCGCGTCGTGCTCATGGCTGCACCTTTCGGCCTGCGGCCTGGCCCGCCAGGCGGGAGCGAGCTTGCTTGAGGCGGCCCGTCGCGGCGCTCATGACCGCCTCAGTTCAGCCGAACCTTGAGCGGCGCGCCGGCGGCCGGCGTCAGCACGGCCTGCTCGAACTTGGGCGGGCCGTACTGGCCGCTGGCGTTGTTGGAAAAGCCATAAGGCTCGGTCGGGACGCCCATGCCATTGATGTCCAGCTTGCCGTTGCCGTTGGCATCCTGGTACAGGCTCAAGGCCAGCGGACCCTGGGGCAGGTTCTTCAACACGACGGTCACCTTGCCGCCGACCGCTGCATCGAGGGGAAAGCGCTGGCCGGAGGCCGCGTTGTTCAGCCACTGGCCGGCTTCTGTGTAGATGCCGACCAGCAGCGCCGCGCCGGCCGTCGGGCTGGCAACCAGGCCCTCGACTTCCAGGGTGATGTCGGCGGCCTGCCCGCTCAGCGGCAGCAAGGCGATCAGGGCGGCGGTGGCCAGGGCTCTCTTCAACATGGTGGTCTCCAGGTTCAGCAGTGGGAATGACTGAATTCTGGAAACCGCGCCGTCACAGCGCGAGCGCGCTGCGACGGTTGGCGTCTGGCCGGTGCGAACGGCGGCCGGGCGCCGTCAGCCGCGCCGCGTGCGCACGGCAGCCGCCAGTTCGCGCAGCAGCGGCTCGGTCTGGGCCCAGCCCAGGCAGGCGTCGGTGATGGAGACGCCGGGCTTGAGGTCGGCCTTGGTCTGGCCCTCGCCCAGGTCCTGCCGGCCGGGCAGCAGATGGCTCTCGATCATGACGCCGGTGATGCGCGGGTCACCCCCGGCGATCTGCCCCGCCACGTCCTGGCCCACGTCGATCTGGCGCTCGTACTTCTTGCTGGAGTTCGCGTGCGAGAAGTCGATCATGACCTGTTCGCGCAGGCCCGAGCCTTTCAGCGCGTCGCAGGCGGCATCGACCGAAGCCGCGTCATAGTTCGGCGCCTTGCCGCCGCGCAGGATGACGTGGCAGTCCTCGTTGCCACGCGTCTCGAAGATGGCGGCCGTGCCCATCTTGGTCATGCCCATGAAGGCATGCGCACTGCTGGCGGCCAGCACGGCATCGCTGGCGACCTTGATGCCGCCGTCCGTACCGTTTTTAAAGCCGACCGGGCAGCTCAGGCCCGAGGCGAGCTGGCGATGGCTCTGGCTCTCGGTCGTGCGCGCGCCGATGGCGCCCCAGGCGATCAGGTCGGAGATGTACTGCGGGGACAGCAGATCCAGGAACTCCGTGCCCGCCGGCAGGCCCAGCCCGTTGACGTCCAGCAGCAGCTGGCGCGCCAGGCGCAGGCCCTCGTTCATGTGGAAGCTGCCGTCCAGGCGCGGGTCGTTGATGTAGCCCTTCCAGCCCACCGTGGTGCGCGGTTTCTCGAAATACACGCGCATGACGATCAGCAGGTCGCGGCTCAGTTCCTCACGCGCGGCCTTCAGCAGATGCGCGTACTGCAACGCCTGGTCGTGGTCGTGGATGGAGCAGGGCCCGACGATGACGAGCAGGCGGTCGTCGCGGCCATGCAGCACATCACTGATCTCCTGGCGCGCCTTCTCGACGAGTTCCAGCGTCGCGTCCGGGATGGGCAGCTCTTCCAGCAGCAACGCCGGGCTGATCAATGCGCGCACGGCGCCGATGCGGGTGTCGTCGGTGCGCGTGGTGTCGCGCGTTTCGTCGCGGGAGCCAACTTCACGGTCGTGGCTTGGGTCGTCGAGGGGTTTCATGTCGGGCTCCGGGGCAAGCCCGACATTGTCACTTCTTGCCCGCTGCGACGCTCACCGCCAGTGCCGATAGCGCAAAACCCGCCACCGCCAGCGGCGCCAGCCGCTCGCCCAGCAGCACGAAGCCCATCAGCGCCGACACGCCCGGGATCAGGAAGAACAGCCGCGCCACATGCCCCGCCTGGCCACGCCGGATCATGATGAACATCAGGCTGAAGGCCCCGATGGAGTTCACGCGGCCGAGCCACAGCCAGGCGCCGATCAGTTCGGGCGTCCACGTGCTGTGCGCGGCGCCAGCCTATCTTGCCGCGCACGGCGAGCCACAAGCCGTGCTCGGAGACCCGCGGCGCGCTCCGCTTCGTGAGCGGGCTGACAGCCAACAGCAGCGAGTCGCTGCGCGTGGCCGCGCTGGCCGGCATGGGCCTGGCCGTGCTGCCTACCTATGCCATCGGCGCCGACCTGCGCGCGGGGCGCCTGCACGCCGTGCTGCCCGGCTGGCAACCCATCGGTGGGCTGGCGGATGCCGACACGCTCTACGCCGTCTACCTGCCCAGCCGCCACCCCGCGCCCAAGGTGCGCGCGCTCATTGAATTCATGCTGGAGAAGATGGGCGACGTGCCGCCTTGGGAGCGCGACTGAGAGAATTGCAGGCTATGCCGCTGATCCCCTACGCCCTTGCCCGCCCCTTCCTGTTCGGCCTTGATGCCGAGCATGCCCACGAACTGACGCTGGGCAGCATCGCCAAACTGCAGAACACGCCCGCACAAGTGCTGTGGTGCGGTGAACGCATCAGCGACCCGGTGACGATTGCAGGCCTGCGCTTCCCCAACCGCGTCGGCCTGGCCGCCGGCCTGGACAAGAACGGCCGCTGCATCGACGGCCTGGGCGCCATGGGCTTCGGCTTCATCGAGGTGGGCACCGTCACGCCCAAAGGTCAACCCGGCAACGACAAGCCGCGCATGTTCCGCCTGCCCGACGCGAACGCGCTGATCAACCGGCTTGGCTTCAACAACGAAGGCCTGCAAAGCTTCATCGCCAACGTGCAGCGCGCCCACAGCTTCCGCAAGGCCGGCGGCATCCTGGGCCTGAACATCGGCAAAAACGCCGCCACGCCCATCGAAAACGCGGCAGACGACTACCTGCTCGGCCTGGAAGGCGTGTTCCCGCACGCCGACTACGTCACCGTCAACATCTCCAGCCCCAACACCAAGAACTTGCGCGCGTTGCAGAGCGACGAGGCGCTGGACGCGCTGTTGTCGCGCCTGCAGCAGCGCAAGCTGCAGTTGCAAAGTCAGAGCGGCCGCACGGTGCCGATGTTCGTCAAGATCGCGCCCGACCTGGAGGAAGCGCAGGTGGCCGTCATCGCTCAGACCTTGAAGGCCAACGACATCGACGGCGTCATCGCGACGAACACCACGATCGCGCGCGACGCCGTGCAAGGCCTGCAGCATGCCGACGAGTTGGGCGGGCTGTCCGGCGCGCCGGTCTTCGAGGCCAGCAACCGCGTCATCCGCCTGCTTCGTGCCGCGCTGCCGGCGCACTACCCGATCATCGGCGTGGGCGGCGTCATGAGCGGCGCCGATGCGCGCGCCAAGATCCAGGCCGGCGCGGATCTTGTGCAGGTCTACACCGGTCTTATCTACAAGGGCCCGGCCCTTGTCAGCCAGTGCGCGAGGGCCCTCGCACAAGGTTGAAATCCCCATGCGCCTCGTCATCCTCGCCGCCTTTTGCGCAACCGTTCTCACCAGCTGCGCGACTCTGGACCGTGATGCACGCCTGCAGCCCGGGGTCAGCAGCGAGGCTGAGGTCGCCGCAATCTACGGCCAACCGCGCCGCGTCTGGCCTGAAGCCGATGGCGGTCGCACGCTGGAGTATTCAAGCCAGCCCATGGGTCGGCACGCCTACATGGTGCGCATCGCCGCCGACGGTCGGCTCATGGGCATTCATGACGGCCTCTCGCCCGCCAACCGCGCGCGCATCGTGCCGGGCATGACGCCGGAGCAGGTCAGCCGCATCCTCGGCATCGAGCGGAGCCGCGTGCGCTACCGGAACAGCGGCGAGGACGTCTGGGACTGGACCATCGAGCCTGACCAATCCGGCTATGGCATGCGCTTCAACGTCCACTTCAAGGACGGGTTCGTCGTTCGCGCCGGCCAGAGCATGGTGTTCCCGAGCCGGCTGTTTCCTGGCCTGGAAGACTGATCCTCCAGGACGGAAGAGGCTCTTGCGCCGCAAGCTCAAATGTCTCGCGGCCCGCAGACATAAGAAAAGCCTTGGCAGCAGCTGCTGCCAAGGCTTTGCATAAATCGTCAGTGCCAGCAAAACACCATGGCCGGCGTTTGCTGGAGACGAATCTCCGATTAACGGTCGTCGCGGCGGCGACGCGAAGCCACGAAGCCGATGATGCCGAGACCGGCACCCAGCAGGGCATAGGTTTCGGGTTCCGGCACCGGCGTGGCGGCCGAAGCGATGGCGTAGGAAGCCGTGCCGGCCGCGCCGCCCAGGACCGAGTAGTAGTAGCTGCCAGCGCTCAGGGACACGGAGTTCGTGCCGCCAAAGGTCCAGGCACCGATGCCGACGTCGTCACCGCCGCCGATCATGCCGTCGCCACCCGCGGAGTACAGGCTGTAAGCGCCGCCCACGATGGTACCGAAGGACAGAACACCGCTCTCCACGTTGGACGCGGTGCCCAGCGAGAAGGAGAAGGTGTCGAAAATGGCGCCGCTGACGGTGTTGCCACCCAGCTCAAGCGCGCCATGGCTACCCCAATCCCAAGACGCTGCTTGGCTGCTGAGGGCGGTGAACGCCGCCACTGCGGCGACGATGGTTTTCAATTTCATATGCGTAGCTCCTGACTTGGGACGGTCAAGCACAACCGCCGGAAACGATTGTGCGGTGCAACGAAGCGGTAGAAAGTCTCAAACATCCCTTGGCCTAGGGGTACACCCTCTTTTACTTGTAGCCTGTTGTAAGTACAGGCCCCGGCTTTGTCACTTTGGCACCAGTCGGGCGCGACTTGTCACCAAGTTTGATCACGGAAATTCGGGCGCGAGCCGCGCGACCTTTTGCAAACCATCGACGGCCTTGCCCTTGCGAGCCCGTTTGGACGCGTGAGCCGCCAGGGACTGGTTCTTCAGCAGTTCTTCCCGCGGCTTGCCGCCACGGCCGCTGCCGAGCACGCGCAGCTGGGTTGTGAAACAGGCGATGGAGGTCAGCGCGTCTTTCGCTTCCAGGTCCATCAGCATCAATCCCTTGCCGCCCTTGGGCTGATGCTTGAGTTCGTCCAGAGCAAAGGTTAGCAAGCGTCCCTGAGTGCTTAGCACGCCGAGCTGGAGTGCCACCGCTGTCGCGGGCACCGCCGCGACCAGCGGCTGCTCGCCTTCATCGAGCGCAAGGAAGGTCTTGCCAGCCCTCTGCCGGCCCACCAGATCGCCCACCTGCGCGATGAAGCCGTAACCGCTTGATCCGGCCATGACGAGGCGTTGTGAAGCTGCCGCGGCCATGTAGTGCGCGATCTGAGAGCCGCTTTCGAGCTCGACCAGCGTCGTGATGGGCTGGCCGTCGCCGCGCCCGCCGGGCAGCGTTGAGACCGGCACCGAGTACACGCGTCCATTGCTGCCAATGACGACGAGCGGGTCGACGCTGCGACAGCGGAATGCACCCCAGAGTGCGTCTCCGGCCTTGAAGGTCTGGGCCGCGACATCGACTTCGTGGCCCTTGAGCGCCCTGACCCAGCCCTTCTGGCTGACGATGACGGTGACGGGCTCGTCGACGATCTTGACCTCGGCGGTGACGCGCTTCTCTGCCTGGATCAGCGTGCGGCGCTCGTCGCCGTACTGCTTGGCATCGGCCTCGATTTCCTTGATGACGGTGCGGCGCAGTGCGCTGGGCGACGCGAGGATGTCTTCCAGCCTGGCGCGCTCGTCGCGCAGCTTGGACAGCTCCTGCTCGATCTTGATCGCCTCCAGCCGCGCAAGCTGGCGCAAGCGGATTTCAAGGATGTCTTCGGCCTGGCGATCGCTCAGGTTGAAACGGGCAATCAGCGCCGGCTTGGGTTCGTCCGACTCCCGGATGATGCGGATCACCTCGTCGATATTCAGCAGCACCAACTGCCGGCCTTCGAGCACATGGATGCGGTCGTTGACATGCGCCAGGCGGTGCTCCGTGCGGCGGCGCACCGTCACCTGGCGGAAGCCCACCCATTCGGCCAGCACCGCGTGCAGGCTCTTCTGCGTCGGCCTGCCGTCGGCGCCGATCATGGTCAGGTTGACCGACACGCTGCTTTCCAGGCTGGTGTGGGCCAGCAGCGTGTTGATCAGGTCCTGCTGCTCGACGGTGCGGCTCTTGGGCTCGAAGACGATGCGCACGGCCGCGTCCTTGCTGGACTCGTCGCGCACGCCGTCCAGCACCGCCAACAGGCCAGCCTTGAGCTGCAGCTGGTCGGCCGACAGTGTCTTCTTGCCCGCCTTGACCTTGGGGTTGGACAGCTCCTCGATCTCCTCCAGCACCTTCTGCGCGCTGGTGCCGTGCGGCAGCTCGGTGACGACGAGCTGCCATTGGCCGCGGGCGAGGTCCTCGATCTTCCAGCGCGCCCGCAGCTTGAGGCTGCCGCGGCCGGAGGCGTAGGCCGCACGGATTTCCTCCTGCGCGCTGATCAACTGGCCCCCGCCGGGGAAATCCGGCCCCGGGATCAGGTCGTAGAGCGCGTCGTCGCCGAGCTTGTCGTCCCTGAGCAGAGCGACGGCGGCAGCAGCGACTTCGCGCAGGTTGTGGCTGGGTATCTCGGTGGCCAGGCCGACCGCAATGCCACTGGCGCCGTTCAGCAGCACGAAGGGCAGGCGCGCCGGCAGCTCGACCGGCTCTTGCGTCGTGCCGTCGTAGTTGGGACGGAAGTCGACCGTGCCTTCGTCGATCTCGTCCATCACCAGGCGAGCTATGGGAGCCAGACGCGCTTCCGTGTAGCGCATCGCCGCGGCGCCGTCGCCGTCGCGGCTGCCGAAGTTGCCGTGGCCGTCGATGAGCGGGTAGCGCAGCGAGAAATCCTGCGCCATGCGCACCAGCGCGTCGTAGACCGACTGGTCGCCGTGCGGGTGGAAGCTGCCGAGCACGTCGCCGACAACCTTGGCGCCCTTGACCGGCTTGGCGCCGGCATTGCCGCTCCAGCCCAGGCCAAGGCGGTGCATGGAGTAGAGGATGCGGCGTTGCACGGGCTTCTGCCCGTCGGCATAGGACGGCAGCGCGCGGCCCTTGACGACGCTGAGCGCGTATTCGAGGTAGGCCTGCTGGGCGTAGGCGGCCAGCGTCAGCGCGTTGGCGTCGTCGCCCTCGGTCGGCAAGTCGAAATCGATGGGGGTCTGGGAACTCATGGGTGCAAGGTCAAACGCTGCGCGCGGGCCGGCTGGCTCTGCTGCAGCAAGGCCCAGTACAGCTCAAGGACGAGCTGCACATGGGCCTGGGTTTCATCGATGTCGGGCACGCGGTTGCCGGCGCGGCGCACCGCGCCCTCGCCGGCATTCCAGGCGGCGAGGGCCGCGTCGATGGGGAAGCGGCGCAACAGGTCGGCCAGCATGCGCGCGCCCGTGTGGATGTTGATGCGCGGCTCGATCAGCCGCGCGGCGTCGGCCGGCGTGGCATAGCGAGCCGCCGTCTCGGGCGTGATCTGCATCAGGCCCATGGCCCCGCGGGGCGACACGGCGGCCTTCTGGTAACCCGACTCGACGGCGATGACGGCCTTCAGCAATTCGGCGTCGACGCCATGCTGCACGGCGGCCTCGCGCACCCAGGGTTGGACGGCCTTCACTTCGGGCGCGATATCCAGCCAGTGCAGCAAGGCCAATCCGGCGTCGGTCTTGCCGGGCACGCGCTGCATGCCGACGCTACCCAGCACGGGCTTGTAGCGCGCGTCGATCTGGCGGGGCGCGAAATGAGCCACGCCGGACGGGTCGACAAAGCCCCAGAGCTCGGCGCGCACGGGCAGCGCAAGGCAGGCCAGCAACACCAGCCACCACGCCTTCATGTCGCCTCCAGCCCGAGCGCCACGCGCGCCTGGTACTCACGGTCGAGCAGCGACATGACGATCAGCGAGTCGTAGCCGTCAGCGCCATCGGTCGTCACGCGCACGCTTTCGCGCAGCCGGCCTTCCTCGACGAAGCCCTCGCTGCGGTACAGCTCGAAAGCGCGCGTGTTCAGCCCTTTCACGTCCAGCCAGAAGCGGTGCGACTTCAGCTGCGTGAAGGCCATGGCCTTGAGCTGCCGCACAGCGGCCCTGCCCAGTCCCCGGCCCTTTGCCTGCAGCACCAGGCGCTTGAGCTCGACCGAACCGTTCGGATTGCGGCAGCCCTGCAGGATGACGAAACCGATGCGCTCGAGCGCGTCGCCCTCTTCAAGGATGAAATGGCGCGAATCGGGAAAGCGGATCGCGCCTTCGTGTTGCGGCCGCTCCCACGGCGTGATGAAAGGCAGGTTGGCGCCGTCGCGCTCGAGCGAAACGACCCAGTCCAGGTCGGACAGCATCGTGGGGCGCAGCCTCAGGCTCATGCGGCCTCCCGCCGGTCCGTCGCACGGGAGGCCATGCCCCATCGGCGGGCAGTGGATGAAGCGAGCGTTGCGGTCGTCATGCTTGTTCGAACCCACCCAGCACAGCGAAGACATTGCGACCGATGGCCTCGGTGGCATAGCCGCCTTCCTGGATGAACAGCGTCGGCGCGCCGAAAGCCGCCAGGCGCTGTCCCAGCCGACGGAACTCTGGCTCGTCGAGCTTGAAATGCGAAATCGGATCGCCGCCGTAGGTATCGACGCCCAGCGAGACGACCAGCAGGTCCGGGCGGTACGCTGACAGCTTCGACAGCGCCTGCTCCAGCGCGGCAAACCAGTCATCGTTGGCCACGCCCACGGGCAACGGGAAGTTGGCGTTGCAGCCCGCACCCTGATCCGCCCCCGTCTCATCGGCATGGCCGAGGAAGAAGGGGAATTCGGTGCACGGGTCGCCATGGATGCTGGCGTAGAAGACGTCGGCGCGGTCGTAGAAGATGGCCTGGGTGCCATTGCCGTGGTGGTAGTCCACGTCGAGGATGGCCACGCGCGCCAGGCCGGCGTCGCGCGCGGCCTGCGCTGCGACGGCTGCGTTGTTGATGAAGCAGTAGCCGCCGAAGAAGTCCGCGCCGGCATGGTGGCCAGGCGGCCGGGTCAGCACATAGGCAGAACGCTGACCGCCGAGCACCAGGTCCAGCGCCGTCAGCGACGCCTGCGCGCCGGCGTAGGCCGCGGCCCAGCTGCCAGCCGTCAGCGGCGTGCCGCTGTCCATCGAGTACAGGCCCATGCGGGCCGCGAAGCTGGCCGGCTCGACGTCGCTGCGCAACGAGCGCACCGGCCACACTGCGGGAAAGGCATCGCCCTCGCCTCCCGTGGCCAGCCACTCGGCGTGTGCGCCCTCGATGAAGTTCAGGTAGCGGGCCGCATGCACGCGCTCCAGCGGAGCGCGGCCATGATCGACCGGCGCGAGCACCTCGCCGAGACCCGCCGTCTGCAGCGCCTGCAGGATGTAGTCGGCGCGCGCCGGGACCTCGAACGCGGGCACGAGGCGGCCGCGGAAGAACTCATGCGTTGCCGCATGCACCGCATGGCCGGCGTTGTAGACCGTCTGCATCAGACATCCACCTCGACGGTGTCGCCGTGCAGCTCCATCAGCTCGCGGCGCGACGCCGCCTCGCCCTTGCCCATCAGCTTGTTGAAGGCCTCCACCGTGGCGCCGAAGTCGAGCTGGCCGTATTCGACGCGCGACAGGCGCCGCGTCTCCGGGTTCAGCGTCGTGTCCCACAACTGCTCGGCATTCATCTCGCCCAGGCCCTTGAAGCGGCTGATGCTCCAAGAGCCTTCGCGCGCCCCCTCCTTGCGTAGCTTGTCCAGCGTCGCGGTCAGCTCGCCCTCGTCGAGCGCATAGAGCTTGGCCGCGGGCTTCTTGCCGCGGGCCGGCGCGTCCACGCGGTACAGCGGCGGGCGGGCGACGAAGACATGGCCGGTCTCGACCAGCTTGGGAAAATGGCGGAAGAAGAGGGTCAGCAGCAGCACCTGGATGTGCGAGCCGTCGACATCGGCGTCCGACAGGATGCAGACCTTGCCGTAGCGCAGACCGCTGAGGTCGGGCGTGTCGTTGGGCCCGTGCGGGTCCACGCCCAGAGCGACCGAGATGTCGTGGATCTCGTTGTTCTTGAACAGCAGGTCGCGGTCGACCTCCCAGGAGTTCAGCACCTTGCCGCGCAGCGGCAGGATGGCCTGGGTTTCCTTGTCGCGGCCCATCTTGGCGCTGCCGCCGGCCGAGTCGCCCTCGACGAGGAAGACCTCGTTATGCAGCAGGTCGCGGCTTTCGCAGTCGGTCAGCTTGCCGGGCAGCACCGCCACGCCCGAGCCCTTGCGCTTCTCGACCTTCTGGCTGGCGCGCTGGCGGGTCTGGGCCTGCTTGATGACCAGCTCGGCCAGCTTCTTGCCGTGGTCCACATGGTGGTTGAGCCACAGCTCCAGCGCCGGCTTCACAAAGGCAGAAACCAGCCGCAGCGCGTCGCGCGAGTTCAGGCGCTCCTTGGTCTGACCCTGGAACTGCGGGTCCAGCACCTTGGCACTCAGCACGAAGCTGGCGCGCGAGAAAACGTCGTCGGGCATCAGCTTGACGCCCTTGGGCAGCAGGGAATGCATCTCGATGAAGCCCTTGACCGCGCCGAACAGGCCATCCTTCAGGCCCGAGTCGTGCGTGCCGCCGGCGACCGTCGGGATCAGGTTCACGTAACTCTCGCGCAGGGGCGCGCCGTCTTCGGTGAACGCGACGCACCAGCTGGCGCCCTCGCCTTCGGCGAAGTTCTCGCTCTCGCCGGCGGTGGCAAAGCCCTCGCCCTCGAACAGCGGAATCAGCGGGTCGCTCTGCAGCGACTGCGCCAGGTAGTCACGCAGGCCGGCCTTGTAGAGCCAGGTGGTCGTCTCGCCGGTCTTCTCGATCTTCAGCGTGACCGTCACGCCCGGCATCAGCACGGCCTTGGAACGCAGCAGATGCACCAGCTCGTGCCTGGGCAGCTCGGCGCTTTCGAAATACTTGGCCTCCGGCCAGACCCGCACCGTCGTGCCCTGCTTGCGGTCGCCGCTGGCGGCCGGGCGGGTGACCACCTGCTGCACCACGTCGCCGTGCTCGAAGGCGATGCCGGCCACCTGCTTGTCGCGCCAGACGGCCACTTCCAGCCGCCTGGCCAGCGCATTGGTCACCGACACGCCCACACCGTGCAGGCCGCCCGAGAAGCTGTAGGCGCCGCCCGAGCCCTTGTCGAACTTGCCACCGGCGTGCAGGCGCGTGAAGACGATCTCGACGACCGGCACACCTTCCTCGGGATGCAGGCCGAAGGGAATGCCGCGGCCATCGTCCGCGACAGACACCGAGCCGTCGACATGCAGCACCACGTCGATGCGCTTGCCGAAGCCGCCCAGCGCCTCGTCAGCGGCGTTGTCAATGACCTCCTGGATGCAGTGCAGCGGGTTCTCGGTGCGGGTGTACATGCCCGGTCGCTGTTTGACGGGCTCCAGGCCCTTCAGCACGCGGATGGAGGCTTCGCCGTAGGAGGCGGCAGAGGAAGGCGGACGGCTCGACATAGGGGCGCGATTCTATGAAGACGCTCCGGCTAGGATTCGCGGCCCCCGAAGTTCGAGTGATCCGCTTGAGATTCCTGACCGCCTTTTTGCTGCTCGCCTGCGGACTCGCGCAGGCCGACGCCCCCTACCAGGCCAGCGACCCGCTGTCCTGGGAGCTTAAGAACGCCCGCTGGTTCGACGGCCGCCAGCTTCAGCGCGGCAATCTCTATGTAGACAACGGCGTGTTTGTGGCCAGCAAGCCCGCCAAGGTCAACCGCAAGATGGACCTGCGCGGCCAGCAGATCCTCATCAACCCGCTGGCCGAGGCCCACAACCACAACCTGCAGACAGCCTGGGGCTGGGGCCAGTTCGCGGACAAGTACATCGACGAGGGCGTCTTCTACGCCGCCATGCTCTGCGGCGACCCCGCCAGCGTTGCCGAGGTTCTGCCGCTGGCCGCCATGCCCGCCGCGCCGGACGTCAGCTTCGTCACCGCCTGCATCACCTCGCCCGACGGCTACCCGCTGGCCGCCGTGCTGCCCGAGCCCACGGCGGAGGCCGCCGCGGCGCAACAGCGGATCGTGCTGGTCGACGGCCCCGACCAGGTCCACGCCCAATGGCCCGCCATCCAGGCGCGCGGCGGCCGCTGGCTGCGCATCGTGCTGGCGCACAGTGAACGGCCCGAGCTGCGCGGCCGGCCCGAAAGCTTCGGCCGCCTGGGCCTGCGCCCCGACACCGCCCGCGCACTGACACGGCTGGCCCAGGCCGACGGGCGGCGCGTCGTCGCCCATGTGGAGACTGCCGCCGACTTCGATGCGGCGCTGGCCGCCGGCGTCGACGCCATCGCCCACCTGCCTGGCTACGCCAACACGCTGGACCAGGCGCCCGAGCGCTTCGTCATCAGCGAGAGCGCCGCGGTCCAAGCCGCACGCCAGCGCACAGCCGTCATCACCACGACCGCGGCCACCGCCCTCTTCAAGCTCGATGCCCAGCCGCTGGCGGCCATGCGCGAGGTACAGCGCACCAACCTGGCCCGGCTGCAGGCGGCCGGCGTTCAGTTGCTGCTGGGATCCGATGTCTTCATCGGCACCGCGCGCGCGGAAGTGCACTCGCTGAACGAACTCGGCCTGGACCGCGCCATGCTGCTGCGCCTGGCCACCCAGGACACGCCGCGCGCCCTCTTCCCGGACCGCAAGCTCGGCTGCTTCGAACCCGGCTGCGAGGCGAGCTTCCTGCTGTTGGGCGGCGATCCACTGGCCGATCTGGCCCACCTCGACCTGCCGCTGCTGCGCGTCAAGCAGGGCCGGCTGCTGACCCGCCTGGCGGATGTGGCGGCGTCCAGCTCCCAGGCCAGCACGTCAACCGCCGAGCCACCGAAGAAGATGGCCGAGGTGAAAAAGAAGAAGACCGGCAAGGCCAAGGCTCAAAGCAGGACGGCCAGCAAGCCCAGGCGGCGCTGATTAAAGTCGCCCGATGAACACCCCCCGCCCCGCTTCGACCGGCCTGTCCGTCCAACAAGTGCTGCTCTGCGGCGCCCTCATCGTCACGCTGTCGATGGGCATCCGGCATGGCTTCGGCTTCTGGCTGCAACCCATCATCACGGAGCGGGGCTGGACGCGCGAGACCTTCTCCTTCGCGATGGCCATCCAGAACCTGGCCTGGGGTATCGCCGGTCCGATCGCGGGCATGCTGGCCGACCGTTTCGGCGCCTGGAAGGTGCTCATCGGTGGCGGCCTGGCCTATGCGCTGGGCCTGGTGCTGATGGCCGTGACCAGCCACCCGCTGAGCTTCACGCTGGGCGCCGGCGTGCTCATCGGCATCGCCCAGTCGGGCTCGACCTATGCAGTCATCTACGGCGTGCTGGGCCGCACTGTGTCGCCCGAGAAGCGTTCCTGGGCCTTCGGCGTCGCGGCAGCGGCCGGCTCCTTCGGCCAGTTCGTCATGATCCCCATCGAGACCTGGCTGATCAGCCATCTCGGCTGGCAAGGCGCCCTGTGGCTGCTGGCCGGGGCGGCACTGCTGATCGTGCCGCTGGCGCTGGGCGTTCGCGAGCGCCGTGTGGCCGCCTTCAACGGCGTGCACCAGAGCATCGGCCAGGCCTTGCGCGAGGCCTTCGGCTACCGCAGCTTCCAGCTCCTGATGCTGGGCTATTTCGTCTGCGGCTTCCAGGTCGTCTTCATCGGCGTGCACCTGCCCAGCTACCTGAAGGATCACGGCCTGGGGATCGGCGTCTCGACCGGCGCGCTGATGCTGATCGGCCTGTTCAATATCTTCGGCACCTACACGGCCGGCATGCTGGGCCAGCGCTTCCCCAAGCGCTATCTGCTGTCGGCCATCTACGGCCTGCGCGCCGTGGCCATCGTGATCTTCATCTCGGTGCCGCTGACGCCGCTGAGCGTCTACATCTTCGCCGCCGTCATCGGCTTCCTGTGGCTGTCCACGGTCCCGCCGACAAATGCCGTGGTTGCGCAGATCTTCGGCGCTCAGCACCTGTCGATGCTGGGCGGCTTCGTCTTCCTGAGCCACCAGGTCGGCAGCTTCCTGGGCGTCTGGCTGGGCGGCAAGCTCTATGACTCGACCGGCAGCTACGACGTCGTCTGGTGGCTGTCCATTGCGCTCGGCATCATGGCCATGCTGGCCAATCTGCCGGTGCGCGAAACCCCCATCACGCGGGCGCAGCCGGCATGAAGCCGCGCCGCTGGATCCTGCCGGCCTTGGCGATCGCCGCCTTGGTGGTCACGGTGCTGGCCTACCGCCACCCGGCGGTCATGATCCAGCTCAGCGAGCAGCTCTGGTCCTGCTTCGGATGACGGGAGCGCCCTCGCCCTGGCTGCAGCGCTTTGCGCCCCGACCGGCGGGCACGGCGCTGGATGTGGCCTGCGGTTCGGGCCGCAATCTACGCTGGCTGGCGGACGCCGGCTGGCGCGTCACCGGCGTCGACCGGGACATGGCGGCCACCGCGCCGCTGCGTGGGCTGGCCGAGATCGTCGACGCCGACATCGAGGGCGGCCCCTGGCCCCTGCCCGACCGGACCTTTGACCTGGTCGTCGTCTGCAACTACCTGTGGCGTCCGCTGTTCGACACCGTCAAGGCTGCCGTCAAGCCCGGTGGCTGGCTGGTCTGGGAAACCTTTGCCGATGGCCAGCAGACCATCGGCCGGCCATCACGACCCGACTTCCTGCTGCAGCGCGGCGAGCTGCTGCGCATCTGCGAAGGCTGGCGCATCGTGGCTTACGAGGACGTGTTCGAGACGAACGTCAACCCGCGCTTCGTCCAGCGCGTTGCGGCCAGTCGACCCCTGAATCCCCTTCAGCGGCAGCCTAAAATCGCGGCCATTCACAGCATCGTCACACCATGAAGCCCATCCTCGGCAGCATCGTCGCCCTCGTCACGCCCATGAACGAGGACGGCAGCATCGACTACCCGGCCCTGCGCCGCCTGATTGACTGGCATGTCGAGGAAGGCACCGCCTGCGTCGGCGTCGTCGGCACCACCGGCGAATCGCCCACGGTCAGCATGGAAGAGAACCGCGAAATCATCCGTGTCGCGGTCGAGCATGCCAAGGGCCGGATTCCCATCCTGGCCGGCACCGGTGCCAATTCCACCGCCGAGGCCATCGAGCTGAGCCGCTACGCCAAGGAAGTCGGTGCGGACTGCACGCTGTCCGTCGTGCCCTACTACAACCAGCCGTCGCAGGAAGGCATCTACCAGCACTTCAAGGCGATTGCCGAGGCCGTGGACATCCCCATGATGCTCTACAACGTGCCGGGTCGGACGGTGGCCGATATGGCGCCCGAGACCACCCTGCGCTGCGCCAGCCTGCCCGGCGTCTTCGGCATCAAGGAAGCCACCGGCAACATCGAGCGCGCCGCCTTCCTGATCAAGCACGCGCCGGCTGGCTTCCACATCTACTCGGGCGACGACGGCACCGCAGTGGCGCTGATGCTGCTGGGCGGCCACGGCAATGTCAGTGTGACGGCCAACGTCGCGCCCGGCGCGATGGCCGAAATGTGTCGCCTGGCGCTGCAAGGCGATGCCGTCGAAGCCCGCAAGATCCACCTCAATTTGTTGAACCTGCACAAGCAGCTGTTCTGCGAATCGAGCCCCGGCCCGGCCAAGTGGGCGCTGTCCCGCCTGGGCCGGTGCGGCGCTACGCTGCGCCTGCCCATCACACCGCTGACGGCGGGCGGCCAGGCCCTGGTCAGCCAGGCCATGACTGAAGCCGGACTCCTCTGAGCCTCTGGTCTAATGCGCGGCTGCCCGTTCAAGGCGGGCAAACAGTTCCCTCGGAGATTTCCAGCGTGATGTCCCTTCTGCCGATTCGCCCGATTCGCTCTCTTCGCCTATCGGCGACCCGCCTGGCCTGCACGGCCTTTGTCCTGTCGCTCGCCGGCTGCAGCACCATCGACGGCCTCTTCTCGACGGACAAGGTCGACTACCGCGCCGCCTCGCGCCAGACCCAGGGCCTGGACATCCCGCCCGACCTGACCCAGCTGGCCAAGGACAACCGCGCCCAGGTTCAGGACGGCGCCATCACCGCTTCCGCGCTGTCCGCCGCGCGCCCCGCCACACCCACGGCGCCCGGCCAGACAATGGCGGCCAACAGCGTCGCGCCGAACACCGCCGCAGACGTGCGCCTGGAGCGCAGCGGCAGCGAGCGCTGGTTGCACACGACCGCCGCCCCCGAGCAGGTCTGGCCACAACTACGCGCTTTCTGGCAGGAACGCGGCCTGGATCTCACCAAGGATCAGCCCGAAGTCGGCATCATGGAAACCAACTGGGCCGAGAACCGGGCCAAGCTGCCGCAAGACATCATCCGCTCCACCATCGGCAAGGTTTTTGACGGCCTGTACTCGACCGGTGAGCGCGACATGTACCGCACCCGTGTCGAACGCAGCGCCACGGGCACCGACATCTTCATCAGCCACCGCGGCATGCAGGAGGTCTACACCTCTCAAAGCCGTGATTCGACCTCCTGGCAGAACCGCCCGAGCGACCCGACGCTCGAAGCTGAGATGCTGTCGCGCCTGATGCTCAAGCTCGGCGGCAAGGAAGAGGCCGCCAGGACCGTTGTCGCCCAAGCTGCCAAGCCCGCGCCGGCGGCCACGCCCAGCCCCTTGGCCGTCGGCGGCGCGGCCCAGCGTCCGGTACGCCGCGCGCTGTCCGAAGTGCCCGACAGCCTCAGTGTCAATGACGGCTTCGACCGCGCCTGGCGCCGTGTCGGCCTGTCGCTGGACCGTCACGGCTTCACCATCGAAGACCGCGACCGCGCCGCCGGCCTCTTCTACCTGCGCTACGCCGACCCGGAGCAAGCCGGCAAGGAAGAGCCCAACTTCTTCCAGCGCCTGCTCGGCGCCAAGTCGGCATCGCCGGTGCGCTACCGCGTCTCGGTCAAGGCTGACGGCGCCAAGAGCACGGTGCGCATCCTGGACGACCGTGGCCAGGCCATTGCCGACGACAACGCCAAGCGCATCCTCAGCCTGCTGATGGATGACCTGAAGTAAGGGCAGCGCCTGCCGTGATGCGCTTTTGCAGCCTCGGCAGCGGCAGCGGGGGCAATTCGACGCTGGTGGAAGCCAGCCAGGGCATCACGAGCACACGGTTGCTCGTCGATGCCGGCTTCAGCGTTCGCGAACTCGTCAAACGCCTGGCGCGCGCCGGCTGCATGCCTGAGGACGTCGATGCGATCTTCATCACGCATGAGCACGGCGACCACATCGGCTGCGCACTCGCCTTCGCAATGCGCTATCGCATCCCGCTGATCACGAGCCGCGGCACCTGGCAGGCCGTGGGCAACGCGGAGTTCGATCCCGCCCTGCTGCACATCGTGAAGGGCGGTCAGGCCATGGCTCTGGGCGACATGGAACTGCAACCCTTCTCGGTGCCCCACGATGCCAACGAGCCACTGCAGTTACGGCTCGACGATGGCGCGCTGCGGCTGGGCATCGTCACCGACCTGGGTTGCGCGCCAGCCGGCGTCGCAACGGCACTGGCGGGCTGCCGAGCGCTACTGCTGGAATGCAACCACGACGAGAGCATGCTGCGCGCGGGGCCCTATCACCCCGCATTGAAGAAGCGCATCCTCGGCAGCCATGGCCACCTGTCCAATGCGGCCGCGGCCGACCGGCTGGCCCGGTGCCTGCACACGGGTCTGGGTCTAGTCGCCGCAGCACATCTGAGCGAGCACAACAACACGCCGGCACTTGCCTGTGCTGCCCTGGCCGAAGTCCTCGGCGGCTCGCACCCGGATATTCGAGTCGCTCATCCCAATCTCGGCCTGGATTGGTTGGCATTGAACTGAAACCAGTTCGCGTTCAAAACACCGGGCAAAAAGAAAAGAGCCGTCGCTGCTTGCGCAGCGACGGCTCTTTCTGGGGACGAAGCGATTTACTGCGAAGCGGCGGACGCGGCAGCATCGGCAACCGACGATGCAGCTTCAGCAACGGCGCTGGCAGCTTCCGAAGCGGCTTCCGGAGCCGGGGTCACCACGGCGGCCGGGGCCTCAACCTTGGGTTCTTCCTTCTTGCTGCAAGCGCTCAGAGCAACGGCAGCCAGCAGGGAAGCCAACAGGATCGACTTATTCATACTTGTCCTCAAACGTTTAAACGACGGTGCACACCATAACTTTGGGGTCGAGCGCCGGTGTATTCATGCACCAACGGGCGACCCCCGACAGACAAGACGCGGAAAACCTCGAGCGCTTCCCTCGCCTAGCCAGCAATTATAGGGGTGCATATGTCACGAACGTTCAGAGCCCCAAAGTTGTAGGCGCAAATGAATCGCTGGAGCGTTGCGCCAGGGCATCAAACCATTCCAGTCCACGCAATCGCTGGGCGGTATCCACGCTGATCTCGCCCCGCCACAGACGGCGGTCAAAGAGACGCAGTGTCAGCGTGGACTCGGCACCAGCAGCGAGCAGCAGGCTCTGGGGGGCGGCCTCCACGCGGACCTCCGGGTCGACCGCTCGCGCCGTCACGCAGTGCGCGTATTCACGCCGCCAGCGGACAAAGCGGGGGTGACGCCGCACGATGTCGTCGTAGTGCAATGCCAGCAGATGCAGCTGGCGCCCCGACCTGGCCCAGGCCACCAGCGCAGCGAGGGCTTGCGCATCCGAAAGTGGCCAATCGACGAAGCTCGCATCCCATGCATGCAACTCGCGACAACCCTGTTCGGCGGCCCAGGCCAGGCTTTCGATCAACAGGCGCTGGAAGTCCGGGCGGCCGGCGAAGCTCTGAGCATTCATGGTGTCATCGGCTGCACCCAGCCGTCCTCGGTCCACTGGTCGAGCAGTTCGCGCGCCTCCGGCGACAAACGCGCAACCTCGGCCGCGCTGAGCAGGCGCTGGTTGGCCAGACAACGCATCAGCGCTGCGTCCCGGCCGCCGGCGCGAAAACTCTCACCGTTGAGGAAGACATGAGCCGCGTCGTAGAGCATGCGGCTGCGGCGGTCAAGAACGGCGCCCTGCCCCAGCGGCAGCGGCTCACCGGGCTCGAACCACACGGTAGCCTTGGGTTCCGTCAACGCCTCTCCCAAGGCCCGCTCGAGCGCCTGCGGCCGTTGCAGCGCTGCCTCGACGGCGCGGCGCGCAAAGTCCGACAGCGCCGCCGGCACGCAGCCCGGCTCGGTGACAGCCTCCTGGCGCGGGTCCGCGTAGAGCTTGCCGGTCTCACCGATCTCGTCCATCAGGCGCGGCAGCAGCTCGGCGGCCAGGCCCTCGGCCGTCGACGCCCGAAAACCCACCGAGCCGGTGATGCACCCAGCGCCGACAGCGACGCCGTCATGCGCCCAGCCGGGCGGCAGGTAGAGCATGTCACCCGGCTCGAGGACGAACTCCTCCTCGGGTTTGAAGTTCGCGATGATCTTCAGCGGCACATCGTCGTGCAGCACCGCATCACGCTGCGCGCCGATGCGCCAGCGGCGCCGGCCGGCAAGCTGGATCAGGAAGACGTCATAGGAATCGAAATGCGGGCCCACGCCACCACCGTCGCTGGCGATGGACAGCATCAGGTCATCCAGGCGCGCGTCGGGCACAAAGCGGAACTGATCCAGCAGCGCTCGCGCCTCGGGCAGGTGTTGATCGAGCCCTTGGACCAGCAGGGTCCAACCGGACTTGCTCATGGCCGGCAGGCGCGCGATGGGGCCCTGCTTGAGCCTCCATTCGCCCTCGAAGGCGGTCACGAGGCGGGATTCGACATCGTCGCGAGCGGCCAGCGCCGCCAGCTCCTTCAGTGACGCCGGCAGCGCCACGGCGGTGAAAGCCTGGCGCACCAGCAGCGGCTTCTTCTGCCAGTGCTTGCGCATGAACTGGGCCGGGCTCAGGCCGGCGAGCATCGAGGTCGGGAGGTCTATCTGCATACGGTCATTGTGCCGAGGGCCGCGTGCGAAAATCTCGCCCATGCAAGCGACCCGCCCCTGTGTCGTCTCCCTGCGTTGGAGACTCGAAGATGCCCAGGGCCAGCTCATCGACGAGCTGGCCGAACCGATGGAGTTCCTGCTTGGCGGGGAAGACCTGTTTGCCAAGGTGGAGGCCGCGCTGGAGGGACAGGAGGTCGGCTTCGAGACCGATCTCGCACTGCAGCCGGAGGAGGCCTTTGGCGACTATGACTCCAACCTCGTCTGCTTCGAGGCGCGCAGCCTCTTCCCCGAAGGGGTGGAACCCGGCCTGCAGATCGAGGGCCTGCCGGAAGGCGCCGTCACCGAAGGCATGCCCGAGCAGGTGGTCTACACCGTGACCGAGGTCTACCCGGCGCATGTGGTGCTCGACGGCAACCACCCCTTGGCGGGCATCGGCCTGCGCATGCACCTGACGCTGCTCGATGTGCGCGCGGCGACGGAGCAGGAAATCGAGGCTGGCTCGGTCGGCGAGCCCATCTTCATGGTGCAGACCGGCGCGCCGCCGGACGAACCGATCCACTGAAGCAACAGGCGCCTCCCGGCGCCTTTTCTATACCTTGCCGGTGGAGCCGAAGCCGCCGGCTCCCCGTTCGGACGAGTCGAAACTGTCGACGCGGCGAAAGCTCGCCTGCACGACTGGCACGATGACGAGCTGGGCAATGCGCTCGAAGGGCTGGATGGTGAACTCGGTCTGGCCGCGGTTCCAGCAGCTGACCATGAGCTGGCCCTGGTAGTCGCTGTCGATCAGGCCGACCAGGTTGCCCAGCACGATGCCATGTTTGTGCCCCAGACCCGAGCGCGGCAGGATGATGGCCGCCAGGCCGGGGTCGGCGATGTGGATGGCCAGGCCCGTCGGGATCAGCGTCGTCTGGCCCGGGGCCAGCTGAATAGCTTCGTCAAGGCAGGCGCGCAGGTCGAGGCCGGCGCTGCCGGGTGTGGCGTAGGCGGGGATCTGCTCGGCCATGCGGGCGTCGAGCACTTGCAGGTCGATAGCGTGCATCAGAGTCGTGTGGAGAGTTCTTGGATCAGCTCGCGGGCGAGGCTGAGCTTGTCGGCCCGACCTCCCGTTTCAGGCAGTTCGCGCTGGCCCTGCTCGTCGATGAGCAACAGCGCGTTGTCGTCGCGGCCGAAGGTGGCCGGGCCGAGGTTGGCGACGATCAGCGGAATGCCCTTGCGGCGACGCTTGGCGTCGGCGTGTTCAGCGAGCTTCTGGCTCTCGGCGGCGAAGCCGACGCAATAAGGTGGCTTGGGCAACTTGGCGACGGCCGCCAGGATGTCCGGGTTCTCGGCCATTGCGATGGTCGGGGCTGTCGCGCCGCCCTCGGTCTTCTTCAGCTTGTGCTCGTGGGTCTGCGCAGGGCGCCAATCGGCCACCGCGGCCGTCGCGATGAAGGCGTGCTGGTGAGCCGCCAGCGGCAGCACGGCGTCGAACATCTGCTGCGCGCTCTGCACGTCGATGCGCTGCACACCACGCGGCGTGGGCAGGTGCACAGGGCCGGCCACCAGCGTCACCTCAGCACCCGCCTCGACGGCTGCGCGGGCGATGGCAAAACCCATCTTGCCGCTGCTGTGGTTGGTGATGCCGCGTACCGGGTCGATGGGCTCGAAGGTCGGGCCGGCAGTGACCAGCAGCTTCTTGCCGCTCAGCGTCTTGGGCGCAAGGAGGGCCTCAACGTCGTCGAAGATCTCGTGAGCTTCGAGCATGCGGCCGTCGCCGATTTCGCCGCAGGCCTGGTCGCCGCTGGCCGGGCCGATGACGGTCGCGCCGTCGACCTTGATCTGCGCGACGTTGCGCTGCGTGGCCGGGTGAGCCCACATCTCGCGGTTCATCGCCGGCACGACCAGCAGCGGGCATTCATGGATGCGGCGGGCCAGCGCGGTCAGGCTGATGAGGTCGTCCGCCCTGCCCTGTGCCAGCGCGGCGATGGCATCGGCGCTGGCCGGCGCCACCAGCATCACATCGGCTTCGCGGCTCAAGTTGATGTGGGCCATGTTGTTGTCGGGCCGCGCGTCCCACTGGCTTGTATAGACAGCGCGGCCGGACAGGGCCTGCATGGTCACGGCGGTGATGAACTGCTCGGCCGCCTCGGTCATCATGACCTGCACCGTCGCGCCGCCCTTCACGAACAGGCGCGTCAGCTCGGCGATCTTGTAGCCGGCGATACCGCCGGTCATCGCGAGGAGGATGTGTTTGCCGTGCAGTGGACTTGTCATCAACGCTTCCTGAACACCAGGTCCCAGACGCCATGCCCCAGCTTCAGGCCGCGGGCCTCGAACTTGGTCAGCGGGCGGTAGGCGGGCTTGTCAGCGTAACCGCTGGCGGTGTTTTCCAGCGCGGGTTCGGCAGACAGGACTTCGAGCATCTGCTCGGCGTAGGGCTGCCAGTCGGTCGCGCAATGAAGGTAGCCGCCGGGCTTGATGTGCTGCACCAGCTTGGCGACGAAGGGCGCCTGGATCAGGCGTCGCTTGTTGTGGCGCGTCTTGTGCCAAGGGTCGGGAAAGAAGATATGCACGCCGTCAAGTGCGGCGTCGCCCACCATGTCGCGCAGCACCTCGACGGCGTCGTGCTGGACGATGCGGATATTGCTGATCTCTCGCTCGCCGATGAGCTTGAGCAGCGCACCAACACCGGGCTCGTGCACTTCGCAGCCGATGAAATCATGGTCGGGCAGCGTGGCGGCGATGTCGGCAGTGGCGCCGCCCATGCCGAAGCCGATCTCCAGCACCAGCGGCGCGCTGCGGCCAAAGGTCGCGGCTGGGTCGAGCCGCTCGACCTTGTAGGGCAGCACGAACTTGGGCCCCAGCTCGGCCAGCGCCTTGATCTGGCCCGTGCCCATGCGGCCCGGCCGGGTCACGAAGCTCTTGATTTCGCGGCGCGGTCGCGCGTCCTGCTTGACCTCGTCATCGTCCATCAGCCGACCTCGGCCATGACCATGGGCGTGGCGGCGACGTCGGCATCGCCCAGCATGCAGGCGGCGAGGTAGGACGCGATGGCGCGGTCAGCAGCGGCATCATCGGCGGCGTGGATCAACGCCAGAGGCTCGCCGGTGGCAACACGGGTGCCGACAGGCAACACCTCGGAGAAGCCGACGCGCATGTCGATCGCATCGCCGGCCTTGCGGCGGCCGCCGCCCAGCTCGACGATGGCGACGCCCAGATCGCGGGTCGACATGGTCGTCAGCACGCCGGCGCGCGGTGCGGGCACGGGCTTCACGACGGGTGCGGCTGTGAGATAGGCCGCGGGGCGCTCCATCAGATCGACCGGGCCGCCCAGCGCAACGACCATCTTCGCGAACTTCTCGGCGGCGGCGCCGGAGTCCAGCGCAGCCTGCAGCTTCACGCGTGCTGCCGTCGTGCTGGCAGCCAGGCCGCCCAGCACCAGCATCTCGGCGCACAGCGCCAGCGTCACATCGTGCAGGCGCGGCTCGCGGTACTCGCCCTTCAGATAGCGGATCGTCTCGATGACTTCCAGGGAGTTGCCGACGTCGCTGCCGAGGATCTGGTTCATGTCGGTGATCAGCGCGCGCGTCTTCAGGCCCGCGCCGCCGGCGACCGCGACGATGCTCTCGGCCAGCTCACGCGCGAACTCGGGTGTGGCAGCAAAAGCGCCGTTGCCGCACTTGATGTCCATGACCAGCCCTTCGAGGCCGGCGGCCAGCTTCTTGGACAGGATGCTGGCGGTGATCAGCGGCACGCTCTCGACCGTGGCCGTCACGTCGCGCGTCGCGTAGAAGCGCTTGTCGGCAGGCGCGAGGTCGGCCGTCTGGCCAATGATGGCGCAGCCCAGCGAGCGCACGATCTGATCGAAGCGTGCCGGGTCGGGCGTGGTCGTGTAGCCGGGAATCGCTTCCAGTTTGTCGACGGTGCCACCGGTGTGGCCAAGCCCCCGCCCGGCAATCATCGGCACATAGCCGCCGCAGGCCGCCACCATCGGCGCCAGCATCAGGCTGACCTTGTCGCCCACGCCGCCGCTGCTGTGCTTGTCGAGCACCGGGCCGGGCATGTCGGGCCAACGCATGACGCGGCCGGAGTTCATCATGGCGCGCGTCAACAGCACCGCTTCGTCGCGACCCATGCCGCGCAGGAAAACGGCCATGCCGAGGGCGGCCACCTGGCCTTCGCTCCAGGAGTTGTCGACGAGGCCGCGGACGAAATGGTTGATCTGCGCTTCGTCGAGCGCCCGGCCGTCGCGCTTGGCGCGGATGATTTCTTGAGCGAGCATGGTTCAGTAGGCGGCGGTGACCGCGGCGGATTCAGCGCCAGAGAGAACGGATTCGATATCGGTGAGCAGGCCGCTGGCGCCGAAGCGCAGGCGTTGCGGATTGAGCGCCGAAGCGCCGAGGGCGGCTTCGGTCTGGGCGATATAGCCCGCAGCGTCGGCCACGGAACGCACGCCACCCGAGGCCTTGAAGCCGGCCGAAGACAAGCCGCTAGCGGCAATCTCCTTGAGCATGACGGCGGCAGCGGCGGGCGTGGCGCCGACCCGGGTCTTGCCGGTGCTGGTCTTCACGAAGTCGGCACCCGCCGCCAGCGCCAGACGCGTGGCCTGGGCGATGCGTTCCGGCGTCTGCAACTCACCCGATTCGATGATGACCTTGAGCGTCAGCGGGCGGCTGGCGAAGCGAATCTCAGACAGGAAGTCGCCCACGTCGTTGCTGTGGCCGGCCAGCAGCGCGTGCCAGGGCAGCACGACGTCGACCTCGTTGCCGCCGGCCTGGGCGATCTCGGCCACGTCGGCCAGTGCGGCGGCCAGATCGATGGAACCATCCGGAAAATTGGCGACGGCGGCGACCTTGATCGCCGCCGGCAATGCCGCACGCGCCTGGGCGACGAAGCGCGGCCACACGCAGACGGCGGCCACCGGGCCATGAACGGTCTGCGCACGGCGGCAGAGCGCGGCGATGTCCTCGGCCGAGTCGGCGTCATTCAGGCTGGTCAGATCCAGGCAGGCCAGCGCCGTGCGGGCCGCAGCCTTGAGATCGGCAGTCATAGCTCCAGGTCCGCGAAGCTGGACACCAGCGCCGCCAGGAAGGCCGACGCGCGCTCGCCAGAAATCTGCGCCTGCTTCAGGGTCAGGTCATGTGTCAGCGCCTCGGCGGACAGGCCGGCGGCCATGTTGGTCATCAGCGCCACGCCCATCACCTTGAGGCCGGCATGGCGGGCCAGGATGGTCTCGGGCACGGTGCTCATGCCGACGGCGTCCGCGCCCCAGGCGGCAAACATGCGGATCTCGGCCGGCGTCTCGAACTGCGGGCCCAGCGCCCAGCAGTAGGTGCCCTCGCCCAGCATCAGGTTCTCGCGCTTGGCAATGAGGAGCGCGTGCTTGCGCAGCTCGGGGTCATAGGCCGTGCTCATGTCGACGAAGCGATGGCTGCCCTGCTCACCCACCAGCGGGCTGCGCTGCGGTGCGTTGATGTGGTCGGCGATCAGCATCAGGCTGCCGGGCGGCATGTGGCCGCGCAGGGAGCCGGAAGCATTGGTCTGCAGGAGAAGCCTGACGCCCCAGCGTTTGAGGGTGCGCAGTGCGCCCGCCATGCCGGTGCAGTCGCCGCTCTCGTAGGTGTGGGCGCGGCCGCGCAGAAAGATGACACGCTGCTCGCCGATCCTGCCGACAACGATCTCGTTGACATGGCCTTCGACCTTGGGCTGAGGAAAGGCCGACAGTTCGGCGTAGGACAGATGTTTGGCGTCCTGCACCTGGCTGACCGCGCCGGCCCAGCCGGAGCCGAGCACGACGGCGACCTCGGGGGCATTGCCGAACAGGGATTGCAGCTTCTCGACGCTCGCGGTGATGGCGACGTCGAGGTTTTTGTTGTCGATCATGGGAAACCTCAGAAATGCAAGTGGGCTGGCCCGAAGCTGTGGGGCAGCAGTTCGGCCAGGGTCCAGCGTTGGCGGATGCCGCCAGGATCGCCGGCAATGATGATGAGTTCGTCGGGAATGGAAAACTCCCGCAGCTTCTGGCGGCAGCCACCGCAGGGGGTGATGACGTCGGGGCCGGGGCCGGTCACGAGCACGGCCCTGGCCCGCTTGCCGCCGGCCATGATCATGGCCGTCAGCGCCGAGGGCTCGGCGCACCAGCCCTGCGGGTAGGATGCGTTCTCCATGTTGGCGCCGATGTGGATGCGGCCCTGTTCGTCCAGCAGCGCCACGCCGACCTTGTAATTGGAGTAGGGCGAATGCGAGAACTCCCGGGCGCGCAGGGATTCGGCGAGCAGGCGGTCCAGCAGGTCTTGGGTCAGTTCCATTTCAGCGCTCCTTCACGTACGGCTTGCCAAGCGCCTTGGGTGCGATCGCCGAGCCGATGAAGCCGGCCAGCAGCACCACCGTCAAGATATAGGGCAGCGCCTGGATCAGCTGCACCGGCACTTCCCCGCCGCCCAGTGCAGCGGGCAACTGCGCACCCTGCATGCGGATGGCCACCGCATCCAGGAAGCCGAACAGCAGGCAGGCGGCCATGGTGGGCAGGGGCTTCCACTTGCCGAAGATCATCGCGGCCAGCGCGATGAAGCCGCGGCCCGCGGTCATGTTGGGCGAGAAGGACGCGTTCTGCGCCAGCGTCAGATAGGCGCCCGCCAGGCCGCAGAGCACGCCGTTCATCAGCAGCGCCTGGTAGCGCAGGCCCTGCACCGACATGCCGGCGGCCTCGACCATCGCGGGGTTCTCACCGACGGCACGCAGGCGCAGACCCGGGCGGGTGCGCTCCAGGAAGAACCAGACGGCCGCGACCATCAGGAAGGCGACGTAGACCAGCACGTTGTGGCTCAGCAGGCCGTGGCCGAAGACGGCGGCGAACCAGTGGCCCGGCTGCGGCTCGGCAAAACCCGTGGCGAGAGCGGTCAGGCGCACGTCGGCCTCGATGGGCGGGGTCTGGCCGCCCTGCTGGAACCAGGCGATGCCCAACACCACCGTCAGGCCGGCGGCAATCATGTTCAGCGCGACGCCGGAGACGACCTGGTCGCCGCGGTTGGTCACGCAGGCAAAGCCGTGGACCAAGGAAGCGGAGCAGGCCACGACGATGGCGGCCATCAAGCCGAAAGCGGTGGAATGCGTGACCGAGGCCGTCGCCGCGGCGGCGAACGCGGCGAAAAGCATCTTGCCTTCCAGGCCCAGGTCGACGACGCCGGCACGCTCGGACAGCACCCCCGCCATCGCGCACAGCAGCAGCGGCGCGCTGACACGCAAGGTGGACGCCAGCACCGAGGCGATCAGGACCTCATCCATCAGCGGCCTCCCTTGAACTTGCCGTAGATGCGCGCGAACAGCGGCGCGCTCACGGTGGCCATCGCGCCGGAGAACAGCACGATCAGGCCTTGCGCGGTGACGACCATCTCGCGGCTGAACCCGGGCAGTTCGAACGACACCTCCACGCCGCCCTGGTAGAGCACGCCGAACAGCAGCGACGCCAGCACGATGCCGACCGGATGATTGCGGCCCATCAGCGACACGGCGATGCCGGTGAAGCCGGCGCCGGCCACGAAGTCCAGCGTCAGCTTGCCCTGCACGCCGGAGATCTCGTTGATGCCGACCATGCCGGCCAGTGCGCCGGAAATCGCCATCGCAACCATGACCTGGGCACGCGGGCGGATGCCGGCGTAGTGCGCCGCACGCGGCGCGCTGCCGACCGAACGCACGGCATAGCCGGCGGCGCTCGTCCACAGGAACCAGCCGACAAAGACGCAGGCCACCAGCGCGATGACAAGGCTGAGGTTGAGCGGGGACGACGGCAGTTCATAGCCCAGGGCTGCGGCGATCTGGTGCAGAGCCGGCATGCGGGCCGACTCGCTGAACTCGGCCGACTCGACCGACATGCTGCCCGCCGGGCGCAGCCAGTTCACCAGCAGATAGGCGTTCAGCGCCGCGGCGAGGAAGTTGAACATGATCGTCGTGATGACGATGTGGCTGCCACGCCAGGCCTGCAGGTAGCCCGGCAGCGCCGCCCACAGCATGCCGAAGCAAGCCGCAGCGACGACCAGCAACGGCAGCAGCACGAGGGCCGGCAGCGAGGCGCCCAGCCACAGCGCGACCAGCGCCACACCCACGCCGCCCAGCGTCGCCTGGCCCTCGCCGCCGATGTTGAACAGGCCGGCGTGGATGGCCACCGCCACGGCGAGGCCAGTGAAGATGAAGGTGGTCGCGTAATAGAGCGAATAGCCCAGTCCGCGCACGCTGCCCAGGGCGCCGTTGAGCAGCACGCTCAGCGCCTGCCAGGGGCTGTGGCCGATGAGCATGACGACCAGGCCAGCGACGACGAGGGCGATGGCCAGGTTCCACAGCGGCAGCAGGCCGATGTCGATCCACCGAGGGAGTTGGAGGGGCTGGCTCATTGGAAGAAGACAAAAAGGCAACCACAGAGGCACAGAGACACAGAGTCAATACCTCCGCATTTGCTCAGTGCCTCTGTGCCGCTGTGGTTGCATTTCATGCGGCGATCTCTTCCTGTGCAGCCATCAACAGCCCCAAGCGACGCTCGTCGCACTCATCAATCGCCAGCTCCCCAGTGATTCGGCCGCAGTTCATGACGACGACGCGGTCCGCCAGCGCCAAAATTTCGTCGAGCTCGCTGCTGACCAGCAGCACCGCGCAGCCGGCATCACGCAGCGCGCGCAGCTGGCCGTGGATGAATTCAATGGCGCCGATGTCAACGCCGCGGGTGGGCTGGCCCACCAGCAGCACCATCGGCTGCTCGCCGATCTCGCGGGCCAGGATGAGCTTTTGCTGGTTGCCGCCGGAGAACTTGGACGAGCCCAGGTTCTCGTCGCGCGGGCGCACATCGAAGCGTTCCTGCAGCGCGCGGGTCGCGTCGCGCATGGCCGCGTGGTTCATCGCCGCGCCCTTGCGGTACTTGGGCAGGTTCTGGTAGCCCAGCACGGCGGATTCCCAGGCCGGGAAGCTCATGACCAGGCCGACTGCATGCCGGTCCTCGGGCACATGGGCCAGGCGCAGCGGGCGGGCGCGGGCGGTGTCCAGCCAGGCATCCGGGGTGAACGACACGCCGCCCAGATCCATGCGACCGCCTTCGGGCGCGCGCAGGCCGGACAGCACTTCCAGCAGCTCGCTTTGGCCGTTGCCCGACACGCCGGCCACGCCGACGATCTCGCCGGCCTTCAGCGTCAGGCTGACGTCCTTCAGCGCGGGCACGCCGTTGGCATGCTTGAGCCTCAAGCCCGACGCCTGAAGCCGCACCTCACCGGCCTTCACGTCCAGGCCGTCGGGCCGCCCCAGCGTGACCTTGCGGCCGACCATCGACTCTGCCAAGGCCTCTTCGCTCCACTGGGTGATGGGGCGCGTCTCGACGACCTGGCCGGCGCGCATGACCGTAACGGCATCGCACAGACTCATGACTTCGCGCAGCTTGTGCGTGATGAGGATCAGCGTCGTGCCGCGCTCCTTCAGGCGGCGCAGCGTGATGAAGAGCTGGTCGGTCTCCTGCGGCGTCAGCACCGCCGTGGGTTCGTCCAGGATCAGAATCTTGGCGCCGCGGTAGAGGGCCTTCAGGATTTCCAGCCGCTGCACCTCGCCCACCGGCAGGTCGGCCAAGATGGCGTCCAGCTGGACCGTCAGGCCGGTCTCCTGCATCAGCGCCTGCAACTTCGCGCGCACCTTGGCCTTGGACGGCGCCAGGAAAAAGCCGCCCTCCGCGCCCAGCATGATGTTTTCCAGGCAGGTCAGCGTCTCGACCAGCATGAAGTGCTGGTGGACCATGCCGATGCCCAGCGCAATCGCCTGCTGGGAGTTGCCGATCTCCACTCGCTGGCCGTTGACCTCGATGTGGCCGGAATCCGCGTGGTAGTAGCCATACAGGATGGCCATCAGCGTGCTCTTGCCGGCGCCGTTCTCGCCGACGAGGCCATGCACGCTGCCCGCGGCGATGTCGAAGGACACCTCGCGATTGGCTTGGACCGCGCCGAAGCGCTTGGAGATCGCCCGCAGGCGAACGGCGGGCGTCATGGCGCGCCTCAGAACTTACAAGCGTTGTCCGCCATGTAGTCGGCCACCTTCACCTTGCCGGCGATGATGTCGGCCTTGACCGCGTCAACCTTGGCCTTGAGCGCCGGGTTCAACAGCTTGGCGTTGTTGTCGTCGGCGGCGTAGTCCACGCCACCTTCCTTCAGGCCCAGCACGCTGACGCCGGGCTTCCAGCCCTTGAGTACGTTGTAGACGGCCACGTCCACGCGCTTGACCATGGAGGTCAGCATGGTGCCGGGCTGGAGGTGGTTCTGGTTGCTGTCGACGCCGATGGCCAGCTTGCCGGCGTCCTTGGCGGCCTGATACACGCCCACGCCGGTGCCGCCGGCGGCGGCGAAGACGACATCCGAGCCCTTGGCGAACTGCGCCTTGGCCAGCTCACCGCCGCGGGTCGGGTCGTTCCAGGCGGTGGACGTGGTCCCCGTCATGTTGGAGAAGACCTCGATCTTGGGGTTCGTGACCTTGGCGCCCTGCTCGTAGCCGCACTGGAACTTGCGGATCAGCGGGATATCCATGCCGCCGACGAAGCCGACCTTGCCGGTCTTGCTGACCAGGGCCGCCATGGCGCCGACCACATAACTGCCCTCGTGCTCCTTGAAAAGCAGCGACTGCACATTAGGCAGGTCGACCTTGGCGTCGATGATGGCGAACTGGGTCTTGGGAAAGTCCTTGGCCACCTGTTGCAGCGCCGACGCCTGGGCGAAGCCGATGCTGATGATGGGGCTGGCGCCGCGCTCGGCCATGCGGCGGATGGCCTGCACGCGTTGGGTGTCGTTGCTGATCTCGAACTCGAGATAGGTCTTGCCGGTCTCCTTCTTCCACTGCTCGGCGCCCTGGTAGCCGGCCTGGTTGAAGGATTTGTCGAACTTGCCGCCCATGTCGAAGATCACCGCAGGCTGACCCTTGGACTGGGCCTGGGCCACGGCCGAGGCGACCAGCAGGGTCAGGGCAGCAAGACGGAACAAAGAGGTCGTCATGGGCATGGGGTGGGCAAGGCGAAAGGGCCGCATTGTAGAAAACATCCCTCAAGTTTTACTGGATAGGAAAACACTGACCCCTCGCTCGCCTTTCGGCGTTCGCCCCCGCGGGGACGCAGGCCGGCTTGGGGCGGCCCGGCGCTCCTTACTGACTCCCGCAACTCAGTGGGCCCGGCCGAGCCGCAGCCGCCGGTGCGCCGCGCGGGCGTGCGGCAGCCAGCCGAGTGTCGCCCAACGCCGCCACATCAAAAGGCCTCGAATCCATTCGTCGGCAGCATAAGCAATCCACACGCCAACCAGACCCCAGCCGAGGTGCACACCCAGGAACCAGCTGCCGCCGGCCAGCACGATGGCCATGGACGCCGAGCCCACCACCACCGGATAGCGGGCGTCCCCGGCCGCGCGCAGCGCGTTGATGACGACGAGGTTGAAGCTGCGCCCGGGCTCGACGAGCACTGTCCACCACAACAGCGTGCAGCCCAGCGCAATGATCCCCGGGTCGGACGTGAAACGGGTCAGCAGCCAGGGCCCAGCCAGTGCAAAGGCGCATGAGACCACCAGCGCCAACACGATGCCCAGCGCCAGCGAGCGCCGCACCAGCCGATTGGCCGCATGCAGCCGGCCCGCGCCGATCATGTGGCCGACCATGATCTCCACCGCGAAACTGATGGCAAGGCTGAACATCAGGATCACGTGCAGGAACTGCATCGTGTAGGCGTGTGTGGCGAGCGAGTGGGCACCCAGCTGGGCCACGGCGGCCAGACTGGTCATGAAGGCCAGACGCCACGAGATGTTCTCGGCGGCGCCCGGGATGCCGATGTGCAGCACCGTCGCCAGCGGCGCGCGCACCAGCCGCCACCAGTCGCCCGCGCGCAGGCGCAGGTCCAGCCGCGCGCGCCACAGCAGGATGTGCGCCACCAGGCCCACGCCGCGCCCCAGCGCGCAGGCCAGTGCATATCCCGCCAGCCCCATGCGCGGCATGGCCAGCAGGGCGACGACCAGCGTGACGACCTGGATGACGACGACGACGGCCAGCGCCTCCCGGCTACGCAGGTGCGAGCGCATGACGCTGGACATGTTGGCGTTCCAGGCATCCAGCATCAGCGCCGGCGCCAATGCCTGCAGCAGCGCGCTGGCCAGCGGCGCCACCTCGGGCGGCGCGTTCACCAGCGCCAGCAGCGGGCCGGCGGCGATCAGTGCCGCCACCGCAGCACCCAGGCCCAGCCAGGTGCTCGCGCCGACCACCGCACGGGCCACCGCGTCGGCCTGGTCGCGCCGGCCGGCGCCCAGGGCCTGCGTGACGGCCACGCTCACGCCCGCGCCGATGACGCGGAACAGCACGAAGAGGGCCGCAAACACCTGGTTGGCCAGCCCGAAGGCGGCGCCGGCGTTGTCGGACAGCCGCGCGGCAAGCCCGGTGCCGATGATGCCGATGCCGATGCCCAGCAGCAGCTCCAGCAACATGGGCCAGGTCAGCGCAAACAGGCGCGGGCGAGCCGACAAGGCGGTCATGACAAAGGCCTAAACGCAGGATTCACACAAGTCACGACAAGCTCGCCAGAATGGCCGGGAATCGTAAAGGAGTAACCATGCCGAAACCCGTCGCCACCCATGCGTTTGCCAACACCCGAGCCGATTTCAAGACGGCATCCGGCACACCCGGCCAGTTCTTCTCGCTGCCCAAGCTGGCCGAAACGCACCCGAACGTGGCGCGCATGCCCGTGTCGCTGCGCATCGAGCTGGAGAGCGTGCTGCGCAACTGCGACGGCAAGAAGGTCACGGCCGAGCATGTGGCACAGCTCGCCAACTGGAAGCCCAGCGCCGCCCGCGTCGACGAGATCCCCTTCGTCGTCGCGCGCGTCGTGCTGCAGGACTTCACCGGCGTGCCGCTGCTGGCCGACCTGGCCGCGATGCGCAACGTAGCGGCCGCGATGGGCAAGAACCCCAAAGCCATCGAGCCGCTGGTGCCGGTGGACCTGGTCGTCGACCACTCGGTCATGATCGACCACTACGGCACCGAGCACGCCCTGGACCTGAACATGAAGCTGGAGTTCGAGCGCAACCGTGAGCGCTACGAATTCATGAAGTGGGGCATGCAGGCCTTCGACACCTTCGGCGTCGTGCCGCCGGGCTTCGGCATCGTCCACCAGGTCAACCTGGAGTACCTGGCGCGCGGTGTGCACCGGGGCAAGGACGGCGTCTACTACCCCGACACCCTCGTCGGCACCGACAGCCACACGACCATGATCAACGGCATCGGCGTCGTCGGCTGGGGCGTGGGCGGCATCGAGGCCGAGGCCGGCATGCTGGGCCAGCCGGTCTACCTGCTGACGCCCGACGTCGTCGGCTTCGAGCTGACCGGCCAATTGCGCGAAGGCGTCACGGCCACCGATCTGGTGCTGACCGTCACCGAGATCCTGCGCAAGCACAAGGTGGTCGGCAAGTTCGTCGAGTTCTTCGGCGAGGGCACGCGCACGCTGGCCCTGCCCGACCGCGCGACGATTGCCAACATGGCGCCGGAGTACGGGGCGACGATGGGCTTCTTCCCCGTCGACGAGAAGACGGTCGAGTATTTCAAGGGCACCGGGCGGACTGCCAGCGAGATCGAGGCCTTCGAGGCCTACTGGCGCGCACAAGGCATGTTCGGCGTGCCCAGGGCTGGCGACATCGACTTCACCTCGGTGGTCTCGCTGGACCTTGGCAGCGTCGTGCCCAGCCTGGCCGGCCCGAAGCGCCCGCAGGACCGCATCGAGATCACCCACCTGGCATCGACGTTCGCGCAGCTCTTCAGCAAACCCATTGCCGACAACGGCTTCAACCAGCCGGCCGAGAAGCTGACCCGCAACTTCGTCACCGAGTCCGGTATCCCGGTCAAGAACGGCGACGTGCTGATCGCCGCCATCACCTCCTGCACCAACACCAGCAACCCCGGCGTGCTGCTGGCCGCCGGCCTGCTGGCCAAGAAGGCCGTGCAGGCGGGCCTCAGCGTCGCACCGCACATCAAGACGTCACTCGCCCCGGGCTCACGCATCGTCACCGAATACCTGGAGAAGGCCGGCCTGCTGCCCTACCTGGAAACGCTCGGCTTCAATGTGGCCGCCTATGGCTGCACGACCTGCATCGGCAACGCCGGCGACCTGACACCCGAGCTCAACAAGCTCATCCAGGACAACGACCTGGTCTGTGCCGCGGTGCTGTCGGGCAACCGCAACTTCGAGGCGCGCATCCATCCCAACCTGAAGGCCAACTTCCTGGCCAGCCCGCCGCTGGTCGTGGCCTATGCGATTGCCGGCAATGTCACGCGCGACCTGATGACCGAGCCCGTGGGCCACAACCTCCAAGGGCACCCGGTATTCCTGGGCGACATCTGGCCCAGCAGCGACGAGATCTACGCGCTGATGAAGTACGCGATGGACCCGCAGGCTTTCAAGGCCAACTATGACAAGGTGGCCAGCCAGCCCGGCAAGCTCTGGGATGCGATCAAGGGCCAGTGGGGCAAAGATGGGGGTCAGGTCTACACCTGGCCCAAGAGCACCTACATCGCCCAGCCGCCCTTCTTCAAGGATTTCACGATGGTGCCCAGGCAGCTCGTCAGCGGCGTGCAGGGCGCCAAGATCATGGCGCTGTTCGGCGACTCCATCACCACCGACCACATCAGCCCGGCCGGCTCCTTCAAGGAGACCACGCCAGCCGGCAAGTTCCTCGTCGCCCACGGCGTGCACAAGGCCGACTTCAACTCCTACGGCGCCCGCCGTGGCAACCACGACGTGATGATGCGCGGGACCTTCGCCAACGTGCGCGTGAAGAACCTGATGCTGCCCGCACGGCCCGACGGCTCGCGCGAGGAAGGCGGCTATACGCTCAAGGACGGCGTGCAGACGACCATCTACGACGCCGCGATGGACTACATCCGCGAAGGCAGGCCCACCGTCATCTTTGCCGGCGAGGAATACGGCACCGGCTCCAGCCGCGACTGGGCCGCCAAGGGCACGCAGCTGCTGGGCATCAAGGCCGTCATCGCCAAGAGCTTCGAGCGCATCCACCGCAGCAACCTCATCGGCATGGGCGTGCTGCCGCTGCAGTTCAAGCCCGGCGTGAGCTGGGAAGGCCTGGGCCTGACCGGCGCCGAGACCATTGACATCACGCTGGCCGGCGACATCAAGCCCCAGGGCGACGCGGTGATGACGATCACCCAGCCTGACGGCAGCCAGCAGACGGTGGTGCTGACGCTGCGCATCGACACGGCCATCGAGGTGGACTTCTACAAGCACGGCGGCATCCTGCCCTTTGTGCTCAGGCAGCTGCTCGCTGCCTAAAGCCCGAACCATCAGGTCGTTCAAGCCGCTCAAAGCCATGAATCTCAACCTGTCCGGCCTTACAGCCGTCGTCACCGGAGGCTCCTCGGGTATCGGCGCAGCCATCGTTCGGACACTTGCCGAAGAGGGATGCCATGTCTACTTCTGTGCCCGCGACGTGCAGCGGATCGAAGCGATGCTGGCCTCGACTCTCCACTTGCCCGGCAAGGTTTCGGGCGCGGCTGTCGATGTCACCGATCAGGCGGGCGTCGACGCCTGGCTCCAAAGGATTGGGAGCTTCGACATATTCTTGGCCAACGTCAGCGCGCTCTCGGGCAACTGGGCCGACGCCATAGCGACCGACCTGCGGGCCACCCTCCATGCCACTGAGACCGCCATTCCCTGCTTGCAAAGCTCTCCGCACGCGGCCATCACCTACATCGGGTCGAAGGCGGGTTCCTTAGCCGCTCCGGGGTCCGCACCCTACGGCGCCACCAAGGCTGCCATGGCCCATTACATGAAATCCTTGTCCGCGCGCCTGCTGCCTTCGGTGCGCGTCAACACGGTATCCCCGGGCGACACGTTGGCTGATCGCGGCTTCTGGGACAAGGTTCGTGTTGAAGACCCTGAGGCCTACGCGAAGGTCGTGGGCAGAAATCCCATGAAGCGGCTTGCCACGCCCGATGAAATTGCACGGGTGGCTGCATTCATCTCCAGCCCCGCGGCCAGCTTCGTCGCAGGTGCGAACTGGTACGTCGATGGCGGGTCCATCAGTCACGTGCAGTTCTGACCGCCCATCGAGTTCTGCCTTGCCCTGCGGGGAAGGGGCAGCTTGGGAGCCGCCCTGCGCTCGGCCCGCCTATTTCATACGACCAATCGACAACTGAATGAGCCAAGCTGACAACCACGACCGCATCCGCGTGCAAGGCGCGCGCGAGAACAACCTCAAGGATGTCAGCGTCGACATCCCGAAGCGCCGCCTGACGGTGTTCACCGGCGTATCGGGCTCGGGCAAGAGTTCGCTCGTGTTCGGCACCATCGCGGCCGAGTCGCAGCGCCTCATCAACGAGACCTACAGCGCCTTCGTGCAGGGCTTCATGCCGACGCTGGCGCGGCCCGAGGTGGATGTGCTGGAAGGCATCACCACGGCCATCATCGTGGACCAGGAGCGCCTGGTCGCCAACGCCCGCTCCACGGTCGGCACGGCGACCGACGCTAACGCGATGCTGCGCATCCTGTTCAGCCGCGTCGGCAAGCCGCACATCGGCCCGCCCAGCGCCTTCGCCTTCAATGTGCCGTCGGTGCAGGCCACCGGCGTCATCACCGTCGACAAGGGCGGTGCCAGCCAGGCCGTCAAGCAGACCTTCTCGCGCACCGGGGGCATGTGCCCGCGCTGCGAGGGCATGGGCTCGGTCAGCGACTTCGACCTCGGCCAGCTCTATGACGCCAGCAAGTCGCTCAACGGCGGCGCCATCAACATCCCCGGCTACAGCATGGAGGGCTGGTACGGCCGCATCTTCCGCGGCTGCGGCTTCTTCGACCCCGACAAGCCGATTGCCAAGTTCACCAAGCGCGAGCTGCACGACCTGCTGCACAAGGCCGCCACCAAGATCAAGGTCGACGGCATCAACCTGACCTATGCCGGCCTGATCCCGTCGATCCAGAAGTCCTTTTTGTCCAAGGACGTCGACGCGCTGCAGCCGCATATCCGCGCCTTTGTCGACCGCGTCATCACCTTCCAGACCTGCCCCGAATGCCGTGGCACGCGGCTCAGCGAGGCGGCGCGCAACTGCAAGATCGGCAAGCACAGCATTGCCGACGCCTGCGCCATGCAGATCAGCGACCTGGCCGACTGGGTGCGCGGGCTCAAGGGCGCGGAAGTAGCACCGCTGCTGAAGGCGCTGGGCCAGCTGCTCGATGCCTTCACCGAGATCGGCCTGGGCTATCTGTCGCTGGACCGGCCGACCGGCACGCTGTCGGGCGGCGAGGCCCAGCGGGTGAAGATGATCCGCCACCTCGGCTCCTCGCTGACCGACGTCAGCTATGTCTTCGACGAGCCGACGACCGGCCTGCACCCGCACGACATCCAGCGCATGAACGAGCTGCTGGGCCGGCTGCGCGACAAGGGCAACACCGTCCTGGTCGTCGAGCACAAGCCCGAGGTCATCGCGATTGCCGACCATGTCGTCGACCTCGGGCCCGGCGCGGGTTCCGCGGGCGGCGAGATCGTCTATCAAGGCGACGTCGCGGGCCTGCGCAAGAGCGGCACGCTGACCGGCCGGCATCTGGACGACCGCGCCCGGCTCAAGCCCGCAGTGCGCAAGCCCAAAGGCCAGCTCAGGGTGCGCGGCGCCAGCACGCACAACCTGCGCAAGGTCGACGTCGACATTCCGCTGGGCGTGCTCTGCGTCGTCACCGGCGTGGCCGGCTCGGGCAAAAGCTCGCTGATGCACGGGTCTGTCGCCAAGCTCGACGGCGTCGTCGCCATCGACCAGGCTGCCATCCGCGGTTCGCGGCGCAGCAACCCGGCCACCTACACCGGCCTGCTCGACCCCATCCGCAGCGCCTTCGCCAAGGCCAACGGCGTCAAGCCCGCGCTGTTCAGCGCCAACTCGGAAGGCGCCTGCCCGACCTGCAATGGCAACGGTTTGATCTTCACGGACCTCGCTCCCATGGCTACCGTGTCGACCGTCTGCGAGGACTGCGGCGGCAAGCGCTTCCAGGCCGCGGTGCTCGACCACAAGCTCGGCGGGCGCGACATCAGCGAAGTGCTGGCGATGTCGGTCACCGAAGCAACGGGCTTCTTCGCCGCGCTGACGCCGGCCGCGCACGCGATCCTGGCCAGGCTCGCCGACGTCGGCCTGGGCTATCTCTGCCTCGGCCAGCCGCTGACCACCTTGTCGGGCGGCGAACGCCAGCGCCTCAAGCTCGCCACGCAGATGGCCGAGAAGGGCGACATCTATGTGCTGGACGAACCCACCGCCGGCCTGCACCTGGCCGACGTGGCGCAGTTGCTCGGCCTGCTGGACCGGCTGGTGGACGCGGGCAAATCCGTCATCGTCATCGAGCACCACCAGGCCGTCATGGCCCATGCCGACTGGCTCATCGACCTCGGCCCCGGTGCCGGCCACGATGGCGGGCGCGTGGTCTTCGAGGGCCGGCCGGCCAACCTGGTCAAGACGCGCTCGACGCTGACCGGCGAGCACCTGGCCGCCTATGTGGCGTGCAGCGCTGTTCACCCGAAGCGATGACCAACACGAAGTGAGCACGGTGTTGATACGCCAAGACTTTCGTGGCGTAGAGCGGTCAACTGCCGGAGCCAGGTTCAAAGGCGCGCTGTGCAGCGCGCCTGTCGGCGGGCTTGAAGCGTCAGCAATCTCGGCAGGGGCACCCGCAGCGAGACCCAGCTGCAAGCGGCGCACAGCCAGGCCGCCCACAAGCTGTGGCTCACGAAGTGGGCGCCCCGGGCCCATTGCGCGTACGACGCCAGCAGGCCGATGCCCAACAGCGCCACGCATGCGGCGGGCCAGCGCGCGCCCAGGCCATGCCGCCAGGGGCGCCACAGCCACAGCCAACTGCTGAATGCGAACACGCCCGCACTATGACCCGAGGGAAAGCAGCGCCCAGGGCCGCCGTCGGACAACAGCCAGTGCCAGTGCGACACCCAGGGTGCGGTGCCGCCAAACGGCAGCAGGCTCCAGGGGCAGCTGGTGGTGCTGAAGGTTTTCAAGGCCGGCACCAGCAGCAGCGTCAGGACGCCGGCCAGCAGCGCCCGACGGCGCAGGCCGCGCGACGGCCCCCAGGGCGCCTCGCGGCGCCGCATCGCGTCCGCGCCGAGCAGCATCCATGCCGCCCCTTCCAGCCATCGCAGGGCATCGTGCATGACGGTCTTGGCCCAGAACGCGTCCCGCGCCGCAAAGCCGCGGACATCGCCCAGCCGGTGCGCCGCCGCCAGGTCCAGCCCGCCGAGGTCCCAGGCCAGCACCGCGAGCAACAGCATCGCCAGCAAGCGCAACTCCTGGCGCCGCCCGCTCATGCCCGACATGCAGCCAGCAGGTCCCAGCGGGCATCCATCAGGCCCGTGCGCACGTCCAGCAGATCCAGCACCGTGTGAAAGAGATGCTCATGCGACGCAGGCTGCTCGGGCAGCCTTGCCAGGCAGCCCGGCCCCCAGCCGCGCGTCGCTGCCCAGGACGGCGCGATCCCCATCAGCATCGGCACCTCGATCTGTTCCTTCGGGGCAATCGCATAGGGCAGGCCATGCAGGTAAAGCCCGCGCTCGCCCAGGGATTCGCCGTGGTCCGGCAGGAAGATCAACGCCGTGTCCACCTGCCCCTGGGCGGCCTGCAGGCGCTGCCAGAGCGTGGCCAGCAACTCGTCGGTGTAGCGCAGCGCGTTGTCATAGGCGTTGACGATGGCGGCCCGCTCGCACCCGCCCAGGCCCTCCTCGCTGCACGCCGGGCCGTACGGGCCGAACTGCGGCGGCACGCGCCGGTGGTAGGCCGGGCCGTGGTTGCCCAGCATGTGCAGCACCAGCAGCCGGGTGGTCCCCGGGCGGGCCTCGCGCAGCACCGCCTGCACGCGGTCGAACAGCGCACCGTCCAGGCATCGCCCGCCCTCGCAGGCCAGCGCTTGCTCGGTCGCTGCGTCGCAGACGCCCTTGCAGCCACTCTGGTTGTCCAGCCATTGCACCTGCACGCCGGCGCGCGCCAGCACCTGCAGCAGCGATTCCTGCCGCCGGATGCGCGACTCGTCGTAGTCCCGGCGGCCCACGGGGGCGAACATGCAGGGCAGGGACGTCTCCGTGTCGCTGCCACAGGTGCTGACGCGCGCCCAGCTCAAGAGCCCGCTTTGCTGGCGCAGCAGGGGCGTGGTGTCACGCACGCCGCCGCCTTCCATGTCGCGCCGCCCCCAGTTCGCCGCCCTCACCGTCTCTCCGACCACCAGCACCAGCAGTCGCGGCTTGGCCGTGGCGGACCAACTGGCCCCCGGCTTCGCATCCACGCCGATGGGCTCGCGCTTGCCGGGCGGTGTCCGGGCCGCCACCAGGCTGCGGGGCAGCGACCAGATCGGCGCAGCCGGCAGGAGCTGGTAGCGCAGTTCACGCCGCTCGCGCATCAGCCCCGACAGCGGCTGATAGGCATACACCAGCAACGCCGCTGCCGCCACGACGGCCAGCAACCAGCGCCCGACGGCCAGCAGGCTCGCACGCCGGCGCCCGACCACCGGCGCCAGTTCAGTCTGCAGGATGAACCACCAGGCGGGCACCAGGATCACCAGCACGTGGAGCAGCAACCCGCCGCTGAGAAGTTCGCGGGCCTCCGGCCAGTCGGTGCGCATCGCGTTGCGCAGCATGGCGGGATCGAAGGCCGTCCCATAGGCCTGCGTGAAATGGCCACCGACGGCCGCGATCACGCTGAGCAGCAGCAGCGCCGGCTTGGCCCAGCGCCGATGCACCAATGGCGCCAGCAACACGAAGTGGAGCAACGCGACCAGCAGGACCAGCAGGGCCAGGCCGCCCGGCTGACCCGTCCACGCATGGTCGGCCGCGGCAAGAAACGGGCGGTTGGCGGCCATCGCCCAGTACAGGCACAACAAGGCCAGCAGGCCATCGGTGCTCAGCCGCGGCCGCAGGAGCAAGGGGCGCCGGACAACGGCGGGCAAGAGGGTTTGCATGCGCGCATTGAAGAGCCCGGGCCTGAAGCCAAACTGAAGTGCCGACCGGCGGCCCCGGCGGCGCGTACGTCGGTGATGGCGCACGCCGCCCCCGTGATACGGTGATCGCATGCGACTGCTGCTGCTCGAAGACGACCGCCTGCTCGGCGAAGGCCTGAGCGACTTTTTGCGCACCGAAGGTCATGTGGTGGACTGGTGCTGCACCGTGGCGCAGGCGCGTGCCGCACTCAGCGGCGAGCCCTTCGACCTCTGGTTGCTGGACTGGCAGCTGCCGGACGGCTCCGGCCGGCAGTTGCTCGCCGAGCTGCGGCACGGCAACCGGCAGACACCGGCGCTGCTGCTGACCGCCCGCGACGCGCTGGCGGACCGCATCGACGGGCTGGACGCCGGCGCCGACGACTACCTGGTCAAGCCCTTCGCCCCCGAGGAGCTGGCCGCCCGCATCCGGGTCTGCCTGCGCCGCCTGCAGGTCCAGCCCAAGGGGCTGCGGCTGCAGGCCCAGCTCCAGGTCAGCCTGGCGGAGCGTCGCGTCTGGTGGGACGGGCTGCCTGTCGAGCTGACCGCGCGCGAATGGATGCTGTTCGAGGCGCTGTGCCTGCGGGCCGAGCGCTGGGTCAGCAAGCCCGATCTGGAACGTCTGATGCACGGCTTCGACGGCGAGCCGGCCGTGAGCAACGCGCTGGAGGTTCATGTGGCCAATCTGCGCCGCAAGCTCGGCCGCGGCTGCATCGAAACGCTGCGGGGCGTGGGGTATCGGGTGCGCCATGAGCACTAGTCGGCTGCCCACCATCGCGCGGCGCCTGCTGTGGGTCACAGCGGTCGGCAGCCTGCTGATCGCGCTGGCGGTCACGGCCTCGGCCGGGCTGACGGTCGACGCCGAAGTGGATGAGTTGCTGGATGACGTCCTGCAGGCCAGTGCCGCCCAGCTCGCGCCTTTGCTGCTCCAATCCGGCGCTGCGCCCCATACCCCGCCACCCGACCCGGAAGGCGAAGTGCGTTTCGCCTGGGCCTGGTACGACAGCGCCGGGCGCACCGTGCGCGCCAGCCCCGGCGCAGAGCCGGCGGCCTGGCAAGGGGCCGGCAGCGGCTTTGCCGACCGTGCTCATTGGCGGCTCTACGGCCTGCCGCTGCGCGGCGAGCTGGGCCTGCTGGTGGTCGCGCAGACGCGCGCAGAGCGCAGTGAAGCACGGCGCGAGGTCATCAGCCACGCGCTGCTCGCGGCGATGGCCCTGACTTTGCTTGGCCTGCCGCTGCTGGCCTGGCGTGCCCAGCAGGAGTTGCAACCTCTGCAGCGCCTGGGCGAACGGCTGGCGAGCTTCGATGCCGACCGGGCCGATCCGCGCGGCCTGCCGGCGGCGCTCGGCGCGGCGCAGCGCGGCGAGCTGTTGCCCGTGCACGAGGCGCTGGCCACCATCGCCCAGCGGCTCGGCGAGCGCTTGGATTTCGAACGCGAGTTCAGCGCCCAGGCGGCGCATCTGCTGCGCACGCCGTTGGCCGGCATGGACGCGCAGCTCGCGGTCGCGCTGCGCGAGCAGCCCCAGCAGTTGCGCCTGCAACGCGTGCGTCAGGCCAACCAGCGCCTGCAGCATCTGGTGGTCGCGCTGCTGCGGCTGTTCCGCCCCGAGCCGGAGCTGCGGCGCAAGCCCGTGGAGGTGCGGTCGCTGCTCGCCGGCCTGCCGCTCGGCGACCTGCAACTCGACGCTGGCCCGCCCTGCCTGCTGGATGCCGACGCGGAACTGCTGGCTGCGGCACTGCTGAATTTGGTGGACAACGCGCAGCGCCACGGCGCGACGCGTCTGAGCTTGACGGCCATACCCGGGGGGCTGCGCCTCGCCGACAACGGCCAGGGCCTGGCGCCCGAACAACTGGAAGCGCTGCGGGCGAGCCTGCAGCCCAACCAGCAGGCGCCCGGCCTCGGCCTGCGGCTGGCGCTGCTGGTCGCAAGCGCCCATGGCGGCCGGATCGAAATCGCGCGCGTTGAACCGGGCTTTGCGATCGAACTCCACCTGATGGCGTGAGCCCACGCACCGCGCCAGGGCTCAAAGAGACTTCAGACCGAGTGCGGCAGCGCCACGCTGATCTCGAACCAGAAGCGGCTGCCTTGCGCCAGCCGGCTCTCCAGCTGGATCTCGCCGCCCATCATGCGAACCAGCTGCCGGCTGATGGTCAGGCCCAGGCCGGTACCGCCGACGCGCTGCTCGGCATTGCCAGCCTGCTCGAAGGGCTCGAACAGGCGCGCCACCTGGTCTTCGGCGATACCGACACCGGTGTCCTGCACCTCGAAGCACAGCCTGACATGAGCCCCCGCCTCGCCGGCTGAAGGCAAGGTGCGCGCACGCAGGGTCACGCCGCCCACGTGAGTGAACTTGACCGCATTGCCCAGCAAGTTGAGCAGGATCTGGTTCAGGCGCTTCTCGTCGGCCAGCACGACGGCCGGCAGCTGCGGGTCGAGCTGCAGGTCGAGTGTGATGTGCTTGTCCTCGGCCATCACGCGCACGATGTCCACGACCGCCTGCAGCCGCGTGACCAAGTCGACGGGGCCGACGCGCAGCTCGGCCTTGCCGGCCTCGATGCGCGACAGGTCCAGGATGTCGACGATCAGCGTCAGCAGGTGCTGGCCGCTGCTGTGGATGATGTCCAGCCCGTTGCGCTGCTTGGGGCTGAGGCTGTCGTCGAGCTTCAGGATCTGCGCATAGCCCATGACGGCGTTCAGCGGCGTGCGCAACTCGTGGCTCATGCGCGCCAGGAACTGGCTCTTGGCGCGGTTGGCTATCTCGGCGCGCTCCTTGGCATGGCTGAGTTCCAGCGTGCGCTCGCGCACCAGGTCTTCCAGGTGGTCGCGGTGGGCCCCCAGCTCGGTCTCGCGGTCCTGCAGCACCGCGAGCATGCGGTTGAAGCTGTGGGCCATGGCGGCGATGTCGCGCGGGCCGCCGGCGGGCGCGCGCACGTCGACCTCGCCGCGCTCGACCCGCTCCATCGCGTCGGACAGCGCGACCAGCGGGCGCGTCAGCCGCAGCGCCAGGAAGCGCACCGCGAACAGGAACAGCGTCGCGAACAGCAGGGCCACGCCGAAGTTGGCAAGGAAGAGCGAGGTCTGGGTACGGTGCAACGTCGCCTTGCTCAGGATGACGCGCACATGCCCCAGCAGTTGCGGCGGACGCAATGTCGCGTCGAAGGGCGACGCTTCGGGGCGCGTCCAGACCGGCGCGGCGAAGGCCCAGCTGGCTTCGGTCTCCTCGGCCAGCCAGGGCTCGCTGGCTGCCGGGTCCACCGCCGCGGCGGCCGCGCCGGTCACGGGCAGGCGGTCGCGCTCGGCACCGAGCGCCAGCAGCAGGCGGCCGGCGGTGTCACGGATCTCGATGGCCATCACGTCCGGAAAAGCCAGCGAGGCGCGCACGGCTTCCTCGGCGTTGTCGGCCGCCGCGTACAGCAGGGCCAGCGAGCTGTTGGATGCGAGGTTGGCCGCCACGCGCCCACCCTGGTCCATCAGCATCGCCCGCACTTGCCGGCCGCCCTGCCAGGCGTTGACGGCGGCCACGAGCAGGGCCAGGCACAGCGCACCCAGCGTGACGGCCATGCTGAGATGGCGACGGAAGGAGGATTCACGCAGCCAGCGGGCATACACGCTCAGTGGCCAGGGGCGTTGCCGCGCCACGGGCACGGTGCGCTCGTCGCGCAGCAGTGCGGGCGGCTGGGAGTCCAGTGGAAGCGGTGGCGTCACTCTTGAACCCTTAGCTTGTGGGGTAGACCAGGTCGAACCCGGACTGCACCGCCGCGACATCGATGCCCAGATGCGCGGCAGTGCGGATGTTGATGGCGGCCCGGGCCTGGCGCAGCGGCAGCACGCCGCCGGCGCTGCCCCTGGCACCGGCGGCCAGGCGTTGCGCAGACAGGGCCAGCGTGCGGCCGAGCTCGTGGTTGTCGGGGTAGAGCGAGAACAACGCACCGCGCCTTACATGGGCCAGGTGGCTGGAGAACACGGCCATGTTGCGGTTCCAGCCCTCCTTGAGCACCAGCGGCAGCACGGCGTTGTCGTCTACCGAAGTCAGGTCCTGTGGCAGCCACAGCGCGTCGCGCGCGGGGTCGGCCGCGGCCAGCAGCTGGGTGTAGGCGCGCAGGGCTTCGGCCTGGCTGGCGGCCTCCTGGGCCAGCAGCTCCAGCCCCTCGGCACGGGCAGCCTCGCGCGCCAGCTTCACGAGCCAGGCATTGAGCTTGGGGTCGTAGACCAGATGCACGCGTCGGGTGCCCGGCTTGAGCCGCTTCAGGCGCGCCAGCAGCAGGGCCGGGTCGGGCGCCAGTGTATGGATGGGGAAGCTGCGGGCCTCGGACTCCTGCACCGACACGACGCAGCCGACCAGCACCGCCAACTCGTCGGCCAGCGCCGCCGCGACGCGCATGCCGCCGCGGCCCAGGCCGATCAGCACCTTGGCCTCGCGCTTGCGCATGTCGTCGGCAATCTGCGCCGGGTTGGCATTGTTGGTGACGGCCAGGCTGGTCACCGCACCGCCGAGCTTGTCCTCGATGCCGCCGATGATGGCAGTGAAGATCTGCCGGAAGGGTTCGCCCAGCTCCGGGTAGACGACCATCACCGAACGCCCCAGCTCCGCCGCCGGCGCGGCGCCGGCGGCCAGCGCCACGGCGGCGCCCAGGCCCTGTCGCAATGCAGCGCGGCGCGTGGCTTGGGCGGGGCTACGGGGCTCGGTCAAGTGGAAGGCGCGCTGGATGGCAGGGTCTGCAAGGGTGGGCGGCATTATGCAAAGGCGCCAGGCCGCCTAACGGCGGTTCGCAACGTGGTGTCTGAAATGCGAAGGCTGCCCGGACGGAGTTCACGACGGCGCCGCAGTCGCGCCGCCACCTTCCTCGCGCACCACGGCGGCGACAGCACAATACGCGCCCACCACCTTCCACCTCGGAGAAGCCAGCAATGCGACCTTTCTTTGGCTTGGTGATTCTGAGCGGCCTTTGCTGGGCCGCGGGCGCATCGACTGCCTTCGCACAAGCGCCGAGCGAGGAGGAGGAGCTCGCGCAGATCTACGGCGACAAGACCACCATCAGCATCGCCACCGGCGCCTCGCAGTCGCTGCGCCGCGCACCCGCGGTGGCCACGGTGATCACGGCGCAGGACATCGCCAACATGGGCGCGGCCGACCTCGACGAGGTGCTGGAGACCGTGCCCGGCCTGCACGTCAGCCGCAGCCACGGCGCCTACACGCCGCAGTACTTCATCCGCGGCGTCGCCAGCGACTTCAACCCGCAGGTGCTGATGCTGCAAAACGGCGTGCCGATGACGACGCTGTATGTCGGCAGCCGGGGGGTCGTCTGGGGCGGGCTGCCGGTGCAGAACATCGCGCGCATCGAGGTCATCCGCGGGCCCGGCTCGGCGTTGTACGGCGCCGATGCCTATGCGGCCGTGATCAACATCGTCACCAAGGGCGCGCAGGACATCGCGGGCACCGAGGTCGGCGTGCGCGCCGCCTCGTTCAACACGCACGAGGCCTGGCTGCAGCACGGCGGCAAGGTGGGCCCGCTGACCGTGGCCGCCTTCCTGCGCGCCGGGCGCAGCGACGGCTTTCGGGAGATCATCGCGTCGGACGCCCAGACCGGCCTGGACGCCGTCTTCGGCACCCGCGCCAGCCTGGCGCCAGGGCCGGTCAACACCGGCCATCGCGCCGTCGACGGCGGCCTGACGCTGGGCTGGGGCCCCTGGCGCCTGCATGCCGGCTACAAGGACCGCCGCGACGTCGGCGCGGGCGCGGGCATCGCCGGCGCGCTCGATCCCGTGGGCCGCCTGGGCTCGCGACGCACGGTGCTGGACGCCAGCGTCAACGATGTCAACCTCGCACCGGGATGGCGGCTCAACGCCAACGTCAGCCACCTGGGCTATGTGCAAGAGCTGTCGGTGCCGGTCCAGCTGTTCCCGCCGGGCGCCTTCGGCGGCGCCTTCCCGAACGGCGCGATCGGCTCGCCCAACACCTGGGAGCGTCAGCTGCGCCTGTCTGCCGCCCTCACCTACAGCGGCTGGGCCGGCCACCAATGGCGCATCGGCATCGGCCATGACGACCTCGACCTCTACCGCACTCGCGAGCTCCGCAATTTCAACGTCATCACGTCCGGCCCCCTCACCGGCGTGCCGGTGCCCACGCCCGGCGGTCAGCTGATCGAGGCGCCGGTGGCCGACTCCTTCCTCGCGCCGCACCGGCGCCGCGTCGACTACGCCTATGTGCAGGATGCGTGGAGCTTTGCGCGCGACTGGACGCTGACCGCCGGCGTGCGGCACGACCGCTATGCCGACTTCGGCTCGACCACCAACCCGCGCGTCGCGCTGGTGTGGGACGCCAGCCTCGACCTCACCGCCAAGCTGCTCTACGGCAGCGCCTTCCGGGCACCGTCCTTCAACGAGCAGTACGGCGTCAACCCGGTGGCCAGCGGCAATGCCGGCATTCAGCCCGAGACCATCCGCACCGTCGAGGCCGCCCTGCAATGGCATGCCGGCAAGGCGCTGCAGCTGAACTTCAATGTCTTCCGCTACGCGATGGACGACATCATCAAGACCACGCCCAACCCGGCGCCCGCGCCCGGTGCGACCTTCCGCAACGCCGGCTCGCAGCACGGCAGCGGCGCCGAGGTCGAGTGGATCTGGGACCCGCGGCGCGACCTGCGCCTGACCGGGAGCTATGCCTACCAGCGTTCAACCGACCAAACCAACCGCAGCGACGCCGGCTACGCGCCGCGCCGCCAGCTGAACGCGCGGCTGGACTGGTCCTTCACCAACGGCGCCATGCTCAGCGGCAAGCTCAACCACGTGGCCGGCCGGCAGCGCGCCTTCGGTGACAACCGCCCGGCCGTGGCCGACTACACAACGCTGGACCTCAGCCTGCGCACGACCCTGGCCGCCACCGGCTGGGAGTTGGCCTTCGCGCTGCTGAACGCCTTCGACGCCGATGTGCGCGAGCCCAGCGTGCCCAGCGCCGGCATCGCCAACGACCTGCCGATGGCGGGGCGCTCGTTGTCGGCCCAGGCCAGCTACCGGTTCTGAACCCAGCGCCGCTTGGGTGCACCCGCGTAGGCGATGTCATCGCAGGACAGCGGGAAGAGGCGGCCCGCCGGCCGCTCGGCCGCCACGATGAAGCAGGGCGTCATGCCGGCCAGCAGCATCGGCACCTGGAAGTGGTGGAACTCCGTCACCGACAGGCCCAGGTCGGCGGCCAGGCCGGCCGTGAGCGCCGCGTAGTTCATCTTCAGCCGCGCATCGCGCGCCACCAGCAGGACCTCGACCGCATGCGCCAGCGCCACGTGCGGCCCGCCGTCCAGCCCGTGCTCGCGGGCGATGCCCAGCAGCCAGGGCAGGCGCTCATCGGTCGAGTGGATGGGCCGGCCGTAGCCGTAGATGCGGCGCTCGGCCAGCTCCTGCTCGACGAGTTCCGCCAGCACCGCGCCGCCGGCGACGCGACGCTGCGTGGCGATGAGGAAGTCGATCGCGCGCACGCAGGGGTGGCCGCCGTAGACGGTGGCCTCGGACATGCCAAGGGCGGCGGCAATGCCCAGCGCCGGCGTGCTGCGCGCGCTGCCGGCCAGCGCGGCGACACGGTTGTTCCACAGCCGCGCATCCGGATAGCTGGTGCAGACCCACATCGCATGCAGCAGCTTGAGCTGGTTCGCCGCGAAGCGCCGGCCGGTGATGGACAGCAGGTAGAGCTCGACCCAGTCGGCATGGCGCAGGTCGGCATGCAGGTCATGGCCGAGGAAGACCGCGCGCGTGCCGACAAAGGCCTTGCCGGCGCGGGTGGGCAGCGGCGCTGCGATCATGACTGCACCCTTCGGCCTGCGGCCTGTCCCGCCAAGCGGGAGCGAGCTTGCTTGGGGCGGCCCAGCGCTGCGCTCATGCCGCCTCCCGCGCGGCCGGATCGTTCAACAGTTCCAGCTCGAAGAAGGGAAAGTGTTTGGGCCCGAGCGCGCGCTGCTCCAGCGCATGCGCGGCGGCGCCCGGCAGGCGCAGCAGCAGGCAGAGCATCTCGCCCTGCTCGGGCGTGAAGCCCAGGTCGGCCAGCGCGGCAGCGACGATGCCGGTCAGCGCCAGCGGCATGCCGGCCAGGGCCTCCAGTTCGGCGCGCCGCTGGGCCAGCCAGGCCAGCAGGTGGCTTTCGGGGTGGCTTTCCAGGTGAGCGAGCAAGCGGCCGGCCAGCGGCGCGATGCGATCGGCCTGCGGGTCGAAGCCCGGGGCGTGATCGCACGCCGGCCAGATGCCGGCCACGCCGGCGCGGGCAGGCTCGACGGCGTCGGTCCAGCGCTGCATGTCGGTCCCGCAGCGTTGCCACAGGCCCATCGCATGGAAAACCTCGCGCGCCCCGCCCTGCCCGCCCGCGCCCACGGCCAGCGCGGCCATCAGCGCGGCCGCGGCCGTGGAGCCGCCGGTGCCCGCGCACATGGCCGCATGCACGCTGGGGTCACGCGGCCCGGGGTTGGCCAGCGCCAGCGCCAGGTCTTCCAGCGCCGCCGCCTGGGCCGCGCTGGGCGCCTCGCCGCGGAACAGCAGAAAGAGCATGTCCACCCAGCGCGCGCGGCCCAGCATGTCGCCATACACGTCGTAGCCATGGCAGAAGGCCGCCTGCGGGGCGAAGGCGTTGCCAGGTTCGGCCTCCTCCAGCCAGATGCGAGTGTGGACCTGGCTGCTCATCGCGCCGTGCCCAGCGTCTTCATGCGCAGATTCATCGGCGGCACCTCCTCGCCGTCGATGCGCACGTCCAGCAGCGACGGCCCGGCACGCGACAGGATCGCGTTGAAGTCCAGCGCATCCAGGTCCTTGGGCGAGCGGATCACGTGGCCGGGAATGCCCATGGCGGCGGCCATCATGGCGAAGTCCACCTTGGGCAGTGCAAAGCCGATGGGCTCCGCGCCGGCCAGGCGCTGGCCGTGCTTGACCATGCCGAGCGCGCCATCGTTGAGCACGATGTAGAGCACCGGCAGGCCGAGTTCGGCCGCCACGGTGATCTCCTGCCCGTTCATCAGATAGCTGCCGTCGCCCGTCAGGCACACGACCGGGCAGCGGCGGTTGGCCAGCGCGATGCCCACGGCCGAGCCGATGGCCCAGCCCATGGGCGCGAAGTCCATCGTCACGCGCAGCCAGCTCGACGGGCGCGTGCGCCGCTCCTGCCCCGCCGGCAGGAAGGGACCGCCGGGCAGGCGGCCGCCGCGCTGATCGTGCGGCGCGAGGTAATGCACGGCCCAGGCAGCGCTGTTGCCGGCGTCGGCAACGAAGCGCGTCTGCGGCGGGCAGCGCTCGGACAGCGTGGCGAGCAGGCGCTGCGGCTTCACCGGTGCGCTGTCGCTGTGGATGGCGGCCGGGCTGTCCACCATGGCCTCATAGGCCTGGCGTGCCAGCTGCGGATGCTGGAAGGGCAACACGGTCGCGTCCTGCCCGTGGTTCGAAGGCGTCAGCAGCGCGATCAGCTGCTCGCACACCGACTTGATATGGCCGCGCACATGCAGCCGCGCCGTGGGCGAGCGCATCAGGTTCTCGTCGCTGTCGTCCACGTGCACGAGGCGGCTGTTCAGCAGGTTCGTGGACCAGCCACCGCTGTTGAACTCGCCGAAGCCCGTGCCCAGCGCGACGACAAAATCGGGCTCGCTGGAAAGCAGCTCGGCCGCGCTGGCATGGCCGCCAAAGCCGAACACGCCGCGAAAGCGCGGGTGGCGCGGGTTGATGAAGCCCTTGCCATCGGGCGTGGCAATGAAGTGGCCGTCGGTGAGCTGCACCAGTTGCATCAGCTCGTTGGCGGCATCGCCGCAACCGTCGCCGATCAGCCAGACGGGCGCGCGCGCCGAGAACAGCAGGCGGGCCAGTTGGCGCACGGCAGGCAGGTCCACCAGGGCTGGCGCACGGCGCAGCAAGCCCGAGAAATCGGGCGTCTCCAGGTCATGCGGCAATGGCTGGCGCAGGATGTCGACCGGGATGGACAGGTGGCTCGGCCCGCTCGGCGCGCGCTGGGCGTGCATCAGCGCGTTGAACAGCTTGATCGGCAGCTGCTCGGCATGCGAGACGAGCGAGTTGTAGCGCGTGCAGGGGCGGAACATCGCCATCGTGTTGATGCCCGTGCAGCTCGACTCCTGCAACGCGCCCTTGCCGAAGTTCTTGATCGGCGGCTGGCCGGTGATCACCAGCATGGGCACGTTGTTGTCATAGGCGCAGGCCACGCCGGTGATCAGGTTGGTGGCGCCCGGCCCCGAGGTGGCGATGCACACGCCGATCTTGCCGGTCTCGCGGGCATAGCCGTCGGCCATGTAGGCGGCACCTTGCTCGTTGCGCGCCACGACGGCCTGCGGGCCGCCGCGCCGGCCGCTGCGCGCCAGGGCGTTGTACAGCGGCTCAATGGCGCCGCCGGGCACGCCGAAGACGTACTCCACCCCCAGCGCCTCCAGCGCTTCGACGAGCATGTCGGCGGCGTCACGGGTGGCGGGCTCGCGCGCCGGGTCGGGCGCGGCGGCATAGAACGGGGCAAGAGCAGTGTTTGATTCCACGGTGCGGCAGCGGCAGGCAATAGGACACCGCAGCGGGCTGCGGAACCCTTGCGTGGGCAAGGGCACCTGCGGGTCCGCACGGCATCGGGAACTGGATAGGCCCACCGAAAAAAGGTGGACCCTTGAACACCGCGGGACACCCTGCCCGACGGCCTTGCTCCCCCTGCGTGCGCTGTGGGCCTGACTAGCCCCGCGTCATCTCTGGCCTGCGCATGAAGCCGTTAGCACCGCGCAGTGGACGCAACTGTATCGAAGTGAAACTTGCCCACATCCCCGCGAATGCGGGAAAACACGGGATCGTGGTGTGCAGTTCGTGAACTACTGCGCAGGTCGATGGGGTCAGGGCTTGCCTGGCGCGCCAGCGAGCTTCCCCACGGCGGCCAGCGTGGGAGCGTGAAGTCCGGGTGCCACGCATCCTAGGCGCGCGGTTCCGCCAGGCATGCCGACAGCAGCAAGGCCGGCTGGACGCGATCGTCCGGGTCGGTCACCAGCAGCAGCTGCAGCGCGCCGTTCTCCACAGTCACGGCAATGCCCTCGGCCTTGCACCGCAGCGACAGCGGCAGCATGGCGCGCAGCCGGCCGTCGGCGGCCACGATGCCGACAGCCGAGCCGCGGCAGGGCCCGTCCGCATAGTTGTCGTCGGTTGCCTCCGCCGCTGCACAGAACACCCAGCCGCCGTCCGGCAGCGTGGCGCCGTCGGTGAAGCACAGCGGCACGCCGTCGATGTCGCCGAGTTCGTAGCGCGTGCTCGATACCGGTTCGGGCGTCTGCGCTGCGCCATCCAACCAGCCTTGCACCGCGGCCCAATCGAAACCGATGCGCTCATTGACGGGCGTGGCCTGGTTCCCGCGCTGCAGCAGGTGAAGCTGACCAGCGCCGACAAAGGCGCCCTCGATGTTCAAGCGCTCATGCCGGGCCTGCAGCGGTCCGTACAGCGGCGACAGGTCGACCTCCCGGACCGGCCCCGCCAGCGCGCCGCCCTTGCCCAGGCCCATCAACGCCGCGCGTTGTCGCTGCGCGCGCGAGCCGGAGCCCAGCGCCAGCAGCGCTCCGCCGGGGCAACCCCGCAACGCCGGCAACTGCACCAGCGCCTCCAGGTCGGGCTTGGCGGCTTTGCGCGGCTCGGGCGCGGCCGGCAGCTCGCCGTTGAAGAGGCGATGCAGGCGGCCGGGGCGGTCGTCTTCCCGATTGAACAGGGCGAGCTGCTGTTCGTCGTCGGCAATGACATACAGCCGCTGCCCCACCCTGACCAGTCCGCTGGCGGCGCTCAGGGGAGCCAGTCCACCGTCGGTTTGCACCTGCAGTGTGCGAAGGACCCTGACGTCGAGCATGCCAATCCTTCAAAGGTGCGGATGATGCGAGCCGCCCGCTTCAGCTGGGCGACAGCCCCGGCCCGTAGCGGTCGAGCTTGAGTTGGCGCAGCAGCGCCACAAAGCGCGGCTGCTCGCGCAGGCCGGCCCAGCGCGGGTCGTCTTTCAGAAACACCAGCTGGGTGTCCCGCGCCACATGGGCGCGCTCCAGCGCGTCGAGCGCCTGTGTCGTTTCCCCGAGTGCGTTGTGCAGCACGGCCAGGGAGATGGGCGGCACGAATTGCTGTTGGGAGCGTTGCAGCAACCGGTCAAGGATCGCGCGGGCCTCGGCCTGGTGGCCCAGCCGGGCCAGGTGCATGCCCAGCAGCGCCTGCGGCCGGCTGTTGCCGCCGGCCTGTTCCACCGTGCGCCGCAATGCCGCCAGCGCCAGGTCGGGCTGGCCGTCGGCCAGGTGCAGCAGCGCCTGCGTGCGGTGGGCGAGGTAGAAATCCGGCGTGATGTCGAAGGCCCTTTGCAGCCGCAGGCGGGCCGCCTCGCGCTGGCCGCGCGCCAGCAGGTAGCCAGCCTCCAGCGTGTTGAGGAAGGGCGACATCGGGTCCAGCTCGCGCGCCAGGCGCAGGTGCTGCATGCCCTCGTCGGGCCGGTCCTGCGTCAGCAGCAGCTGGGCCAGGCCGAAGTGCGCCATCGCCACATTGGGGTTGACCGCCAGCGCGCGCCGAAAGCCGCGCTCGGCGCCCGGCCAGTCGAAGTCGAAGTAATAGAGGCTGAAGCCCTGCTCCGACAGCGCGGCGGCCAGGTCGGGCGCCAGTGCCAGCGCACGCTGCACGGCCTGCTTGGCGGGCTGGAAGACGTCGCTGGCCGGGGCGTCGGCGGCCAGCAGGGTTTCGCGCAGCGCCTCGGCCAGACCGACGTGGGCCAGCGCGTAGCCGGGGTCGGCGTCCAGCGCCTGGCGGAACAGCGCGATGCTCTTGCGCAGGCTGTCGCCGCGCCGGGCCTGGGCATGGCGGGTGGCGGCCAGGTAGAACTCGTAGGCGTCGGTATTGCGCGTGCCGCCCAGCGGTTTTCCGGGCAGGCCGGTGGCCGCGCCGCCGCTGGCCTGCAGGCGCGGCGCCAGCGCCTGCAGCACCCGTGCCGAGATCTGGTCCTGCATGTCGAAGACGCCGGTGAACTGCGCATCGAAGCTGTCACTCCAGCCCGCGCTGCCGTCACTGGTGCGCAGCAGGCGCGCGCTGACGCGCAGCTGGTCGCCACGCCGCTGCAGCGAGCCGTCGACGATCCAGTCCACGTCCAGCTCGCGCGCGGCGCGCACCGGGTCCTGGTCACTGCCGGCGTAGCGCCGCACCGATCCCACCGAGCGCACCACCAGCCCCGGCACCAGCGACAGCCGCGTGATGAGGCTGTCGGCCATGCCCAGCTCCAGCAATTCGTCGCGGCCCTCGGCGGCCAGCGGTTTGAAGGGCAGCACGGCCAGCGTGACGCTGCCGGGCGGGCTGTCGGCGGCCGGTTCCGGCTTGCGCAGCCACAGCCATGCGCCGCCCAGCGCCACGGCAGCGCCGCCGACCAGGGCCCAGCGCCGGCCCGGGTGGCTGGCCGTGGCGCGCGTGGGTGGCGTCATCACCGGCTCGGGTACCGGCTCGGGTACCGGCTCGGCCGGCGGCGCTGTCTCGCCGGGCACCGTCACCGGCGCAATGAAGCGAAAGCCGCGCCGCGGCACGGTCTGGATGTAGCGGCTGCCCGCCGGCTCGTCGCCCAGCGCGCGCCTCAGGCTGGACACGGTCTGGCTGAGGTTGTTCTCCTCGACCACCAGGCCCGGCCACAGCGCGCGCATCAGCCGGTCCTTGTCCAGCAGCGTGTCGGGGTTGTCGACGAACAGCAGCAGTGCGTCGAACAGGCGCGGCGTCAGGCTGAGCTCGCTGCCGTCATGCCGCAGCACCCGCTGCTGGGAGCGTTGCAACACGAATTCGCCAAACGCAAGCAGTTCGGGCGCGGGCATGGCGCGGCTTCAGGGAGGTTTCAGGGATTATTCAACTGCCGTTCAAGACAGCGCGGCGGGGTGCCGGCGATTGTGGCGTGCCGGTCCACGCCTTGCGGACCCCACGGAGCCGCACCCCCATGAACGACATCCGCCCTGCCCTCCTCACCCGCCACCGCCACCCGTTGAAGGCGCTGCTGCTGGCGGCGATCACGCTGTCCGCCTGCGGCGGCGGTGGCGGGGGCGACGTCGCCGCCCTGGATGAAGACGGCTGCCTGCTCACGCCTGCGGCCACGCTGGCCTCCCACCAGACCAGCGCCGTCTGCCGCGGCAAGGCCAACTTCAACGACCGCCAGCTGGTGGGCATGGCCGGCAATGGCCGGGCCTGCGCCGATTGCCATTCACCCACCGAGCGCTTCCAGCTCAGCCCGGCCAGGGCCCAGGAGCGCCTGGCCGCCATGCTCGCCAGCGGCGTCGACGACCCCTTGTTCCGCGCCATCGACGCGGACGATTTCCGGGTGCTGGGCGCCGCCGCGCGCGATTTCACCAATCTCACCGTCAATGGCCTGGTGCGGGTGACCTTGCCGCTGCCGGCCAACATCAAGCTGCTGGACTGCGGCGCCAGCGTACCCTGCCCGGCCTCGGCACGGGCCACCGACGAGACGCAGGTCGACGTCTGGCGCGCCGTGCCCTCCATCCTGGACGCCCGCCTGACCGGCCCCGACGGCCAGGCGCCGGCCTGGCCGCGCGGCGCCAACCCGAGCGGCGGCTACCAACTGGACGGCCGCATCGACACGCTGCAGAACCAGGCCCAAAGCGCGCTGCGCAGCCATGCGTCCACCGCGGTGGATGCGCCAACCTCGTTTCTGGACGACCTCGCGGCATTCCAGAACGCGATGTTCTCCAGCCCCGGCGTGAAGCTGCTTGCCCAGGCCATGAGCGCGGGGGCCAGCGCGCTGCCCGACCCCGACCCCGTGCTCAGCGATCTGGAGCGCGTCGGCAAAACCGTCTTCAACCGCGCGTGTGCCCAGTGCCACGGCAACCTGGGCGCGCACCCCAGCGGCAGCGCTCCCATACGCCAGGGCATCATGGGTACACCCACCGCGCTGGTGCGGTATCACGACATCATCACCGCCTGCCCGCGCCCGGTGGACAGCGTGAGCCCGGCGCGCTTCCTGTTCGCGGCCTGCAGCCCCAGCCAGATGCGCAATGTGCGCACCTACCAGATCACCAACAGCGGCACCGCGCCCTCGGGCACCCCTTGCGGCGGCCCCGCACCGCAGCCCGCGTGCGTGACCCGCGTCACCACCTCCGACCCCGGCCGGCTGCTGCTCACCGGCTACCCCGCGGCGGGCGGGCCGGGAGACATCCAGAAGATGGACATCCCCAGCCTGCGCGGCATCGCCCAGACGGCGCCCTACTTCTCGAACAACACCGCCGCCACGCTGGAAGAGATGCTGGAGCACTACAAGCAGTTCTACAAGCGCGTGCAGGTGCAGAACCCCGCAGCGCCGCTGCTAACCACGCAGCCGGGCGTCACGCCACCGGTCATCGACCGGCCGTTCACCGACGCCGAGACGCCGGCGCTGCTGGCCTATCTGCGCAAGCTGTGAGGCCGGCAGGTGGCCTGCGAACAGGCCGGCCAGGGTGGCAGACGGGCCAGCGCCAGGAGGCCGTCGGATTGCCAGCGCCTGCTTGTCATTGGCAATCACGAACCGCGGCTGCGCCGCCCGCACCGAGCGGCCGGCCGCGCAGCGCCAACCCAACCAGGACTGCCGAGCCGGCTCGGACAACGCAGGCCAGTGCCCAAGGCAGGCGTCGCACTGCTGGCGCTGCAGCCTTCGCGGCGCCGGCCGCGATGCGCCCAGGCCGACGCTCAGCCCCGTCGCCGTGACCGACCGGCGAGGGAGCTTGTCGCTTCATCAGCGCTCAGAGCCATCCTCAGGCTGGGCGCCGCTCTTGCCTTGCCCGTGGCCATGATGGCCATCGTGCCCATGCCCATGGAACAGGTGCATCAGCGGACAGGCCAGCAGGAACAAGAACGGCAGCGCCTGACGGAAGTGGGCGACGTGTTCCGTCAACAGGTAGTACAGGCCGACTGCGCCGGCAACGAGCATGAAGGCACCCAGGGGAGAGCGCCAGCGCGATGGAGTGGCGACGAGGTCATTCATGACCGGTCATCACCTGCTCGCCGCAGATGCGGCCGGCATGGCGCTCATCTTCTTGCCGCCCTTGCCATGCATCTGATCATGCATGCCACCTTCTTTGTGCATGTCGGCGTGCATCTGCTTCTTGTCCGAGCCGCCCATGCCCATGCCCTTCGCGCCGGAAGCGGCAGACGCTGCCGCAACGGCGGCCCGCGGCTTGGCTTTGGGCGCCAAGGCAGGAGCGGTGAGATTCTTCCCTGCGGGGGACGGGGCGGACGCGCCCTCAGCATGGTGGGCGGCGTGGTCCTTGTCCGACTGGGCGATGGCGAGGGACGCGGAAGCCGCCAGCACAGCGGCAGTCATCAGGGCGAACACGGTATGCATCAGAACCTCCTGTTGGGATGGACAGAGCATTGCACTGGCAGACGGGCCAATGCTTGATGCAAATCAATGGAACACCCACACCGCACCGCACCGGCCCTGTGGTAGCACCCACAGCACCCACAGCACCAGCAGCGGTGAGGCCTCACACGGCCTCTGAGACACAGAGATCAGCGGCGCCTTCATCCCGCTCCCTCGGTGCCTCAGTGGCCTTGTTTGGTTGTCAATTTCAGGTCCAGCACATAGCGAAAGGCGTCGCGATCCGACCCCGCCGTGTCCAGAGCGAAGCCGCCCTGCATTGCCAGCTCGCGCATGCCCGTGTTCTCGCGCAGCACCAGCGCCACCAGGCGCTGCGTGCCGTGGCCGCGCAGGTAGGCCACCATCTTGTCCAGCAGCCGCTGGCCCAGGCCCTGCCCCTGCAACTCGGTGGCCAGGATGATGGCGAACTCGGCCTCGATGTTGTCGGGGTCGGCCATGGCCCGCACGACGCCCAGCGTGCGCTGCGTGCCATCGGGCTGCGTCTCGATGACGACGAAGGCCATCTCGCGGTCGTAGTCGATCTGCACCAGCCGGGCCAGCTCGCTGCGCGGCAATTCGCGCCGCGTGCTGAAGAAGCGCAGGCGGATGTCTTCGGGCGCGAGCTGCCCGGCAAACGCGAGGTGGCGCGCCTCGTCATCGGGGCGGATCGGCCGCACCAGCAGCTGCCGGCCCTGCCAGGCCCAGGTCTCGGCGAGTTCGGCCGGATAAGGCTGAATGGCGAAGCGCGCAGTGCCCGCGCTGGCCGCGGGGGTGACGCGCAGGCGGGCGTCCAGCGCGATGACGCCGTCGCCGTCGGCCAGCAGCGGGTTGATGTCCAGCTCAGCGAGCTCGGGCAGGTCGGCCAGCATCTGCGACACGCTCACGAGCACATCGCAGATGGCGTCCATGCGTGCGGGCGCATGGTCGCGGTAGCCGGCCAGCAGCCTGGACACACGCGTGGTGGCCACCAGCTCGCGCGCCAGCACGCGGTTCAGCGGCGGCAGGCCGATGGCGCGGTCGACCACCACCTCGACGGCCGTGCCGCCCTGCCCGAACAGGATGACCGGGCCGAACACCGGGTCCACGCTGGCGCCGACGATCAGCTCCTGCGCATGCGGGCGGCGCACCATGGCCTGCACGGTGAAGCCGGTGACGCGGGCTGACGGCCTGACCGAGCGGACACGCGCCAGCATCTGCGCGGCGGCCAGCCGCAGCGCCGCGGCGTCCGCCAGCGCCAGCACGACGCCACCGACATCGGACTTGTGGCTGATGTCGGGCGACAGGATCTTCAGCGCGACGGGATACCCGATGGCGACCGCGGCCGCGACCGCTTCATCGGCCGAGGCGCCGACCGCGACCGTCGGCACGACCGGCATGCCATAGGCCTGCAGCACCGCCTTGGCCTCCAGCTCGTCCAGCATGTCGCGGCCGTCGGCGAGTGCGGCCTCCACGACGGCGCGGGCCGCCGCGCGGTCCGCGGGTCCGGCCTCGCTGGCGGTGGGCGCCTCGGTGAGCAGGGCCTGGTTGCTGGCGTAGCGGGCCAGCATGGCGAAGGCGCGCACGGCTTCCTCGGGCGTGTCGTAGGTGGCCACACCTGCGGCCTTGAAGACGCGCCGCGCCTCGGCCACGCCGGCGTCGCCGAGCCAGCAGCTCATCAGCCGGCCCGCCGCCTCGCGCGCCAGCGGGGCGCAGGCGCGAGCGATGTCCTCGCTGCGCACGATGGCCGTCGGCGCGTGCATGAACAGCACCGCGCCGGCGTCGGGGGCGTCAAGCAGCGCACGCAGCGTCGCCGTGTAGCGCTCGACCGGCGCGTCGCCAATGATGTCGACGGGGTTGCCGCGCGACCAGGTGGGCGGCAGCACGGCGTCGAGCCTGGTGTGCAACGCCTGGCTCAGGGGCGGCAGCTCGACGCCGGCGAGCGCCGCTGCGTCCGCCGCCATGACGCCGGCACCGCCGCCATTGGTCATCAGCGTGAGCCCCTTCTGCGGGCTGCCTCGGAAATGCGCCAGCGTCTCGGCTGCCATGAACAGGTCCTGCAGCGTCTCCACGCGCAGCATGCCGGCACGGCGGATGGCAGCGTCGATGACGACGTCCGACCCCGCGAGTGCGCCGGTGTGCGACGCGGCCGCCTGCAAGCCGTTGCCGGCGCGGCCGGCCTTCACCACGATGACCGGCTTGTTACGTGCCGCCGCACGCGCCGCCGACATGAACTTGCGCGGGTGCTCGATGGATTCCATGTAGAGCAGGATGGCGCGGGTATGGGGGTCGCTGGCGAAATGGTCCAGCAGGTCGCCGAAATCGACGTCGGCGCGCTCGCCGAGCGACACCATGTGCGAGAAGCCGATGTGCCGCGAGCGCGCCCAGTCCAGCACTGCCGTGACCAACGCGCCCGACTGCGACACGAAGGCGATGTCGCCGGGCAGCGCATCAATGTGGGCGAAGCTGGCGTTCAGCCCAATGCGCGGCGACAGCAGGCCCAGGCAGTTGGGGCCGAGCAGGCGCAGCAGGTGCGGCCGTGCAGCGTCGAGCGCGGCCTGCTTCTGCGCGACGCTCAGGCCGGCAGTCATGACGATGGCGGCGCGCGTGCCCAGTTCGCCCAGCTCGGCGATGAGGCCGGCCACGGTGTCGGGCGGGGTGCACAGCACGGCCAGGTCGGGCGCCTCGGGCAGGTCGCCGACACGGGCGGCCAGCGCCACGCCGTCCAGCTCAGCGTGCTTGCGATTCACGCCGAAAACGGGGCCGGCAAACGTGCCGGCGCACAGGTTGCGCCAGACGGTCGCACCGACGCTGCCGGGGCGGTTGGAGGCGCCGACCACGACGACCGAGCGCGGCGAGAGAAGTTGGTCGAGGTGGCGGATGCTCACGGCGTGATGGCCACTTTCAGCACGCCGTCGCGCTGGTGGCCGAAGAGCTCGTAGGCGGTCTCGATGTCGTCGAGCTTGAAGCGGTGGGTCACCATCGCCTCCAGGTTGACGCGCCGCGAGGCGATCATGGCCATCAGCCGACGCATGCGCTCCTTGCCGCCGGGGCAGAGGGTGGTGACGATCCGGTGGTCGCCCAGGCCGGCCGCAAAGGCGCCCAGTGGGATGGTCAGGTCGGTGGAATAGACGCCCAGGCTGGACAGCGTGCCGCCCGGCCGCAGCACGCGCAAACAGGCCTCGAAGGTCTGCTGCGTGCCCAGCGCCTCGATGGCGACGTCCACGCCCCGGCCGTCGGTGAGCCGCATGATTTCCTCGATGGGGTCGGCCTTGCTGGCGTCGATGACATGGTCCGCGCCCATCTGCGTGGCGATGTGCAGGCGGTTGGCGAGGCGGTCGACGCCGATCACCATCGAGGCGCCGCTGAGCTTGGCGCCGGCCGTCGCGCACAGGCCGATGGGGCCTTGCGCGAACACGGCCACCGTGTCGCCGATGCGCACGCCCGCGCTCTCGGCGCCGCTGAAGCCGGTGGACATGATGTCGGGGCACATCAGCACCTGCTCGTCGCTCAGCGAGTCGGGCACGGGTGCCAGGTTGACCATGGCGTCGGGCACCAGCACGTACTCGGCCTGGCAGCCGTCGATGGTGTTGCCGAAGCGCCAGCCGCCCATGGCCTTCCAGCCATGCACCGTGCCGGCGCCGTCCTGCGAGCCGCAGCCGCACAGGCAGGCCGCGCTCCAGCCGCTGGGCGTGATGGCGCCGGCAATGACGCGCTGGCCTTCGCGGTAGCCGCGCACGCCCGAGCCGAGCTTCTCGATGACGCCCACCGGCTCGTGGCCGATGGTCAGGCCGCGCTCGACCGGGTACTCGCCCTTGAGGATGTGGATGTCGGTGCCGCAGATGGTCGTCGTCGTGATGCGGATCAGCGCGTCCTGAGGGCCGACATCGGGGATGCGCTTGTCGTCGAGCACGATGCGGCCGGGTTCGACGAAGACGGCGGCTTTCATCATGGCCATGGTGAGTTCTCCAAAAGGCGCAGCGCGCCTGGAAGGGTTCCATGACGTCGGCCCGCCCCCAGCCCCAGGCTTGCCGGGGTATCGAGGGTGGAAGCGCCGCGAGAGGGTAGGCCCCCACGCCGCGTTGCAGCTTGCGCTAGCTCAAAGGACGCGCATGGCTGTGTCAGTTGCAACAGGGCAGGTGGACCCTGCCCCTAGAACCCACCGCGTCCCCTATCGAAAGGAAGACTTGGCGCGGTATGCCTACTAAATTGGCTTCACCCGGACCACACCTTGGAGGACTTGCCCGACGGGTGGGCCCCGGGGTCATTCGCTGCGTTTTGCAGCGAAGCAATGCATGCCCGTGCCAGCCTGATGGCACAGAAGGGACCGCGATGGAACCGACACTGCGCGCCGCAGATACTCCAGGCCTCACGGCCGACGACCGGCTGGAGGTGCAGGCGATGGCCAACCCCTTCCACTTCGAACGCAGCGTCGATGCCGAATTAGCGGCGCGCATCGTCGAAACCATCAACCGCATGGGCGGCGCGGGCGAGGTTGCCGAGCGCTGCTACCAGCAGGCGCTCGACGGGCTGGCGCGGCGCGGCAAGGAAGTCGTGCACGCCCTGGCCGAAGAGGTCGGCCGCCTGGCCGAGGACCGCTACCTCGACCGCTGGGCGCTGGTGCAGCTGATGGCCGAGCTCAAGCACGAAAGCGCGCTCGACCCACTGGACCGGCTGCTCAGCAGCCGCATCCCTGAAGAGCGCTCGGCCGACCCGCACGGCTTCACCACGGCGGGCGAGGAGGTCATGATCCGCACCACTGCGGTCGAGGCCGTGACGCGGCTGGCCGCCGACGGCAGCCAGCGCGCCTGCGAACTGCTGCTGCGCCACACAGGTCACGAGAACTTCTCCGTGCGGCGCGCCGCCGTCCAGGGCTATCTGACACACGGCGGCGAGAAGGCCGAAGAGACGCTGCGCCAGACCCTGCCCGAGCGCGACCACTTCATCCTCGGCATCCGCCGCATCGACGTGCGCCAGGCGCCGCAGGCGCAGGGCGGCCTGTATCTCAAGGCCAAAGAGCGCGATGTGCCGGCCCATGACCTCAACCCCAGCAGCGGCTGCGGCACCGAGGGCAATGGCGGCGGCAAGGACGGTGACGGCGATTGCGACTGCAAGCACTGACAGCAGCCGCCCTCTGACCCCGCAACAGGAGCCCTCCATGGCCACGTGCACCTACTCTGTGCCTGACAAGAATGCCTCCGGCGACAACCTCTACGGTGCCGTCATCTGCAACCAGGCCTACATCGACTACTTCTGGAACGCCTACGGCTTCCAGGGCAACAAGAATTACTGGGACGACGGCTTCGGCTGGGAAGACCCCTGCAATACCAGCAAGCCGCTGGCGCGCGCCTTCAACGGCTGCTATTTGCTCACCTACTCGGCCCAGGACTACCAGAACGAAAGCTGGAACTCGCCCATCCTCAACTGGGGCCGGCGCTATGTGCGCAACAACATCGACGACCTGCGCAGCAAATGCGGCGACGGTTCGGCCATTGCGCGAGCGAGCGGCGACACGGTCGAGGTCTACCTCGGCTTCTTCTACACCAAGGACGTGCCCGGCCGTGCCGAGACGCTGATCCACGAGGCGCGTCACGCCGGCGGCAAGTCGCACAACGCCAAGTTCCCGGCCGGCTCCGTGTTCGGTGCGGGCAAGGATGGCGCCGACTCCAGCTGGGGCCACGAAGGCGCGTGGATGTATGGCGCGCTCTACCTGTGGTGGTTCTATGCCGCCGGCGCGCGCACCACCTCGGCAATGCGTGAACGCGCCCGCCAGCGCGGCAACCTCGTCATCGACAACGCCTTCGCCACCCACCCCGGCTACAGCATCTGAGCCGGCGCGGTGCGCCGCGTCAGCTCAGTCCGGCCTTCTCCAACCCGAACATCTTGTCCAGCGAGCCGGGCACGTTGCGGAAGGCCACATTCATGCGGTTCCAGCCGTTGATGGCGGCAACGCGCCAGGTCAGCTCCGACAGCTCCTCGTCGGGGAAGTGCTCGCGCACCTCGGCATAGGCGGCGTCGGAGATGCCTTCGCGCGGGATGTGCGTCAGCAGTTCCGTCCAGGCCAGCCCGGCACGCTCCTTGGGCGTGAACAGCGGCGACTCGTGCCAGATGGCCACGTGGTGCAGGCGCAGCTCGCGCTCGCCGTGGATCTTGGCCTGCTTGACGTGCATGTCCAGGCAGAAGGCGCAGCCGTTGAGCTGGGAGGCGCGGATGTCCACCAGCAGGGCCAGCGTCTTGTCCATGCGGAAGGCCATGCCGAAGTCCATGTACTTCCTGGACAGGTCGGCGGACTGGCGGAAGTAGTCGAGGCGGGGGGCGTGTGTGCTCATGGCGATGTCCTTGGGCTGTGGCGGCCTGCGAGATTGCCGGCCTCATCCTCAAGACGGATCAGCCGTGGCGCTTGTGACACGCGCTGCGAGGGCGGCCAGCTTTTCGGGGTTGCGCTGGATGTAGAGCGCGCCGACCTGGCCGTCGGCCTGTGCCGGCGCGAGCGCAATCGTCTGCACCAGGCGCCCGCCTGCGGCGGTGTCGATGATGAGCAACCCGGGCAGGCCGTTGACGAGTGCCGGCACCATGCGCCAGGCGCGGCTGGTGGGCATCTGCGCAAAGCCGATGAAGACGCGCGCGATCTGCGCACCGCCGTGCAGCGGCCGCGGCACGGCGCTGACCTTGCCGCCACCGTCCGCCAGCATCACGGCGTCCTCGGCCAGCAGTTGCGCCAGCGCCGACACGTCCTGGCTGCGCACCGCGTGCATGAAGGCGGCCACCAGTCGCTCGCCCTCCTCTTTCGCCACTTCACGGCGCGCGTAGTCGACCTTGACGTTCTTGCGCGCGCGGCTGATGAGCTGGCGGCAGGCGGGCTCGCTGCGGTCCAGATGCCGCGCGATCTCGTCGTAGTCCAGGTCGAACACGTCGTGCAGCAGGAAGGCCGCACGCTCCAGCGGCGACAGGCGCTCCAGCGCCAGCATGAAGGCGATGGACACGTCCTGCGCGAACTCGGCCTGCTTGTCGGGGCCCGGCGCCCAGCCGAACAGGGTTTCGTCCTCCAGCAGCGGCTCGGGCAGCCAGACGCCCACGTAGTGCTCGCGCTGATGGGCGGCGGAACGCAGCTTGTCCAGGCAGAGGTGGGTGACCAGCCGGGACAGGAAAGCGCCGGCGTGCTCGACGGTGGCTTCGTCCACGTCGGCCCAGCGCAGCCAGGCCTCCTGCACGATGTCCTCGGCCTCGGCACGCGAGCCGAGCATGCGATAGGCCAGCGCGCGCAGGCGGCGGGCGTGCTCCTGGTCGAAACGGCGCGCGCGGGCGGGCGGCGACAGGTCGGCGGGGGCGGTCGTTGCCGCGGCGAGAGGGTTTTCGGCGTTCATGCCCGACAGACGAAACAGCCCCGGTCTTTGTGACATCGCCCGGCGCCGGCCGATGTTGCCATGCGTCACGGCGCCGCTGCGGCATGCGCCGGGGGAAGGCGTCAGGGCAAGACCTCAGGGGCAGTGCAGGAAGTTGCCCTGGACGGTGCACAGCCCGCGCGGGCCGACAAGGTTGGGGCCCACCCGGGTCAGCGTCGAGCCATCGCTGGCGATGCAGGTGGCGGCATTGCAGTTGCTGACGGTCACCGGCGCCTCGACGCGCGGGATGTGCACGGGTGGCAAGGGCGGCGGTGAGGCTGGCGGTCGCGGTACCGCTGCCGAGGGCCGGGCCGGCGAGGGCGGCGTCCAGGTGCGCTGCGACGGCGGCGGCGACGTGGTCAGCCCGCCCAGGCAGGCGTCGGCCACACGTTGGCGCAGCGGTTGCAGACGCGCGGCCACGCTGCGCTGGCGCTCACGATCGGGCACGGTGGCGGCCGAGGCTGCGGCCGTGGCGGCGATGGCCTCCTCGGCCTGCTCCAGCGCTTGCAACGCCGTGCGGCAACCGGGCGAGCGCGGCAGTTCCTCGGCGCTGGCGGGCATGCCGAGCAGGCCGGCCACCAGCAGGGAGAGGACGTTCAAACGTGCGGTCATGGCCAGCCAATGGTGCGCCAGCCGGCGCGGTGCTGCTGTAGGTCACCGCCTGCGCCTCAGGTCCGACGCCACCGGGGCAGCACCAGCAGGCTGGCAAAGCCCAGCAAGCCCGCGAGTGCAAAGCCGGCCACGCTGCCCCAGTGAGCGTCGCCGCTGAGCCCCAGCAGGTCCAGCGCGCCGATGCCGGTCTTCTGCAGGTTCAGGTAGAGCCCGAACAGGAACAGGGCCAGGAAGGTGCGCGACCCCTGCGTCAGCCGGCCCAACAGCGCGGCCGCCGCGCTGAGGAACAGCAGGCCGGTGCCGCAGGCCAGCGCGCGCAGCGGGGCCTCGGCGGACCAGCGCAGCATGGCGGGTGCCGCCACCAGCAGCCCCAAGCCGAAGGCCACTAGCGCCTGCCGCCAGCCGCGCTCCAGCGCACCGCCCGGCGTAGCACTGGCCAGGGCTAGCGTGCCGCTCTGCGGGTCCCGTGAGCTGACGTCCGCCATCGCCATGCCCCAGGCGCAAAGCACCACCGCCAGCAGGCCGGGCAGATCCTCAACAGGCACGAAGGCCGACGCCACCGCGCAGCCCAGCATCCCCAGCGCCAGCAGGGGCTGGCTGAGCAGCACCAGGCCGACGTCCGCCAGCCAGCGGCCGGGCCAGCCCGGCAGCCGCGCGGCAACGCGCATCAGGCGCCCCAGTACGCGGCTGAAGGGCCGCATCACCGGCTGCAGCAACCACAGCAGGGCCCGCACCAGTTGCCAGCGACCGCCGGCCTGGCGCAACCTGACGCGGTCGGGCGCATAACGGTGGAACAGCAGCGCTGCGGGCCACAGCGGCAGCAGCGCCAGCAGCATCGAGCCCAGTCGCAGCGCCACCAGTTCCCGGGTCCACAGCCCCTCGGGCATGTGCAGAAGCGGCAGCGAGGCATCGAAAGGCCCGCCGCCCACGCTCATGCTGCTGACCTCCATCAACCGGCTGATGCTCACCAGCAGCGGCGACACGCCGTTGATGTCGAACAGCTGCCAGCCGCTCAAGCCCACCGCGCCACCCGGCCCCAAGAAGACCGGGATGAAGGCGAACTGCAGCATCCACAGGACCCAGTACAGCGCGTCACCGCGCTTGCCCATCAGCGGCGCCCAGGCGTCCGACAGCACGGCCAGGCTGGCGCACAGCATCAACCCCGGCGCCAGACCCAGCACCAGCATCTGCAGATAGGGCAGCGGCTGCAGCGGACCTTCGCCACGCACCAGCTGCAGCACCCAGATGGTCAGCATGACGACGATGCCCAGCGTCATCAAAAAACCGAAGGCGCCCAGCCAGCGCGCGCCCAGCCACTGCGCGTTGGACACCGGCGTGGCGGCCAGCACGGCGGCGGTGCCGGTACGCAGGTCCTCCTGGCTGCGCCCGCGCGCCAGATAAAAGCCGGCCAGCCCGAACAGCAGCGATGCGATCAGCGTGGTGGCGAAGGCCAGCGCTTCGCTTTCGTAGGCCACGCGCTGCTTGCCCGTGACCATCATGGCCATGCCGCTTTGCGGGTCCAGCACCATCAGCCAGCTCAAGGCCACGACGGCAAGCAGGATCACCAGGCTGCTGACACGGCGGCTGCGCAGCCGCCATTCATTGAGCACCAGCGCGTTGTGCAACCCCCAGTTCATGCGGCCACCCGCGCATCGGCATAGCGCTGCGCCATCAGCGCTTCTTCCAGGCTGGCCTGCGCCGGCTGCGCCTCGGCGAACGGCCGCGTCGGGTGGGCAATGCGCACCTGCATGCGCCCGCCCTGGGGCTGGGCCTGCAGCACATGCAGATGGGCGCGCAGCGCCTCGTAGTCGGCGGGCTCGAGCAGCGCCGTCCACACCTGGCCCGCCGCACGCGCCAGCACGGCGTCGGGTGTCTCGAACGCCACCAGCCGGCCATTGCGCATGACGGCCAGGTGGGAGGCCATGTTCTCCACATCCGAGACGATGTGGGTCGACACGATGACCAGGCGCTGGCGCCCCAGGTCGCCGAGCAGATGCCGAAAGCGCAGCCTCTCCTCGGGGTCCAGACCGGCGGTGGGCTCGTCGACGATGAGCACATCGGGGTCGTTCAGCAGCGCCTGCGCAATGCCCAGGCGCTGACGCATGCCGCCCGAGAAACCCGCAGCGGGGCGGTGGGCCTGTTCATGCAGGTTGACGAGCTGCAGCAGGGCCTGCAGGCGGCGCGGGTCGCGCACGCCCTTGAGCGCGGCGAAGTACTGCAGGAACTCCAGCGCCGTCAGGTGCGGGTAGACGCCGAAGTCCTGCGGCAGATAGCCCAGGCGGCGGCGCATCAGCTCAGGTCTCGCGACGATGTCCTGGCCGTCGAGCAGGATGCGGCCGCTGCTGGGCTTGCACAGCGTGGCCAGCATCTGCATCAGCGTGCTCTTGCCCGCGCCGTTGTGGCCGATGAGACCGACGACACCGGGCTGAAGGTCGAGCGACACGCCATCGACGGCCTTGAGTTTTCCGAAGGTCTTGACGACGTCCTGTATCTGCAGCATGGCCGCCTCCTGATCTGTGATGGCTCGCAGGCTAGGGAGGGTCCTTGCCGATTCAAACGGCCATCCGACGGGCCGCAGAGGCGGCGCCTTAAACGGAAGGAAGCGCGGCTTGAGCCGGTTCAGCAGCGCCGGCCGCGCAGGGGCTTGAGCAGCTCGCCCAGGCCGTTGTGATCGATCTCCTGCATCAGCGCCAGCAGCCGCCCGATTTCGCCCTTGGGGAATCCTTCGCGGGCGAACCAGTGGAGGTAGTTGGCGGGCAAATCGGCGATCTGCGTTCCCTGGTGCTTGCCGAAGGGCATCTCGGTGGTGACGAGCTTGAGGAGGTCTTCCGGGTTCATCGCGGCAGTGTCCGCCTACTCGCACACGGAGAGGTCGATCCCCCGGTGCCCCGTCCGCGTCTCGATGGCGCTGGCCGTGCGCTTGAGGCGCCCCATCCAGCGGCGCACCGAGCCGTCGGGCAAGCGCTCCTCGCGCACACACAGTTGGTTGTCGATGGCCATGGCCATGCGCTCCTCGGCCGTCGGTCGCGGCGAGTTGGCGCGGGGATCCTGCGTCGCCGGATTGGCCAGCGCGCCGCGCAATACCTCCTTGGAGGGCAGCAACACCAGCGGCACCGCGACCGGCGCACCGGCGCGCGCTGCGCCCGCGCCAACGCTCGGCTGGGCCGGCGCGTCACCTTGCGCCGCCTCGCCCTGCGAGACCGGCGCCGGCGCTGCCCCCGTGATCGCGGGCCTGACATCGGCGCGTCGCGCCACCGGCGGCGCGGGTTTCTCGGCAGCGGGCTGCAATGGCAGCGGCAGCCATCGAATCACCGTCCATCGCTGCGCGTGCGCCGGCTCACGGCTGGCCAGCGAGCGCCAGATGAGCCAGACCGCCAGGCCGTGCACCGCCAGCACCAGCAACATGCCCGCGGCACGCGAAGGCCGCCAGCGCATCAGGCCCTGAGCCGGCAACCCACGCCCTGCAGCAAGGCCAACCCGATGGTCGTCAGGTGACGCTCCTCTCGCCGCGCGCCTGTGTCTGTGGGGCCGGACGCTCTTTTCACTTCAAAGCCATTTCAGGCGCTTGAAGCGCCAGTACAACGCCCCGCTGACAACGGCGATGATGCCCAGCGCCATCGGGTAGCCGAAGGCCCATCTCAGCTCGGGCATCCTCTCGAAGTTCATGCCCCAGATGCCGGCCAGCGCTGTGGACGCCGCAAAGATGGCGGCCCAGGCGGCCAGCCGCTTGGTGACCAGCGACTCGTCGATGGAGACCAGCGTCAGGTTGACCTGGGTGGCCGCAATGATGGTTTCGCGCGCGGCGTCGATGCTGGCCTGGATGCGCAGCAGGTGGTCGTAGACGTCACGGAAATAGTCCTGCATGGACTTGCAGACCACCGGCACGCGCCCACCGTGCAGCTTGGAGGCCACGTCCAGCAGCGGCGTGACGGCGTGGCGCAGTGTGGTGAGCCGCTGCTTGAGGCCGAACAGCCGCTCGACGACGGCCTGGCGGTCCTGACGCGGCTGGAACATCGTCTCTTCCAGTTGGTCCAGCTCGGCCTCGATGGCCTCGATGAGCGGGAAGTAGCGGTCCACCACCGCGTCCATCAAGGCATAAAAGACAAAACCCGGCCCCTGGCGCAGCAGCTCGGGCTCGCGCTCGGCGCGGTCGCGCACGCCAAGAAAACCCTGGGCGCTGCGGTGCCGCACCGACACCACGAAGCGGTTGCCGACGAACACATGCACCTCGCCGACCTCCAGGCCGTCGGGGCCGGCCTCCAACAGGTGCATGGCGGCGAACAGGATGTCGCCGTACTCCTCCAGCTTGGGCCGCTGCAGGCCCTTGCGGGCGTCCTCGACAGCCAGAGGCGGCAGGTCCAGCTCGTACTGCAGCAGGTCGAGCTCCTCATCGCCCGGGTCGCGCAAGGCGATCCAGATGAAGCCGGACGTCGTCTCAAGGGCTTCGGAGACACCCTCCAGCGCCGGCTCGGCCACGATGCGGCCATCTTCATAGACCGCGCTGTTGATCAGCATGGCGCGCTCTCAGCTGCGCGGCAGCGCAAGCTGGGTGATGTCGATGCCACGCTCCCGCGCGATGGCTTCCAGCACCGGCAGCAGCGGGCCCAGCTTCTCGTCCAGCGCGTCGCGCACCGTGTCGACGACGACCTGCGTGCTGCGGTCGATCTCGATGTGGATGGCGTCGCCCACCCCCTTGTCGCCAAAGGTCGTCACGCGCAATGTCTCGGGAATCAGCCAGACCTCGAACCAGCCCGAGCCATCGCGTTCGCGCTGGGCTTCTGCCACGGTCAGGCTGCAGCCGTTGACGCCGATATAGCCCTTGGCGAACACATAGCGCATCCACGGCGCCGGCACGGCGAAGCGGATGACGTGGTTGTTGTCGGGCCGGCGGATCTCGGCGATGCGGGCGGACACGTCGACATGGCCGGACAGCGGATGGCCGCCAATCTCGGCGCCGTCCCTGGCGGCGCGCTCGACGTTCAGGCCCGAGCCCGGCTGCAGCCCGCCCAGCGTCGTCAGGCTCATCGTCTGACCCATCACGTCGAACCGCGCGACCCCGGGCTCCGGCCGCTCCGTGACCGTCAGGCAGACGCCGTCGCAGGACACGCTGGCGCCAACGGCCAGTTCCGCGTCGAAACCTTCCGGAAACTTCAGGTGCAGCGTGTGCAAGCCCTCGCGCGCTTCAATGGCCTGCACGCGAGCCACGCCTTGGACGATGCCGGTGAACATCAGCGCGCCTCCTTCCTGGCCGCAAAGGCCTCCGGCGTGAAGCTCAGGCTCAGGCTGCCATCCGCCCAGCGCACCACCGGGCGCTTGATGACGCTGGGCTCGGCCAGCATCAGCGCGGTGGCCGAGGCATCGTCGACGACGGCCGCCCTGGTGGCCTCATCGAGCTTGCGCCAGGTCGTGCCGGCGCGGTTGACCAGCTTGTCGCGGCCGAAGGCCTTCAGCCACTCGGGCAGCTGGTGCGCGGGAACGCCCTGCTTCTTGAAGTCGTGGAAGACGGTTGGCAGGCCTTGTTCGGCCAGCCAGGCGCGGGCGCGCTTGACGGTGTCGCAGTTGGGGATGCCGTAGACGGTGATCATGGGCGCCATGTTAAGTTGACGGCCATGATCGACTGGCTCGACGACGCGACCCTCGACTTCCCGCCCAGCCACCGGGCGCTCGGCGCCGACACCGACGCACCGGGTCTGCTCGCTGCCGGCGGCACGCTGACACCGCAGCGCCTGCAGGCGGCCTACAGCCGCGGCATCTTTCCCTGGTACGGCCCCGGCCAGCCGCCGCTGTGGTGGGCGCCCGACCCGCGCATGGTGCTGCAGACGGCCGACTTCAAGCTGTCGCGCTCGCTGCGCAAGGCGGTGCAGCGCTTCGCCGCCGCGCCCGGCTGCGAGATCCGCATCGACCATGACCGCGCGGCGGTGCTGCAGGCCTGCGCCAGCGCGCCGCGCGAGGGGCAGTCGGGCACCTGGATCGTGCCCGAGCTGCAGGCCGCCTACCTGGCTTGGGGCGCCATGCACAGCGTCGAGACCTGGGTGGACGGCGAACTCGCGGGCGGGCTCTATGGCGTCAACCTCGGGCGCATGTTCTATGGCGAGTCCATGTTCATGCGCCGCACCGACGCCTCCAAGATCGCGCTGTGCGCGCTGGTCTGCCTGTGTCGCGAGTTCGGCATCCCGTGGATCGACTGCCAGCAGAACACCCCCCACCTGGCCTCGCTGGGCGCCGCCGAAGTGCCGCGAAACGTGTTCGAAGCCCATCTTGCGGCCCATGTCAGCGAGCCCTCGCCGCAAGCGTGGACCTATCATCCAGGCTACTGGCACCGGCTCCTGCACACCACGTGACCCACCCCAAAGAACTGCCCCTTGCGCAGATCCAGTTCTATGCCACGGCCGCCTATCCGTGCAGTTATGTGGCGGGCCGCCAGGCGCGCTCCCAGGTCGCCACGCCCAGCCACCTGATCCACGCCGACGCCTATTCCAACCTCGTCGCCGCGGGTTTCCGCCGCAGCGGCCTGTTCACCTACCGCCCCTATTGCGACCAGTGCCGCGCCTGCATCGCGCTGCGCGTGCCGGTGACACGCTTCAAGCCGACGCGGTCCCAGCGCCGCGCCTGGAAGACCCACCAGCACCTGCAGGCCAAGGTCATGCGCCTGGGCTATTCGCCCGAGCACTATGCGCTCTACCTGCGCTATCAGGCGGGCCGGCATTCCGGCGGCGGCATGGACCATGACAGCGTCGACCAGTACACGCAGTTCCTGCTGCAGTCGCGCATCAACTCCCGCCTGGTGGAGTTCCGCGAAACCCTGCCCGACGGCAGCGCGCCATTGCGCATGGTGTCGATCCTCGACATCCTCAACGACGGCCTGTCGGCGGTCTACACCTTCTACGACCCGGATGTGCCGGGCAGCTTCGGGACCTACGGCGTGCTGTGGCAGATCGGCCAGGCGCGCGAGCTCAAGCTCAGCCACCTCTACCTGGGTTACTGGATCGCGGAGAGCCCGAAGATGGCCTACAAGGCCGGGTTCAGGCCCTACCAGATCCTGCAGAACGGCGCCTGGGAAGACGCGGCCTAAACCAGCACCTCGACGCAGGCCGGGTGCCCCAGAAAGCCCTCCGGGCTGGCGCTGCGGCCGTAGGCGCCGCTTTGATAGACGACGGCCAGGTCGCCGATCTCGCCCCGCGCCATCTCCATGCGGTCGGCGAGCAGGTCAAGCGGAGTGCACAAGGGGCCGACGACGCTGGCGGCTTCGGTCGCTGCTTCCCGGCGGCCCTGCGGCTCGATGGACGCCGGGTAGTTCTTGCGCAGCACTTGGCCGAAGTTGCCGGACGCCGACAGGTGATGGTGCAGGCCGCCATCGGCGACCAGGAAGACCTGGCCGCGCGAGAGCTTGCGGTCGACGATGCGGCTGACGTAGATGCCCGCCTCGCCGACGAAATAACGGCCCAGCTCGATGACCAGCTTGGCCAGCGGCAGATCCGCCTTGGCACGCGCCTGCAAGGCGCCCAGGTTGTCGGCGATGGCGGACAGCTCCAGCCGCGACTCACCCGGGAAATAGGGAATGCCAAAACCGCCGCCCAGGTTCAGGAACCGAACCGGCGACGGTGCGCCTTCGGCCAGCCGCAGGGCCAGCTCGAAGCTCTTGAGCTGCGCCTCGCAGATGGCCTCGGCCTTCAAATTCTGCGAGCCGGCGAACAGGTGGAAGCCCTCGAAGGCAATGCCGTCGCCCGCCAGGCGGCCGACCTCGGCCAGCACCTCGGGCACGGTCTCGGCGTCGATGCCGAACTGCTTGGGGCCACCGCTCATGCGCATGCCCGAGCCCTTGAGCTCGAAGTCCGGGTTCACGCGCAGCGCCACCCGCGCGGGCAGGCCCAGGCGCTGCGAAGCACGCGCCAGGGGAACCAGCTCACGCGCCGATTCCACGTTGACCAGCACGCCGGCGGCCACGGCCTGGCCCAGCTCGATGTCGCGCTTGCCGGGGCCGGCGAAGCTGATCTCGTGCGGGTCCGCGCCGCAGTTCAAGGCGACCTGCAACTCGCCGGCCGAGGCCACGTCTATGCCATCCACCAACTCGGCCATCAACCCGACCAGGGCCGGCATCGGGTTGGCCTTCATCGCGTAATGCAGCTCGACGCCTTGCGGCAGCGCTGCGCGCAACTCGGCCACGCGGGCCTTCAACAGCCCGCGGTCATAGGCATAGAAGGGGGTCTGGCCGACCCGCTCCGCCAGCACCGACAGGCGCTGCCCGCCGACCAGCAGCTCGCCGTTGGCGTCGCGGGGAAAAAGCACGGGCGCATGCCCGAGGACGCGCTTGGTCGGGACGGAATCAGTCATGCAGCATTGCGCTCAAGCCAGTCGGTCGAAAGGGTCTTGCGGTCGATCTTGCCATTCGGATTGCGCGGCAGCGGGCCCTGGCGGGCGAGGATGCCGTGCGGCACCATGTAGGCCGGCATGCGCGCCTTGCAGGCAGCGGTCAGCGCGGCCAGGTCCAGCTCGGCGGCACCTTCGGGCGGCGTCGCGATGACCTGGATGGCCTGGCCGAGCGCGTCGTGATAGACGCCGAAGGCCACGCATTCACCCACCAGGCCGGTGGCGTACAGGACTTCCTCGACCTCGGTCGGGCTGACCCGATAGCCCGAGGTCTTCATCATCTCGTCACGGCGGCCGACGAAGTAGAGAAAGCCCTCGGCATCGCGCCTGACCGTGTCGCCCGAGAACACGGCGAACTCCGGCAACTGCAGCCCGCCCTCGCGCCCGCCCACGCCCACGGGCAAGGGCTTGTAGCGCTCAGCCGTCTTCTCGGCATCGTTCCAGTAGCCCAGGCCGACGAGGGCGCCCCGGTGCACCAGCTCGCCCGGCTCGTCCGGGCCACATTCACTGCCGTCCTCGCGCAGTACCAGGATCTCGGCGTTGGGGACGGCCTTGCCGATGGAGTCGGGGCGGCGGTCCACCTCCTCGGGCGGCAGATAGGTCGAGCGAAAGGCTTCGGTCAGGCCATACATCAGGAAGGGCTGGGCCGACGGCGCCTTGGCGCGCAGCAGGTCCAGCGTCGCGCGCGGCATGCGGCCGCCGGTGTTGGCGAAATAGCGCAAGTTGGCATCGATGGCGGCCGGCCATTCCAGTTGCGTCAGCTGGATGTAGAGCGGCGGCACGGCGGTCAGGCCTGTGACCTTCTCACGCTCCATGGCCTTGAGCACGTCCTTGGGCAGCAGGTAGTTCAGCAGCACGACGCGCGCGCCGCTGTGGAAGGCCGTCGTCAACTGGCTGAAGCCGGCATCGAAAGACAGTGGCAAGGCAGCCAGCAGCGTGTCGCTGGCGCGGTTGCCCAGGTAGCTCGCCACGCTCTTGCCGCCGGCCACCATGTTGCGGTGGGACAGCACGACGCCCTTGGGCCGGCCGGTCGAGCCCGAGGTGTATAGGATGGCCGTCATGTCGGTATCGATGACGCGGTGGCCAGCCCGCGCCGGCGAAGCCAGCAGTTCGAGCCAGTCGTGCACCGGCACCGGCGCACCGCCCGAGCCGCGGGTCAGCACAACATGGCGCAGCGACGGGCACTGCGTCAGCACGTCACCCAGCTGCGCCAGGCGCTCGGGCGAGGTGACCAGCACGCGCACATCGCAGTCCTGGAGGATGAAGCCGACCTGCTCCGGCTTGAGCAGCGGGTTCAGCGGCACGAAGACGCCGCCTGCCGCCGGGGCACCGAAGCTGGCGACGACGGTCTCGAAACGCTTTTCCAGGTAGATGGCAACCCGCTCGCCACGCGCCAGACCCAGTTGCATCAGTCCGCTGGCAAAGCCCCGCACGGCCGTGTCGAGTTCGCCATAACCGAGGGTCACGCCGCCATAGGTCAGGGCCGGCGCCTCAGGCGTGCGCTCGGCGGCAACGGCCACCAACTCGTTCAACAGGGTCGATTCGGGCATGAAGCGCGGCCGGCAGGAGGTCAATAAGCGGGAAAAAAGTATCGCATGCGCCCCCGAGGCCAAGGGGTGGCCGCCCCTGGGCCGAGGGGGCGGCCCGCTAAACTGCGCGGCTGCATTTTTGGACGCCCGCGAATGGAAAAAGATCAGGTCCTCGGCCATGTGCTGAGGCTTCTCGACGACGTGCTGAGCCTCAACGGCCGCGCCCAAACCTTCAACCGCGACACCGCCCTGCTCGGCGCATTGCCGGAGCTGGACTCGATGGCCGTGGTCAGCCTGATCACCGCAATGGAAGAGCAACTCGGCCTTGTCGTCGATGACGACGACATCGACGGCGACACGTTCGCCACCGTGGGCTCGCTGGCGGACTTTGTCGCCGCCCGTCTGGATTGATCCCTCACGCCGACGTCTTCTTCCTGCCCGCCGCTGGCGGCGAGCAGCGGCTCTGCCTGTTCCACGCCCCGTCGTCAGCGTCTCGGGGCGCGGCGCGCAGCAAAGTCCTCTACCTGCACCCGTTTGCAGAGGAAATGAACAAGTCGCGCCGCATGGCGGCGCTGGCCTGCCGCGCGCTGGCCGAGGCCGGGCATGCGGTGTTGCAGATCGACCTGCGCGGTTGCGGCGATTCGTCGGCCGACTTCGGCGACGCGAGCTGGGCCGACTGGCGGGCCGATGTGCGCCTGGGCCTTGAATGGCTGGACGCCCATGTACCCGATGCGCCGCTGTGGCTCTGGGGCCTGCGCGCTGGCTGCCTGCTGGCGCCGGCGGACTGGGGCCGGCCGGTCAACCACCTGTTCTGGCAGCCGATGACGAGCGGCAAGGTCGCGCTGCAGCAGTTCCTGCGCCTGAAGCTGGCCGCCGAGATGGTCAGCGGTGCCAGCAAGGGGCTGATGGAGCAAATGAAGGCCGAACTGGCGGCCGGCCGGCCGGTCGAGATCGCCGGCTACCGCCTGGGTGCCGGGCTGGCGTCGGGCCTGGAGGCAGCGAAGCTTGCGCCCACGGGCGCGGCGGGCCGCGTCGAATGGCTGGAGGTCAGCACGCGCGACGACGCCGCGCTGACGCCCGTCAGCGCGCAGGCCATCAAGGGCTGGCAGGAGGCCGGCTGGGCGGTGCGGCCGCAGATCGTTTCAGGGCCGGGCTTCTGGTCGACCAGCGAGATCGAACTGGCGCCAGCGCTGATTGCCCGCACGTTGGAGGCACTGTCGTGAAAGAGTCGGTACTGCGCTTGGCTTGCGAGGGCACACCGCTGGTGGGCATCCTGGCCGAGCCGTCCGACGGTGCGGCTGCCGAAGTGGGCCTGCTCATCATCGTCGGCGGCCCCCAATACCGCGCCGGCAGCCACCGCCAGTTCACGCTGCTGGCCCGCCACCTCGCGGCCAACGGCTTCGCCGCATTGCGCTTCGACTACCGGGGCATGGGCGACAGCCCGGGCGAAGCGCGTGACTTCCTCGGTGTCGAGGCCGACATCGCCGCCGCCATCAGCGCGCTGCTGGCGGCCCGCCCCACGCTCAAACGCGTCGCGCTCTGGGGTCTGTGCGACGCCGCCTCGGCCGCCCTGCTCTACCTTGAATCGACCCGTGACGACCGCGTGGCCGGGGTCGCACTTCTCAACCCCTGGGTTCGGTCCGCCGCTACGCTGGCGCAGACCCACGTCAAGCACTACTACTGGCGCCGCCTGCGGGAGCGTGGGTTCTGGCTGAAGTTGCTGAAGGGCGGCGTGGGCGGCGCGGCCTTGCGCGGGCTGGCGAGCAATCTGCGGCTGGCGCGCGGCGCTGGCCATAAGACCGACTCCCGCAGCTTCCAGGACCGCATGGCGGCGGGGCTGCGCGGCTTCGGCGGGCCGACGCTGCTGGTGCTGAGTGGCGATGACTACACTGCCAGCGAGTTCGCAAGTTGCGCCGCAGCCTCGCCCGCCTGGGCAGGGCTGCTGAAGCGGCCCGCGCTGGACCTGCACGAGATCCCGACAGCCGATCACACGTTTTCGGCCCTGCCGGACCATGACGCCCAATGCCGCATCTGTTTGGATTGGTTGAGGACACGATGCCTAGCGAAGTACACCTGATGAAACGAGCCACCTTGGCACTGGCTTTCAGCATGGCGCTCGTGGCCATGCCTGCCGACGCGCAGGGGCGGCGGGCGCCTTCGCCGGAGGGCTGCGGTGAAACACGCAACGTCTACGGCCCGTTTGACTACCGGACCGCCAACGCCCAGCAGCGCTCCATCGTCGAGAACGCCCACTTCACGCGCGGCGTGGAAACGCTGACCAAGGGCGAGACCGGGCCGTTCGGCGGCGACATCGGCTACACGCTGGCCGTGTTTCCCAACCATGCACGCGCCATCATTTCGATGGACCGCCTCACACAGAAAGAAAAATCCGACCCTCCGAAGGGGGCCGACATGACCATCGAATGCTATTTCGCCCGAGGCATGGCGTTCGCACCGGACGACCTGGTGTTCCGGATGCTGTACGTCGACTCCCTGATCCGCCGCAACCGGCTCAGCGACGCGCAGCGCTTTCTGGACTATGTGGTTACGCAAGCTGGCGACAACCCGTTGACGCATTTCAATGCGGGCATGCTGTACGCCGACATGAAGGATTACGCCAAGGCCCTTGCCCAGGCACACCGCGTGATGGCCATGGGCATGACGCGAACGGAGCTGCGAAAGCGCCTTGAGTCCGCCGGTCGGTGGACTGAGCCCGAGATCGAAGCAGCCGCGGCTGCAGCTTCGGACACGGCCTCGTCGACCCCGCGCTGACTTTGACGCCCCATGCCGCGCGTCAACATCGTCATCCCTGCCTACAACGCCGAAGCCTTCATTGCCGACACGCTCCGCTCGGCGCTGAACCAGTCCTTCCCCGATCTGCAACTCACCGTCATCGACGACGGCTCCAAGGACGCCACCGCGGCAAACGCCGCGTTGGATGACGCCCGCGTGCGCGTCATCTCGCAGGAGAACCGTGGCATGTCGCGCTCGCGCAATCGCGGCATGGCGGAGGTAGATTCGGAGTTCGTCGCTCTGCTCGATGCGGACGATTTGTGGCACCCCGAGAAGCTGCGCCTCCAACTCGAAGCGCTGCAGAGCCGCCCCGACCACGACTTTTGCTACACGGGCTTCCAGGTCTGGCACGGCGAGCCCCGCCCGGGGTTTTTCGACGAGCCGCGCAGCGGGCGGATCGACGAGACGCTGTCCGGCTGGATCTACCCCCGCCTCATCCTGGACAACCATGCGCTGCCCTCCTCGGTGCTGTGGCGACGCAGCGCCTGGGACAGCATGGGTGGTTTCGTGACGGACAACCAGCAGACGGATGACTGGGAATATCTGGTGCGCGCAAGCACGCAGCACCGCTTCGTGCGCCTGGCCGAGCCCTTCGTGCTCTACCGGCAGCATCCGGTCTCGCTGTCGCGGCGCATTCCGGCCACCAATACGACCGAGCTGATGCGGGCCGACCTGATCCGGCGCTTCGGCCTAAGCTCACCGGCAGGTCACGCGATCGACCTCAAGGCGCTGGAAGGCTTCCAGCACCGCGGCTGGTGCAACTTCGCCGATACGCATTGCGCCAAGGGCGACCTCGGATTGGGGCTCAAGACATTCGCCGGCCTGCTCGCCCGTGGCCCCTACCGCGGGCGCACGCTCGCCAAGATGGGCAAGTCCCTGGTGCGCCGCTGGATTCCGAAGGCCGACAGCCCACGCTAGTCAGGCCGGCAAGCGATGCCGGCTGCGTTCGACCACATCGCGGTAGACCTCGAAGTGCCGCTCCACGCTGCGCCGCCAGGAAAACTGCCGCGCCCAGGCTGCAGCTTCTGCCGCGCGCTGCGCGCGCGCCTCGGCCGGCAGCATCAGCACCTCCCGCAAGGCGCCCAGCCAGGCATCAAAGTCCTGCGGTTCATTGGTCCAGGTTAGCGGGCCGACAAGGTCGACCAAGCTGCTCACGGGGCTGAAAAGCACCGGCGTGCCGGCCGCCTGTGCCTCAACGGCCGGAAAGCCGAAGCCCTCGTAGAGCGTCGGATAGATCGCTGCTTCGGCCCCACGGTACAGCGTGACCAGTTCGCTGTCTTCCAGGAAGGGCGCGAAATGCACGCGGCCACGCAGGCTTTCGGGAATGCGCTCCAACGGCGCCGTCCCCGCGCCAAAGCCGCAACCCACGAGGTGCAGATCGTCGCGCCCGCAGCGAGCCAGCAATTCCAGCGCCCAGTCGAAACGCTTGCGCGCCTGCGCACCTCCCAGGTACAGCAGATAGGGCGAGCCGGCCAGCGCCTGCTCCAAGGCTGGCGGCAGCGGCGCGCGCGCCGCGCTGAAGAATTCATCCGCGATCCCGTGCGGGATGATCGTCAGCCGGTCGGCCAAGAACGGCCAACGCTTGACGATGTCTCGCCGTGATGACTCGCTGATTGTGATGACGGCCGCACAACGCCGCAGCGCCACCCGCTGCACGTCATGAAGATGGAAGCGCTCCAGCCCCTGGGTGGGCTCATCCCACGGCACCGTGTCATGGATGGTCACGATGGTGGGTACCGGCTGCCAGATGGGGGCGGTGTTCTCGGCGCAATGCAGCAACTGCGGCCCGCCCTGCTGCCGCAGCTTCATCGGCAGCCCCAACTGCTCCCACAGGTGGAAGCGGTCACCGCGGAACTCGAAAACGTCGGTGCGCCCCAACAACTTCTCAGGCACACGGAAGGGCAGTGCCGGGTTGTGCCCGTAAGCGGTCCAGCTCAGGTCGTCGCTGGTGCGGGTATTGCGCAGCAACTCCTGCACATAGCGCCCGGTACCGCGCAGGTGCGGTACGTTCAAGGTGCGGGCGGCCATGGCGACATGCAGGTTCATGAGATCGTCGGTCGAGGGTCTGAAGTGAGGGGCTGCCGAAGATGAGCGGCCAAGCGCAAGGCCAGGGCCGCGATCGTCAGGCCGGTATTGGCGATGCCGCTGGCCGGGATCAAGGACCCGTCGCAGACATGCAGGTTGGACAGGCCGTGAACGCGTGCATTGATGTCGCAGACCCCGCTATGCGCATCGACCGACAGGCGGGCGGTACCTGAATGGTGGGCCGCGGAGCGCAGGTCGCTCTGCCAGCCACTGAACACGCGGGCCCGCTTGGTCACCGGCGCAAGCCAGGCCAGCACGTCCTCCACGGATGCATCGAGCTCCTTCAAGAACGCCTCGGACAGTTGCCAGCGGCGCACCCGGACGTCGGCGCCGGTTTGTGCATCCAGCTCATTCCAGATCGACAGGTCGGCTGCCGTCGGCATCTGGGCACACATCAACAGCGTGTAGTGCTTGGTCGGCAGGTGAATGCCGAACTTGAACGACAGGATGTCCAGGATGTCGTCCCAGTGCCTGAGCAGCCTGAGGTAGTGAAGCGGGTTCCAGAGGTTGCGGCGCAGCTCGTTGAGCACGCTGCCGACACGCTCGCGGCGGCTGTTGCGGTAGTAGTTGGCCGCCGGCCGCAACTGAAACGACATGTGCAGCCCGGCCCGCTTCACCACCATGGGCAGGCGCAGATTGCCATCCGTCCCCGGCACACGGTAGTTCCACAGCCGATACAGCGGCACGGTCACCTCGACCTCGCCGACGAAGCCCATCGGATGGTCCTCGTAATGAGCGCCGGCATGGCGCAGCGCCGGAAGCGGTACGCGGTGACGCAACTTCTGCAGCAGCACGGGAGAACCAAGCCCGCCAGCACACAGCACAAAGACGTCGCCCTCGATCTGGCTGCGCTGGGTGCCGTCCGCCACGGTGATGCTGGCGATGCGCGACGTCGAATCGTTCAATGCGAAGTCGACGACATCGCCCGAAACCAGTTGCACCCGCCCCTGCAGCCCGAGACTGTCCCAGACATTGCGCGGCCAGCGTGGGTAGTAAAGGCCCTGGAGCAAGCCCTCCGGAAGGCCAAGCTGGCGATACTTGCGGCGCAGTTCTTCAATGGCCGCCTGGACCGGCGCCAGGCCGACGCCGGCCAGCAGCAAGAACGCCTGCTCGTAGTAAGCGTCCAGCGTCGCCTTTGGGAACGGCCAGTGCGCGGCGAAGATCTCTTCGTCGATCTCGATCAGGCCGTTGTGCCAGAGCTGCGTCGTGCCGCCGAGGCCGGCGCCGACATGGGGATCGGTGCCGGCCGGCAGGCCCGCGTCGACGACGGGATAGCGGCGGTCATCCGCCTCCCGGCCACGCTCCACCAGCACGACCTCATGCGAATCCAACAATGCATGTGCCAGCACGCACCCGCCTAGGCCGGCGCCGACGATGACCGCCCTGGGCCTCATCGCGGCAGGACACCCTCGGCGCACAGCCAGTCCCGGCTCAGGCGCAAGCCCTGGGCGAAATCGACGCGTGGCGACCAGTCCAGCAGGCGCTTGGCCTTTTCATTGGCAAAAGTGATCGGGAAGGTTTCGCGCTGCACACGACCCAGCGGCGGCCAAGGCGCTACCGGCGACCGCCAGCCGGCCAAGCGCCGCAGCTTGCGGAACAGGCGCGTCGGCAACCCGCCGACCGGCTCGGGGGGATGCGCGGCCCAGTAAGCCTCGGCATCTGCAGACGACAGGCTGACAAACCGGGGCGCCGGCTCCACCATTGAGGCAAATCCACGGATGAACTCGCCCCAGCTCACCGGTCGATCCGCATTGATGAACATCGCCTGCCCCAGAGCCGCGTCGCTCACCAGGGCGGCTTCGATGGCGTCGCAGACATCGTCGACGAACACGACGTTGCAGACCCCGCGACCCTCGTCAAACAGCGTCACTTCGCCGGCCTGGGCCTGGCGGATGACCTGGCGTTCGAAATGACCGCCCAAGCCATAGACGACGGTGGGGCGCAGGATGACCGCATGCAGGTCGCCACGGTTGATGGCCGCCTGGACGATCTCCTCCTGCTCGGCCTTGGAGTCAGAGTAGCCCTCACCGTACCGCCCAATGCGCGCGGTGTCTTCGCGCGCCGCCTCGGCGCCGGGTCGAGGCCCATGGACCGACATCGTGCTGATATGCACGAAACGGCGCACCTTCTGCGCCACGGCCGCGTCGACGAGGCGCCGTGTCGCCTCGGGCCCGCGGTCACCGTGGGCGAGGTGGACGACGGCGTCGCAACCTTGGAGCGCCTCTGTCACGGCGGCTGCCTGGAGCAGGTCGGCGACGACCGTCTGACTGCCTTGTGCCTGCAGCCTAGCTGCAGCCGCAGCACTTCTGAGCATGGCTACATAGGAATGCTCGGCCTGGTCGAAGTGCTGGCGCAGCCGAGAACCGATGAAGCCGGCAGCACCAGTGATCAGGCAGCGCGACGGACGCGAAACGAGCGTAGGCATCTTGTTGACTCGAGGAATGGGGGAAGAGTAGGCGGTCTGATGCATTGTGCTCACAAGCGTCGAGGATCTTCCGCTCCACCGCTGACCGTCGGGTCGGGCGCGATCATATCGGCGGTCCAGGGGCAATCCAGCGTGACGGGCTGCTCAATCGCGGGGTTGTCCAGTCCCTGCTACGCGACAACACGCGCACTACACTGCCGGGCCCGCCGGTCGGCGGTGCCGCCAACGGCGCTTCTCCTGCAGCGCGGCATTCCGGGGCCTATCGAACCATTCGCCATGCCTGTTCACATCGCCGTCATCATCTGTACCTGGAACCGCGCCGAAAGTCTCGGTGTGACATTGCAGTCATTGCGCGGTCAGGAACTCGCCGCCGGCACGGATGTCGAGTTCATCGTCATGGACAACAACTCGGCGGACTCAACAAGGCAGACCGTCGAAGCAGCCCAAGCAACGTGGCCTGTCGGCCGTCTTCACTACAGGTTCGAAGACCGCCAAGGCAAGCAGTTCGCGCTGAACAGCGGCATCTCATTTGCACGATCACTGGGCTGCAGCCTGCTGCTGTTCTCGGACGATGACATTCTGTTCCCGGCGCACTGGTGCCAGCAGTCGGCGCGGTTCTTTGCCGACCCTACTGTCATGCTCGTCGGTGGGAAGACCCTGCTCGACTGGTCCCCGGCTGGTCCGCCTGTCTGGTTCCATCGCAACATGAGCGCCATCCTGGCAGGCGTAGACCTGGGCGACGCGCGGCTGGACCGCCCGGACCCAACCTACGCGCCGGCGGGCTCCAACATGGCCGCACGCGCTGAGCTTTTCGATCTAGTGGGCGGCTTCTCCGAGACTCACTTTCGCCACATGGACTACGAGTTCGGCCAGCGTTGCATGCGCCGTGGCGTGCACGTCGTCTACGAAGCCGACTGGGTCGTCAGGGCGCCTGTCGATCCGCACCTGTTGACTAAGCGCTATTTCAGGCGCTGGTCCTTGAAGGCCGGCATCTCGCCATGGCAGGACATGCAGCCAGGCGTCCGGCACATCGCGTGCGTGCCGGCATGGCTGTATCGACAGCTTTTGCAGGACATGCTTGCCTGGCTGGTGGCGCCGGCCCGTGGCGAAAATTCGGCGGCCCGCTTCCTCCGAGAACTTCGAATCTGGCGCGCCTGGGGAACCGTCGCTAGCCGCTGGATGTCGAAGCTGCGGCCTGCCGCGTATCCCGCCTGGGTGAAACGGCGGTCGCAGAAGAGGCAAAACATCTACTGATGGCCACCGTCCGCCGCTCGCTTGGTTTCGCATTCCTGGAGCGCTATCTGTTGATCGCGTTGCAGTTGCTGTCGTTCACGCTGCTCGCGCGCTTGTTGACACCGGCGCAGATCGGCCTTTACTCGGTGTCGATGGCTCTGATCAGCATCGCTCAGGTCGTGCGGGACTTCGGACTTGCGAACTATTTGATCCAGCGAAAGGACCTCGGTCCAGACGACATCGGCAGCGCGCTGGGCACCTCGCTGCTGCTGGGCGGCGGCCTGTTCGTGCTCGCTCAAGCTGCGGCGCCCTGGATCGGCGATTTCTACGGCGATGCCAGCCTCGTCCAAATCGTGCGCGTCATCTCGTTCAACTTCCTGATCTTGCCCTTCAACTCGATCTCCATCGCGCTGCTGCGCCGTGACATGCGTTTCGACGTGCTGATGCGCGTCAACGTGGCGGCCGCCGTCGTCGGCACTTTTACGTCGCTGGCCTTGGCCTGGGCCGGCGTCGGAGCGGCAAGCCTGGCCTGGGGTGATCTCGCCGGCAGCCTGGCGACCGCGCTGAGCGTCAGCCTGGCAGGCGCTTGGGGCCGCTTGACGCGCCCGCAGCTGAAGCGCTGGCGTGAGATTCTGCATTTCGGCGGCCCGGTCACGGCGGCGAATGTCGTCACGTCTGTGTCCATGGACATCAACGACCTCGCTGTCGGCAAGTTGCTGGACTTCAGCCAGGTCGCCATCGCCAGCCGCGCCCAGGGGCTGATGAACCTCTTCCATCGCGACATCATGGGCACCGTGCGCTCGGTCGCCTACCCGGCCTTTGCGCAGGCACACCGCGAGGGCAGCCAGCTTGAACAGCGCTATGTGCAAAGCCTGGCCGCCGCCAGCGCCGTGGCATGGCCGTTTTACGGCTTCGTCAGTCTGTTCGCTCTTGAGGTATTGCGGCTGATGTTCGGCCCCCAGTGGGACGCCTCGGCGCCACTGGTGCCCATCTTCTGCGCTGCCGGTGCAGTCAGTGTGCTGAACAGTCTCATCCCGACGCTGATGCTTGCAGCTGGCCACGCGCAGCTCGTCGCGCTGGCTGATCTCATCATCCAGCCGGTAAAGGCGCTGTTGCTCGTCGCCGTCATCTGGCATTGGCGTGCGCTGGAGCCGCTGGCCCTCGGCGTGCTGGCGATGGCAATCGTTGCCGTGCCCTACTTCTACGCCTTCAAGCAGCGCTGCTTGCCAAGCGATTTCCGCGGCATTGCCCGCGAGCTGGTGCGCAACACACTGCTGGCGCTGGTCTGCCTGCTGCCCAGCGCCCTCATCGCAGCCTGGCTGCGCCCGGCCGGCGGGGCACTCGCCCTGCCCATCTGGCTGACCTGCGCGGGCCTGACGGTGCTGTTCTGGCTGGCCGGCCTGAGACTGCTCGGCCATCCGCTTTACGCCGAGATCCTCGGCTTCATTCGGCGGCGTCGCGCCGCAGCGGTGAGCTCATGAGCGTCTTCTCCATCATCGTCACGTACAACGGTGCCACCTGGATTGCCCGTGCGTTGCAGTCGCTGCGTGACAGCAACCACGCCTGCACAGCCATCGTGGTCGACAACGCGTCCAGCGACGACACCTGTGCGATCGTCCGCCGCGACTTCCCTGACGCCGTGCTCATCGAGGCTGGCGCCAATTTCGGCTTCGGACGTGGCAACAACCTTGGAATTGCGCATGCACTGCGAGCCGGCGCCGACGCCGTGCTGCTGCTGAACCAGGACGCCTACGTCACTCCTGAGGCCGTCGGCCAATTGGCCACGTTTCTGCAGGCGCAGCCAGATTTCGACGTTGTCAGTCCGCTGCACTGCAGCCCCGACCTGAGCCGCGTCGATCCCAATACGCAAAGCGCCTACCTGCAACGCCATGCGCCCAGCTATCTGTCGGATGCCTGCCTGGGCCGTGTGCAGTCCTACTACCCCATCCGCGGCATCAACGCGGCCGCCTGGCTGTTGCGTGCCGACGTGTTCCGCCGGGTAGGCGGCTTCGACCCGCTGTTCTTCATGTACGGCGAAGACGACGACCTGATCGAACGCTTTGCGCACCACGGCCTACGCACAGCACTGCTGCCGGCGGCGCGCATCGTGCACCTGCGCGCGAAACCACCGAGACCACAGCAAACCTGGCGCCAGCAGCTCCACGCCCGCAGCGAGCGGCTGCGTTCGGCGCTGCTGCTAGAACTGAAGCGTCCCGGGGGCAGCTTGTCGGGCCAGGTGCTGCGGCTGTTGTCAACCGGCATCCTGCATCCCCTGGCCGACCTGCTCGCCAACCACGATCTCCAGCTGTTCATGGCGCACTTACTGGCCAGCCTGCGCGTCCTGGGCGAGTTCGGCGTCATCAGGCAGCACACCCGCCTCTGCGCTCGCCCCGGCGCGCATTTCCTGAATCTCGACGCGCCATGAGATCCAACCTGCACTGGCAGGTCGACCTCCTCGACGCACAGCAAGGTCTCGGCGTGCATCGCCAATCTTGGGATCGGCTCAACCACCGGTTGATGGGCAGGCACCCGATGCTGGACGGCATATTCGTTGATGCGCTGCTGCGTCATTTCGACGCGGGCGGCGCGCGGCTCGCATTTGCGCGGCAAGGCGACGCGCCCATGGCCATGCTACTGCTCACCGCACAGCCGCGCGGCCTGGGCGTTTGGTCCAGTTACCTGCCCTCGCAGAGCCAGATCGGCCCATCCCTGCTACCGACAGAGCTGGACGTCGGTGGCCTGCTGGCGGCGCTGCCAGGCTACGCCAGCGAGTTGGACCTACTGTGCAATGACCCGCGCTTCGGAGACTTGCGCGAACTGCCCCGCGTGCCGCTGCAATCCTTGCCCCATGCGTTGACGATGAACGTCAGCCTCAAGGGAAGCTTCGACGACTACTGGGCCCAACGCCCGCGCAAGCTGATTCAGAACATGCGCCGCTATCTGCGCCGCCTGCAGTCGGAGGCTGGCGCCGCCCGTTTGGATGTGGTCAGTGATTCGGCCGCTATTGCGGCTGCCGTGGACCGATATGCGGTGCTGGAAAGTAGCGGCTGGAAGGGCCGCGAGGGCACCGCTGTGGGCAACGGCAATCCACAGGGACGTTTTTACGCTGAGGTCATGCGTGCGTTCGCCGCGCGCGGCGAAGCCCTCGTCTACGAGCTGTGGTTAGGCGAGCAGTTGGTTGCGTCACGCATGCTGCTGGCCCGAGGAGGCATGGTCGTGATGCTCAAGACGGCCTTCGACGAGCAGTTCGAGCGTCTCGCGCCCGGGCGGATTCTGCTGCAGCTCACGCTTGAGGACCTGTTCAAGCGTCTGCCAGGCGGCGTCGTCGAGTTCTACACCAACGCCGACGCCGACCTGCTGGCCTGGTCGACCTCCCAGCGCTGGATCAACCATGTCAGCGTCTACCGCCATCCGGGCGTGGCCGCCGTCTATGGCCTGCTCAGGCGCGGCCGTGGGTGGCGCGCACGTGCGCAGCAGCGCCCGCGGGTCGACGCCAGCGTCATGGCGCAGCGCAGCGGTGCGGTGGTGGAGCGCTTCAGTCACCCGCGCGAGATGCCCAATGACGCGCTCGCCCTGCTGGGCCAGCGCGAGCAGGCCTATGTGGAGTTCGGCGCCGACTGGTTCGGGCTGCTGGCCGACACGGTGTTCCGCGACGCGGCGCAGGCGGCCTTCTACGTCTTGCGCCGCCAAGGCCGCGTGCTGGCGGTGCTGCCCATCGGCATCCAGCCCGGTGACACCGGCGTGGAGGTCGGCGCGCTGGCCAACTACTACACCACGCTCTACGCCCCGGCGCTGGCGGACGACCTCGCGCCCGAGGACCTGTTGCCGCTGATGCTGGCGCTGCGTCAAGGCCAGCGCGGCGCGCCTGCGTATCGCTTCTGGCCGATGGACCCGAAGGCGCGCGAGTTCGCACTGCTGCGCGACGCACTGCGCCTGGCCGGGCTGCGGCCGCATGAGTACTTCGCCTTCGGCAACTGGTATCTGCAGGTCGACAGCGACTGGGCGAGCTATCTCAAGAACCGCAGCGGCCAGCTGCGCAGCACCATCAAGCGCATGACCAAGCGCCTGGCGGCCGAGGACGGCGGCCGCCTGGAAATCATCCGCGACGAAGCCGACGCGGAGCGCGGCATCGCGGCCTACGAGGCGGTGTACGGCGCCAGCTGGAAGGTGCCCGAGCCGTATGTCGATTTCATTCCAGGCCTGATCCGGCTGTGCGCGCGGCGCGGCTGGCTGCGGCTGGGCCTGGCGTGGATCGGCGACAAGCCGATTGCCGCCCAGTTGTGGATCGTCAACGCCGGGCGCGCCCATATCTACAAGGTCGCCTACGACGAGGCCTTCAAGGCGATTGCACCGGGCACGCTGGTCACGGCCTTGCTGCTCGAGGAGGCCATCGAGCGCGACAAGGTCGCAGAAGTGGACTACCTGATCGGCGACGACGTCTACAAGAAGACCTGGATGAGCCACCGCCGCGAGCGCTTCGGCCTCGTGGCCTACGACCCGCTGACCTTGCGTGGCCTGTTGGGCCTGGCGCGCCAAGCCATTGGCGCGGCGTGGCGCCGTCTGCGCCCCAATCCCGGGCCGCCCATCGACAATCCGCCCGCCTGAAGCCCTGAGCGACAAGAAGAGATGCACGCCCACGACCTGCCTGCCGACACGCCCTTCGCCTCTGGCGCTCCCCGTTTCGCCGCCCCGGCCACCGATGCGCTCGCCGCCTGGCAGCAGGCCTACGCCGCGCGCGGCGCCGCCTGTGCCGCTGGTGTGGGTGGCGAGTTCGCCGTCGCGCTGAACCTGCCCAGCGGCGCGACCTACCTGGCCGTCGACCGTTTTGCCATACACAGCCTGTGCTACGCCGTGCGCGACGGCCGCCTGCACTTCGCGACGCGCGCCGACGTGCTGGCCCGCCAGCTCGGCATTCGCGAGCTCGATCCGCAGGCGCTGTTCAACTACCTGTTCCATCACTGCATCCCGTCGCCGCGCACCATCTACGCCGGCATCCACCGCCTGCCCCCGGCGCACTATGCGTTGTTCGAGAACGGCCAGCTGACCGTCGCGCCCTACTGGGTTGCGCGCTTCGACGAGCAGGCCAGCCCCAGCTTCGACGCGCTGCGCGACGAGTTTCGCGGCATCCTGCGCGCAGCCGTGCGCGACCGCCTGGATGCCGACGGCCGCACCGCCTGCTTCCTCAGCGGTGGCACCGACAGCTCCACCGTGGCCGGCCTGCTCGGCGAGGTCACCGGCAAGGCGCCGGCGAGTTATTCCATCGGCTTCGAGGCCGAGGGCTATGACGAGATGGACTACGCGCGCATCGCCGCCAAGGCCTATGGCGCCGACCATCACGAGTACTACGTGACGCCGGCCGACCTCGTCAAGGCCATCCCCGACGTCGCCGCGCACTACGACCAGCCCTTCGGCAACTCCTCGGCGGTGCCGGCCTTCTATTGCGCCCGCAAGGCGCATGACGACGGCTACACCCGCATGCTGGCCGGCGACGGCGGCGACGAGCTCTTCGGTGGCAACACGCGCTACGCCAAGGAACGCGTCTTCCATGTCTACAGCCAGATCCCGTCGCCGCTGCGCAGCGGCGTGCTGAACCCGCTGTTCATGAACCCGGTCACCGGCAACATCCCGCTGCTGAAAAAGGGCACCAGCTACATCCGCCAGGCGCGGGTGCCCATGCCCGACCGCATGCAGAGCTACAACCTGCTGGACCGTCTCGGCATGGCCGAGGTGCTGACGCCTGCCTTCCTGGCCGCCGTCGACACCGGTGTACCGCGCGAGCACCAGCGCGCCACCTGGGCCGCTGGCCCGCACGAGGCCAGCCTCGTCAACCAGATGCTGGCCTTCGACTGGCGCTACACGCTGGCCGAGAACGACCTGCCCAAGGTCGTCGGCACGACGGCGCTGGCCGGCGTCGACGTCGGCTTCCCGCTGCTGGACACGCGGTTGCTGGACTTCTCGCTCAAGCTGCCAACCAGCTACAAGCTCAAGGGCCTGAAGCTGCGCTGGTTCTTCAAGGAGGCGCTGCGCGGTTTCCTGCCGGACGAAATCCTGACGAAGAAGAAGCACGGCTTCGGCCTGCCCTTCGGTCCCTGGGCGGTCAAGGATGCGGCGCTGAACGCGCTGGCTGCGGAGTCCTTGCGCGGCGTGGTAGCGCGCGGCCTCGTGCGCGCCGACTTCGTCGAGCGCCTGCTGACGCAGCGCCTCAAGGAGCACGCCGGCTACTACGGCGAGATGGTCTGGATCCTGATGATGCTGGAGCAGTGGCTGCGCAGGCATGCGCCGGACTACCGCTTCGCCTGAACCACGGCGCTTTCGCCACGATCACCACCTGGGCGACATCGTCGCTGCGCAAGAAGCCGCCCGCCCCAACAAAAAGACCATGCGCCTGTCCTCCTTGACGCCCCTCCTGCTGGCGCTGTGCGCCCTGCCACCACTGGCCAACGCCAACGCCAACACCGAGGCACCGGCAAGCGCCTGTTCGCTGTCGCCCGTCGCCAGCGAGATGCGTGAGCTGACCTCGGGCGGCCGCACGCGCACCTATCGGCTCTTCGTCCCGCCCCTCGTCGGCCGCCGGGCCACACTGCCCTTGGTCCTCGACCTGCATGGCTCGGGCGGCGACGCCGCCGGTCAGGCCAGGACCAGCGGCTTCGAGGCGCTGGCGGCCCGCGAAGGCTTTGCCGTCGCCTCGCTGCAGGCCGAGGGCTCGCGCTGGAACGTACCCGTCACGGCCGGGCGCGCCGACGACGTGCAATACGTGTCCGACGTCCTCGACCACATCGCCAGCCGCAGTTGCATCGATTCCGCGCGCATCTATGCCACCGGCTTCTCGGGCGGCGGGCGCATGTCGTCGCTGCTGGGCTGCCGGCTCAACCACCGCATCGCGGCGATTGCGCCGGTCGGCGGGCTGCGCTGGACCGGTCCCTGCCCCGGGCGTGCCCTGCCGGTGCTCGGCGTGCATGGCCTGGCCGACCTGACCAACGCCTACGAAGGCGGCGGCGACCGCGGCGGCGAGTGGGTCGACAGCGTGCCGCAAGCCCTGGCCGGGTGGGCCACGCACAACCGCTGCCAGCCCAAGCTCGCGCAGGAAGACCCGCCGGGACCTTCGCACACCGTGCGCTACACCGGCTGCGCGGGCGGCGCCGAAGTGCGGCTGCTGCGCATCGACGGCATGGGCCACATCTGGCCCCGCACAGAAATCGACGCGACCCACACAATCTGGCAGTTCTTCAAGGACCACTCGCTGCAGTAGGTCCACCCAAGAGGGCACGCCCATGTCAAACATCCACGCCTACGCTGCCCATACCGCGGGCGGCCCCTTGCAGCCCTTCGACTTCGACCCCGGTCCGCTCGGCGACGAGGATGTGGAAATCACCGTCGAGCATTGCGGCGTCTGCCACTCCGACCTGGCCATGATCGACAGCGAGTGGTTTCCCGCCAGCTATCCGGTCGTGCCCGGCCACGAGGTTGTCGGTCGCATCACCGCACTGGGCCCGCGCGCCAAGGGGCGGCAGCTGGGCCAGCGTGTCGGCGTGGGCTGGCACACCGGCAGCTGCACGCACTGCAACTTCTGCATCGGCGGGGAGCAGCACCTGTGCGGCAAGCGCCAGCCGACGCTGATCGGCCGCCACGGCGGCTTTGCGGACCGGCTGCGGTCGCACTGGAGCTGGGCCATCCCGCTGCCCGATGCGCTCGACCCCGCCGCGGCCGGCCCACTGATGTGCGGCGGCGGCACGGTGTTCCTGCCCTTCGTGCTGCATGCCGTGAAGCCGACGGATCGCGTGGGCGTCGTCGGCATCGGCGGGCTGGGCCACCTGGCCGTCAAGTTCGCGCGCGCCTGGGGCTGCGAGGTGACGGCGTTCACATCGTCGCCGTCCAAGCGCGACGAGGCGCTGGCGCTGGGCGCCCACAAGACCCTGTCGAGCGTCGACAAGGCCGAACTGAAGGCCGCCGCCGGCAGCCTGGACTTCCTGCTCATCACTGTCGGCGCCGCGCTGAACTGGGATGCGCTGGTCGCCACGCTGGCACCCAAGGGCCGCATGCACCTGGTGGGCGTGGTGACCGACGCGCTGAGCGTCAGGAGCGGCGGCCTGCTGAGCTGGCAGAAAGGCCTGTCGGCCTCGCCCACGCCGCCGCCCTCGGTGCTGGCGACGATGCTGGAGTTCTCGGCCCGCCACCAGATCCTGCCGCAGGTGGAGCGCTTCCCCATGAGCCGCGTGAACGAGGCGCTGGACCACCTGCGCAGCGGCAAGGCGCGCTACCGGGTGGTGCTGGACGCGGACTTCTGAGCATCGCCGGCGCCGTCGACTGGCGACGCGGTGGGCTGGCCGAGGCCGTGCAACACCCGCTGCGGATATGGAATCTCCACGCCCAGGCCATTGAGCGTGCGCAGCACCGCCAGGTTGACCATGGAGCGGACGTTGCCGCTGCCGTTCTCCGGATCCATGATCCAGAAGAACACCGTCAGCTCCAGGCCGTCGTTGGCGAAATTGCTCAGTTGCACTGCCGGGCCGGGGTCGCTGAGCACCCGCGGCACCTCGGTCACGGCGGCGATCAAAGCCTCGATGACGCGTTCCACGTCGCAGCCATAGCTGACCTGGACGATCGTGGACAGCAGCACGCGCGGATCCGCCAGCGACGCGTTCTCGACCCGCTGCGTGATCAGCATCTCGTTGGGCACGATGGCTTCGCGGCCGCCCAGCGAGCGAATCACCGTGTAGCGCGTCTTGATGTCCGTCACGCGGCCCTCGAAGCCGTCGACCTTGACCATGTCGCCGATGCGCAATGACCGCTCCGCCAGGATGACGAAGCCGCTCACATAGTTGGCCGCCAGCTTCTGCAGGCCGAAACCGATGCCCACGCCAAGCGCGCCGCCCAGCACGCCGAGCGCCGTGAGGTCGATGCCGGCGGCGGACAGCGCAAACAGCAGGCCGACGAAAAGCAGCAGCGCGCGGATGGCGCTGGCCGCGATCTTGCGCATGGACAGGTGCATGGACTCGCGCTGCAACAGCCTGGCCTCGATGGCCGCCGACACCCACAGGGCCAGCACCAGCACGAGGGCCGCCGTCAGGCCGCCCTCGATGACGTTGCGCAGCGTCAGCTTGACGGCACCGAACTTCCAGCCGATGTTGTCCAGCTCGTCGAGGATGATGGGCAGCAGGCCCGTCACCCACAGCACGGCGCCCAGCCATACCACCCAAGAGCCGATGCGCTCAACGAGCCGGATCGGTGCCGAATCGGGCCAGGCCGCCGTCAGCACGCGGGCGGTGACCCGGATGATCGCCAGCGACACCAGCAGCGGCAGAGCCAGCTTGAACAGCGCTGGCGCCAGGCCCCAAAGCGGCAGCAGGCGGCCCGCGCCGAAGGTCAGCGCCAGCGCCAGCAGCGGGAAGAGCGCGCCGTCGATGACACGCTCGCCGAACAGCACGCTGCTCTCGCGCTTGTTGACCGCACGCGACAGCACCCAGCTCAGCAGTCCCGCCAGTAGCAGGCAACCCAGCAGCACGGCCCATTCGGCCAGCGCATCGGCGCTGAAGGCACGGCCCAGCAAGGCTTGCAGTTCATTCATGTTCAAGGGTTGGCGCATCGGGTTCATGGGAAAGGCACGCGCCAGCCGGCACGCGGCCGCGGTTCAGGAAAGGGCACTCAAAGGTCCGCCAGCACGCGCAGATGCACGCCCACACTGCGTGACAACGCATGCAGGTTATAGCCGCCTTCCAGCACCGACACGATGCGGCCTTGGGCATGGCGCTCGGCGATGGCCTTGAGCTTGAGGGTGATCCACTCGTAGTCGGCCTCGACCAGGCCGAGCTGGCCGAGCTCGTCGTCGCGGTGGGCGTCGAACCCGGCCGAGATGAAGATCATCTGCGGCTTGAAGCGCTCCAGCGCCGGCAGCCACATCGCCTCGATGATCTCGCGCACCTCGCCGCCGCGCGTATAGGCGGGCAGCGGCACGTTGACCATGTTGGTGCCCTTGGGAACGGCGCCGCTGTAGGGGTAGAGCGGGTGCTGGAACATGCTGACCATCAGCACGCGGTCGTCGCCGGCAATGATGTCTTCCGTGCCGTTGCCGTGGTGGACGTCGAAGTCGACGATGGCCACGCGCTTCAAGCCACGCACATCCAGCGCATGCCGCGCCGCGATGGCCACATTGTTGAAGAAGCAAAAGCCCATGCTCTGGTCACGCGTGGCGTGATGGCCGGGCGGGCGCACCGAGCAGAAGGCGTTGTCGGCGCGGCCGTCGATGACGAGGTCGGTCGCCTGCACCGCCGCGCCCGCCGCGTGCAGCGCCGCCGACCAGGTGTGGGCATTGGCCGAGGTGTCGGGGTCGACCGCGCAGCGCTCGCCCTTCTCGGCACAGTCGCGCAGCATGGTGCCGATCTCGCTGACGTAGCCATGCGTGTGCGCCAGCTCCACGTCCTTGAGGTCCACCGGCCGGGCGTCAAAATGTTCCAGCGCCTGGCTCAGGCCAGAGGCGATCAACCAGTCGTCGATGGCGGCCAAGCGTTCGGGGCATTCGGGGTGGCCTTCGCCCATGTCGTGGCGGCGGCACTCGGGGGGATTGAAGTAGGCGGTGGGCATGTCTCTTGATATGGTCAGGTCCATGACGACGCCATCACGAACACTGGCAGGGCAACTGCAGGCCTTGCAAAACCAGATTAGCACGGTCATCAAGGGCAAACCCGCCCAGATCGCCGATTCCCTGGCCTGCCTGATTGCCGGCGGCCATCTGCTGATCGAAGACCTGCCCGGCGTTGGCAAGACCACGCTGGCCCATGCGCTGGCCATCTCGCTGGGCCTGAAGTTCTCGCGCCTGCAGTTCACGGCCGACCTGCTGCCCAGCGACCTGCTCGGCGTGTCCGTCTACGAGCGCGAGAAGAACGGCTTTGCCTTCCACCCCGGCCCGGTGTTCGCCCAGGTGCTGCTGGCCGACGAGATCAACCGCGCCGGCCCCAAGACGCAGAGCGCGCTGCTGGAGGCCATGGAAGAGCACCAGGTCAGCATCGAGGGCGTCAGCCATCCGCTGCCCGCGCCCTTCTTCGTCATCGCCACACAGAACCCCAGCGAGCAGCTCGGCACCTTTCCGCTGCCGGAATCGCAGCTGGACCGTTTCCTGATGTGCATTTCCCTCGGCTACCCCGACGCCGCCGCCGAACGCGAGCTGCTGACCGGCCAGGACAGCCGCGAGCTGCTGCGTGCCTTGAAGCCCGTCATGACGCCGCCTGAGCTGGTCCAGGCGCAGGCGGCCGTGCGCCAGATCCACGCCGCGCCGCCGCTGCTGGACTATCTGCAGGCCCTGATCGCCGCCACCCGTTCGGGCCAGTGGTTCGTCGAAGGGCTGTCACCGCGCGCGGGTCTGGCCGTGCTGCGCGCCTCGCGGGCTCGGGCGCTGCTGCAGGGGCGCGACTACGTGTCGCCCGACGACATCCAGGCCATCCTGCCCCAGACCATCGCCCACCGCCTGCTGCCGCGGGCCGGCGCCGGTCGCGGCGCGCGCGAACAGGTGCGGGCCATGATCGAGGCGATTCCCCTGCCGTGATGGCCCACCCCCTACGGCCTGCGGCCGCCCCCTCGAGGGGGCACCGCCAGTGGCCCGGCAAAGCCGGTTCCACGGCAGTCGCTTGGGAAGGCACTCTGGCGCCATCGCGAAAATGGGCACGCTCCGGCAGGTGCCCGCGATGAGCCTTGCGACCACGGCATTGTTTCGTCGATGGCAGGCCTGGTGGCAGGCCAGGCATCCCCTGGCCGACACCCACCAGACGACGCAGCGCAACGTCTACATCGTGCCCACGCTGGCCGGCCTGGCCTTCTGCGGCACGCTGGCCGTGCTGCTGCTGGCCAGCATCAACGAGCAGCTCAGCCTGGGCTATGCGCTGACCTTTGCCCTGACGGGGGCGGGCCTGGCCTCCATGCACACGACGCACGCCAACTTGCGCGGCCTGCAGATGGACCTGCGCGCCCCCGATGGCGTGCATGCCGGTGATGAATACGTGCTGGAACTGCGCCTGCACAACAGCGGCGACGCGCGCTTCGGCATCGCCGTCAGCGCCCAGTTTGACAGCGGCCCGACCGAGCCGGCCTGGGTCGATGTGCCGGCGCTGGGCCATGCTGTGCTCAAGCTGCGGCTGCCGGCCGAAAAGCGTGGCCTGCGCGAGTTGCCGCGCCTGAGCGTCACCACGCGTTTCCCGCTCGGCTTCTTCCGTGCCTGGAGCTACTGGCGGCCGGCCGCCAGGGTCTGGGTCTACCCCCGACCCGAGGACGTGCTGGCGCCCTTCCCCGCCCAGGCCGAGGCCGGCACCGGCGAGGCCGCATCGATGCGGCTGGCGCAGACCGGCAGCGACTTCTCCGGCGTGCGCAGCTACCGCCGTGGCGACTCGATGAAGCAGATCCTGTGGCGCAAGTCGGCGCTGGCCCTGGACCAGGGCCTGCCGCTGTGGGTGCGCGAGACCGAGGCGCCGCTGGCCCAGGACCTGTGGCTGGACTGGCGCGACACCTTGGGGCCCGACGTCGAGGCACGGCTGTCGCGCCTGGCCGCCTGGGTGCTGGCGGCAGAGCGCCTGAGCCAGCCCTATGGTCTGCGCCTGGCCGGGCGGGAGATCGCGCCTTCGCTCGGCGCGGTGCACCGGCTGGCCTGCCTGGAGTTGCTGGCGGAGTTCGACGCATGAAGGCCTTCTCCACTTGGTGGGGCCGCCTGCCGCGCGACACGCGCGACAGCTTCTTCCTGCTCGGCGTCATCACGGCCGTCATCGCGCCGCATGCCGGCCACCTGCCCTGGTGGAGCACGGCGCTGACGACCGTCGTGCTGGCCTGGCGCGGCCTGCTCGCCTGGCGGCAGCGCCTGCTGCCGGGCCGCTGGTGGCTGCTGGCCGTCATCGTGCTCTACACCGGCCTGACCTGGCTGACCTACCGCACCGTCATCGGGCGCGATGCCGGCATCACGCTGCTGGTCATGCTGATGGCGCTGAAGACGCTGGAGCTGCGCGCGCGTCGCGACGCGTTCGTCGTCTTCTTCCTCGGCTTCTTCCTCGTGCTGACGCAGTTCCTGTTCTCGCAGTCGCTGCTGACGGCCCTGTGGTCGCTGTTCGCGCTGTGGGGGCTGCTGGCGGCCGTCGTGCTGGCGCAGATGCCCTCGGGCGTGCCCAGCATCGCCATCGCCGCCCGCCGCGCGGCCGGCACGACGGCGCTGGGCCTGCCGGTCATGGTGCTGCTGTTCGTGCTGTTCCCGCGCGTGGCGCCGCTGTGGGGCGTGCCGACGGAGGCCATCGGCAAGACCGGCCTGTCCAACCAGCTCGAGTTCGGCGCGATGAACGAGATCGCCAACGACGAGAGCATCGCGATGCGGCTAAAGTTCGACGGCGCCCTGCCGCCGCCGGACCAGCGCTATTTCCGCGGCCCGGTGCTGACCCGCTTCGACGGCAAGACCTGGCGCACGCCCGACCCGCGGCCCAGCCGCACCTGGCTGCGCAGCCGCGACGAAGTGACCACCAGCGGCCCGGTGCTGCGCTATGAGATGACGCTGGAGCCGCTGCGCCTGTCGGTACTGCCGCTGCTGGAGATGAGCCCGCCTGCGGCCGGCGACGAGATGGCCCTGCCCGACCTGAACATCGTGCGCGGACCGGAGCTGCAATGGATCTCCCCCCGCCCCATCACCGAGCGGCTGAGGATCAACGCCAGCGCCCAGCCTGCCTGGGCCGCCGGCGTGCGCCGCGACCGCATCGCGCGCGCGGCCGACAGCGAGCTCCCCGCCAGCCTCAACCCGCGCAGCCTGGCCTGGGCCGCAGAGCTGGCCAGCCAGCCGCGCTTCGCCGATCTCGCGCCGGGGCCGCGCGCCGAGGCCCTGGCCACGGCCCTGCTGGCGCATGTGCGCACCGAGGACTTCACCTACACGCTGACACCCGGCCGCTATGGCGAGACTTCGCCGCATGTCATCGACGAGTTCTGGCTGGACCGGCGCCTGGGCTTCTGCGAGCACTTCGCCTCCGCCTTCGTCGTGCTGATGCGTGCCATGGACGTTCCGGCGCGCATCGTCACCGGCTTCCAGGGCTGGGACACCGAGCCGCAGGACGGCTACTACATCGTGCGCAACGCCAATGCCCACGCCTGGGCCGAGTTCTGGGTCGAGGGCCGTGGCTGGGTGCGCAGCGACCCGACCGCCGCCGTCGCCCCTGACCGTGTCATCCAGGGTCAGGCCTTGCGCCCGCAGCCCGGCGTGCTGGGCCAGTTCAACCCGACGCTGTGGCGCGCCATGCGCAGCGGCTGGGAGACCATCAACAACCGCTGGCAGCAGCTGGTGCTGAACTATTCGCGCCAGAACCAGTTCGACCTGCTCAAGCGCCTCGGCTTCGCCCGGCCCGACTGGACGAGCCTGGGCCAGGCGCTGGCGGGCGTCATCCTGGCGTTCGCACTGGCCGGCGCCGCCTGGATACGCTGGAGCAGCCGCCCGCACGACGCCTGGAGCCGCCAGCGCGCGCGCATCACGGCCCTGCTGGCGCGCGCCGGCGTGGC
>NZ_JBQVNP010000003.1:0-105643 GCF_052436255.1 Roseateles sp. | reverse complement strand
GGGGCGGGCGGCATCATGCTGCCCAACCATGCGCCGCTGACGATCGCGGAGCAGTTCGGCACGCTGGCTGAACTCTTCCCCGGCCGCATCGACCTGGGGCTTGGCCGCGCACCCGGTACGGACCGACCGACGATGCGCGCGCTGCGGCGCAGCCTGGAAAGCAGCGGTGAAGACAGCTTCCCCAACGACGTGCTCGAGCTGCAAGGCTATCTCGCGCCGGAGGCCGACAACGCGGTCGTGCGCGCCGTGCCGGGCCAGGGCACCGAAGTGCCGATCTGGCTGCTGGGCTCCAGCCTCTACAGCGCCCAGCTCTCGGCCTATCTCGGCCTACCGTTCGCGTTCGCGTCGCACTTCGCACCCGAGATGCTGATGCAAGCGCTGCAGATCTACCGCTCCACCTACAAGCCCAGCGCCCGCCACCCCAAGCCGCATGCGATGGTGGGCCTGAATATCATCGTCGCGCCCACCGACGAGGAGGCACAGTTCCTCTTCACGTCTTCCCAGCAGCGTTTTCTCGGCATGGTGCGCGGCCGGCGCGGCAAGCTGCCGCCGCCGGTGGCGAGCATGACCGGGTTGTGGTCGCCCGCCGAGGCGACGCAGGTGGAGCGCATGCTGCGCGAGTCCATCGTCGGCTCGCCGCAGACCGTGCGAGCGGGCCTGGCCGAGACGCGTGAGCGCACGCAGGCGGACGAGTTCATCGTCGCCTGCGCGGTGCATGACCATGCGCTGAGGCGGCGGTCGTACGAGTTGCTGGCGGGGCTTTGAGCCGACAGGCACTTTCGCAGTCGAGTTGGGGACTTGGCCGCGCCTCTCCCAGCCGTTGGGTTTGACGCCGGCTGCGAGACGGCAGGCCTCCCCTGAACATCACGCACACCGCCAAGAGCGTTAGCAAAAACGAAACCGCTACGGTCAGCTGATGCCCCACCAGGTGCTTGTAAGGGGTGAAATGCCAGTACTGCAACAGGATCCAGAGAGCGGCGCTGGCGATGCCAAACGGTATTACAGCTCTTGAATTACCAACTGGCGAAATCCAAACGGCAGGTATGGAGATGACTGCTGCTGCCAGCACAGCAAATGGAACGTCCTTGGCAAAGGACACCCACAGCGGCCATATGCAGGCGTAATCGCCGCCGGGGCCAAAGCGGCCACTTTTACCTGCTGGACAGCAGGTATAGCTGATGTAGCGGCTGAACGAGTACCAAAGATATCCGGCCAGCACCCAAGAGCAGAGATAGACAAGCACAGCAAGAACCCATCTTGTGCTCTTGAATAACCAGCCATAGCGAACAGACACCAATTGCCTCCTCGCTGCCCAACTGCGCAGCCCCGACGCAAAGGTCCGTGCTTAAGCCGCTCCCACTATATTGGGCCGCCGGCCCAATTAAGCGCATGCAAACGGACACCTACTACGCCGCCACGGCGCCCCGCCTGACATTTGCACCCCTCACCGGCTCGATCTGCGACGTGGAGGTGGCCGTGCTGGGCGGTGGCTTCGCCGGCCTAGCCACGGCACGCGGGCTGCAGGAGCGCGGCATCACCAGCGTGGCGGTGCTGGAGACGCAGACCATCGGCCATGGCGCATCCGGCCGCAACGGCGGCTTCGTGTTCGGCGGCTACAGCCGCGATGCGGCGGACCTGGTGCGCGACCTGGGGCTGCCGCAGGCGCGCGAGGTCTACGCCTGCAGTCGCGACGCCGTGGCACTGATCCGCTCGCGCATCGAGCGGCATGCCATCGACTGCGAGCGGACGAAGGGCGGCGCCCTGCTTCTGAACTGGTTCCGGCACAGCGCCCGCGCCGAACGCCAGCTGCGCGACCAGGCCCGCTGGCTGCGCGAGAACTTCGGCGTGGTCTGGGACGAGATCCAACCCGCGCAGGTGCGGCAGTGGCTGGACACTGACCGTTATGGCGGCGCCCTGCTGGAGCGCGATGCCTTCCATTTCCATCCGCTCAAGTACGCGCTGGGGCTCGCGCGCGTCTTCGAGCAGGCGGGTGGCCAGGTGCACGAGCACAGCCCGGTGACGGCCATCGATCGGTCCGCCGCCGGCGGGTTCCTGCTGCGCACCGCCCAAGGCGCCTCGATCCGCGCGGCCCAGGTGGTCGTGGCGGGTGGCGCCTATCTGCAGACGCTGCTGCCGGCCCTGACCGGGGCGCGCCTGCCCATCGCCACCTATGTCATCGCCACCGAACCCTTGCCGGCAGAACTGCGTCCGATACACACGACGGCCGCGCTCTACGACAACCGTTTTGCCTTCGACTACTACCGGGCACTGGTCGACCAGCGGCTGCTCTGGGGCGGCCGCATCTCAATCCGGCAGCGCGAGCCGGCCCGCATCGCCGAGCTGTTGAAGGCGGACATGCTCAAGGTTTTTCCCCAGCTCGCGGCCGTCCGCATCGAGCATGCCTGGGGTGGCCTGATGAGCTACGCACGGCACAAGATGCCGCAGATCGGCCAGCTGTTTCCTGGGCTCTGGTTCGCGCAGGCTTTCGGCGGCCACGGCGTGGCGCCCACGACCGCCGCCGGCGAATGGCTGGCCGAGGCCATCAGCGGCCGCGCGGACCTGCCGGCTGCGTTGCAGCGTTATGGGCTGACGCCGGTGTTCGGCCGGGCGGGGCTGCTGGCGGCGCAGGCCAGCTACAGCTGGGCTGAACTGCGCGATGTGCTCAGGGAGCGGCTGCCCGGTTGATCACTTGATGCGCTGCTTTTCCAGCTTGCGCGCCAGCGTGCGGCGGTGCATGCCCAGGCGGCGTGCGGTCTCGCTGATGTTGAAGTCGGTCTCGGCCAGCACCTCGTGGATGCGCTCCCACTCCAGCGTCTTGATGGAGGCGGTATGGCGCTCCGTCACCTCGACCTCGGCGTCACCCTGCCTGCGCGCGAAGGCGGCCTCGATGTCATCGGTGTTGGCCGGCTTGGCCAAGTAGTGGCAGGCGCCGAGCTTGATGGCCTCCACGGCCGTGGCGATGCTGGCGTAGCCGGTCAGCACGACGATGAGCACCTCGGGGTCCCATCCGTGCAGGTATTGCACGCAGCTCAGGCCCGAAGCACCGCCGGCGAGCTTGAGGTCGACGACGGCGTGACCAAGTTCCTCGTCCTCGGGCAGCGCGTCCAGCAGTGCCTTCATGTCGTCCAGCGCCGTGGCGCGCACGACCCGCCAGCCACGGCGCTCGAAGGAGCGGGTCAGCGTGCGTGCAAAGCTGTCGTCGTCCTCGACGATCAACAGAAATCGGTTCGCTTCAGCGGCGGGCGGCATCGGGCGGGGATTGTCGCGGCTGCAATGAAGCCAGCGGCAGTGTCAGGGTGACGGCCGCGCCGCCCTCGGCCCGGTTGCGCGCCTCCAGGTGGCCGCCCAGCGCGCGCGCGACATTGACCGACAGGAACAGCCCCATGCCGCGGCCCGGCTGGCCCTTGCTGCTTTGATACGGGTTGCCAAAACGCTCCAGCATCTCGGCGCTGAAGCCGGGGCCGTCGTCCAGCACGCCCAGGGACAAGGTGTCGGCGTCGGGGCAGGCGGCGACGAGGGTCAGCCGCGCGCCCGGGGCGGCCTCGGCGGCGTTGTCGAGCAGGTTCGCAACGACCTGCTGCAAGGCGGTGTCCGAGATGATCTCGACCGGGGGCAGGCTGTCGCGCCGCAAAGCCAGCTCGGCCTGCGGGTGCGACGCGCGCCAGTCGGCGGCCAGGCGGTCGACGAAGGCCTGCAGGCTGGTGACCTGCGGCGCCTCGCCGCGCATCTCGCCGGCGGACATCAGGATGCCGGTCACGATGGCCTTGCAGCGCTGGATCTGGCGCTGCATCTCCTCGATCTCCTCGCGCAGCTCCGGCTCGGCGGCGAAGGGCGCCATGTGGGCCCAGTCGCCGAGGATGACGCTGAGCGTGGCCAGCGGCGTGCCAAGCTCGTGCGCCGCCCCGCTGGCCAGCAGGCCCATGCGCACGATGTGCACCTGCTCGGCGGCGCGCTGGCGCAGGGCGGCCAGCTCGGCGTCGCGCTGGCGCAGGTTGCGGTTGATGCGCACGATGAAGACGCTGAGCAGGCTGATATTGAGCAGGAAGCACAGCAACAGGCCGCCGAGATAGTGGGGCGACAGCGTCGTCGGCGTTGACGGGTCCAGCAGCAGCGGGCGGTGCCACTGCGTCAACAGCACGAAGCCGCTCAGCGCGCTCAGCACGATGACCAGCAGATAGCTCGGCCGCAGCAACACCGAGGCGACGGCGACCTGCAGCAGATAGAGGTAAATGAAGGGGTTGTCGCTGCCGCCGGCGAGATACAGCTGGCCGGTCAGCACGCCGACGTCGACCAGCAGGGCGATGCACAGCTCGACCTGCGACACCGGTTGCGCGAGCCGGTTGCGCCACTGGCTGAACAGGTTGAAGACGACGAGCACACCGAGCAGGCTGAGCATCTCGGCCAGCGGCAGCGCGATGCCCAGGCCGGCATGCACGACGAGCACGGTGGCGAGTTGCCCGGCCACGGCAAGCCAACGCAGCTCGATGAGCTGGCGCAGGTTGGCGCGGCCGGCGCGGCGCTCGGGGGCGACGGCGCCGGCTTCGACACCGTACTCGGCGATGAGCGGCTGGTGGATGGTTTTCAAGGCGCGTGGGCCCGGCGCTCCTCGCGCATCAGATAGCCGGCCGCTGCGGCGGCCATGGCCGCGAGCGCCAGCCAGGTGGCGGCGTAGACGGCGTGATTGTTGGCGAAACGGATGACCGTCAGGCCCGGCCGCGGATACCGCTGCGGCTGGGCGGCGTCGGCGGACTCGTCGACAAAGTACGGGGCTGCGCGGTCGGCCACACCCAGCTGGGACGCGATGCCGGCCACGTCGCGCGAATACCAGCGCCCTTCCGCAGGCACGTTCTTGCGCAGCGGCCCCCCGCCGGGCTCGGTCAGGCGCAGCAGGCCGGTCAGCTCCACCGTGCCGTCAGGCGCGGCATGCTGCTCGGGCGCACGCCGGTCGGGAGGCACGAAGCCGCGGTTGACGAGGATGGCCCGGCCGTCAGCCAGCCGCAGCGGGGCGAGCACCCAATAGCCGCCGCCCAGCTCGGTGTTGGCCTGCACCAGCGTCTCGCGCGGCTCGAACCGGCCGCGCACCCGCACACGGCGGTATTCGTCGGCCTGGGAGGCCACCAACGGCGGCGCCACAGGTTCAGCATTCAACCGCTGCTCGACGCGGGCAATCAGGTTCTGCTTCCAGCCCAGGCGCTGCCACTGCCACGCCGCCAGCGCGAGCAAGCCGATGCTGGACAGCGCCGTGGCAACGATCAGCGCGATGCGGGCAGCGCGGCTCATCACATGTTGCGCATCGCCGCGGGGTCGGGCATCGGCATCATGTTGGTGTTCATGTGATGCATGACCCAGACCGAGCCCGCCAGCATGATGACGACCAGCGCCGCCGTGAACAGCAGCGCCAGCATGGACCAGCCCTGCTCCACCTTGGCGTTCATGTGCAGGAAATAGACCATGTGCACGACCATCTGCACGGCCGCGAAGCCGAGGATGACGAAGCCAGTCACCTGCGGGCTGGGCAGCACCTTGGCCATGACGAGCCAGAAGGGAATGGCGGTCAGGATGACGGACAGGATGAAGCCGGTCGCGTAGCCCTTGTAGCTGACGTGGAAGTCGGCTTCGCCGTCGAGGTGGTCATCGCCGTGATGACCATGGTCGTGGTTGGCCGCCATCACAGCACTCCCATCAGGTAGACGAAGGTGAAGACGCCAATCCAGACGACGTCCAGGAAGTGCCAGAACATCGACAGGCACATCAGGCGGCGGCGGTTGGCGGCCGTGAGGCCGAGCTTGTTGACCTGCACCATCAACGTGACCAGCCAGATGCAGCCGAAGGTGACGTGCAGGCCGTGGGTGCCGACCAGCGTGAAGAAGCTGGACAGGAAGGCGCTGCGCTGCGGGCCGGCGCCCTGGGCGATGAGGTGGTGGAACTCGTACAGCTCGATGGCCAGGAAGCCCAGGCCGAGCACGCCCGTGACGGCCAGCCAGGCCAGCACCTGGCTCTTCTTGCGCGCCTGCATCGCGATCATCGCGAAGCCGTAGGTGATGGACGAGAACAGCAGCAGGGCCGTGTTGATGGCCACCAGTTGCAGGTCGAACAGGTCAGCGCCCGACGGGCCAGCCGCGTAGGAGCGGCCCAGCACGGCGTAGACGGCGAACAGCACCGCGAAGATGAGGCAGTCGCTCATCAGGTAGAGCCAGAAGCCCAGCATGGTGCTGTTGGGCGGATGGTGGGCGCCGCCGTGGTCGTAGTAGACCGGCGCGCCGTTCACGTGGGTGGCAACAGTGGCAGTCATGGTCTTGCTCAGGCGGCCGGCTGGGCCGCGGCCAGTGCACGGGTGCGGGCGTCCTCGGTGAGGGTCACGGCGTCGGCCTTGATGTGGTAGTCGCGGTCGTAGTTGAAGGTGTGGACGATGGCGGCGATGACGGTGGCCGCGAAGGTCAGGCCGGCGATCCACCACATATGCCAGATCAGCGCGAAGCCCAGCGCCGTGGCCAGCATGGAGATGACGAAGCCGGCGCCGGTGTTGCGGGGCATGTGGATGTCGACGAAGCCCCTGACCGGGCGCTCGGCGCCGCGTTGCTTCATGTCGTGCCAGGCGTCCATTTCGTGGGCGATGGGCGTGAAGGCGAAGTTGTAGTCCGGCGGTGGCGAGGACGTGGACCACTCCAGCGTGCGGCCGCCCCAGATGTCGCCGGTGGTGTCGCGCAGCTGGTGGCGGCGCAGGATGCTGACACCGATCTGCACCAGGAAGGCCGCAATACCGACCGCGATGATGCCCGCGCCCACGGCCGCAATGACGAACCAGATCTGCAGCGAAGGGTCGTCGAAGTGGCTGACGCGGCGCGTGACACCCATCAGGCCGAGCACATACAGCGGCGTGAAGGCGACCCAGAAGCCGATGAACCAGCACCAGAAGGAGACCTTGCCCCAGAAGGCGTCCAGCCGGAAGCCGAAGGCCTTGGGGAACCAGTAGTTGATGCCCGCGAAGATGCCGAATACGACGCCACCGATGATGACGTTGTGGAAGTGGGCGATCAGGAACAGGCTGTTGTGCAGCACGAAGTCGGCCGCCGGCACGGCCAGCAGCACGCCTGTCATGCCGCCCACCGTGAAGGTGACCATGAAGCCCACCGTCCACAGCATCGGCACCTCGAACTGGATGCGGCCGCGGTACATCGTGAACAGCCAGTTGAAGATCTTGGCGCCCGTCGGGATCGAGATGATCATCGTCGTGATGCCGAAGAAGCTGTTGACGCTGGCGCCCGAGCCCATCGTGAAGAAGTGGTGCAGCCAGACGAGGTAGGACAGGATGGTGATGACGACCGTGGCATAGACCATGGACGCATAACCGAACAGCTTCTTGCGGCTGAAGGTGGACACCACTTCCGAGAAGATACCGAAGATGGGCAGGATCAGGATGTAGACCTCCGGGTGGCCCCAGATCCAGATCAGGTTCACGTAGAGCATGGCGTTGCCGCCGAGGTCGTTGGTGAAGAAGTTGGTGCCGAGGTAGCGGTCGGCCGTCAGCAGGGTCAGCGTGGCGGCCAGCACCGGGAAGCTGGCGACGATGAGCACGTTGGTGCACAGCGAGGTCCACGTGAAGATGGGCATCTTCATCATGGTCATGCCGGGCGCGCGCATCTTGATGATGGTGGCGATCAGGTTGATGCCCGACAGCGTGGTGCCGATGCCGGCGATCTGCAGTGACCACAGGTAGTAGTCCACCCCGGGGTCAGGGCTGGCCAGGATGCCCGACAGCGGCGGGAAGGCCAGCCAGCCGGTCTTGGCGAACTCGCCGACGAACAGCGAGATCATGACCAGGATGGCGCCGCCGGCCGTCATCCAGAAGCTGAAGTTGTTGAGGAAGGGGAAGGCCACGTCGCGCGCGCCGATCTGCAGCGGCACGACATAGTTCATGAGGCCCGTCACGAAGGGCATCGCGACGAAGAAGATCATGATGACGCCATGCGCCGTGAAGATCTGGTCGTAGTGATGCGGCGGCAGGAAGCCGGCGTTGTCGCCGAAGGCCATGGCCTGGTGCAGGCGCATCATGATGGCGTCGGCAAAGCCGCGCAGCAGCATGACGATGCCCAGCAGCATGTACATGATGCCGATCTTCTTGTGGTCGATGCTGGTGATCCAGTCGTTCCACAGGTGGCCCCAGAGGCGGAACTTGCTGATCAGCGCGAAGACGAACAGGCCGCCAAGCACGACGGCGATGAAGGTCGCGATGAGGATGGGCTCGTGGATCGGCAGGGCATGCAGGCCCAGCCGGCCCAGGACCGGGTGGAGCTCTTCTGGGTAGACGGTCATCGGGCTTCTCTCAGTTCTTCGGTGCAACGCCGTTGACGGCGGCGATCTCGATGGGCAGGCCCTGCGGATTGGTGGGCGTGCACAGGGCCGCGACGACGATGCGCTCACGCTTGCCGCCGTCGGCGTCCTGCCACGGGCTCTTCATCGTGCTGGCCAGGCCGCCCTTGCCGGCGCCGCCAGCCGCGTCGATGGCCATCATCTGGCTGACGCACATCTTGTTGCCATCGACGCAGCGGTCGACGATGGCGCCCCAGAGCCCCGGCTCCACCTCGGCGAAGCGGCGCACCGGCTCCCTGGCCGACGGCAGCTCCAGCTGCAGGTAGTCGGCGCGCGTCAGCGTGGCGCCACCGGCCTTGCTGGTCTCGACCCAGCGCGCGAAATCTTCATTCGACAGGCCGTGGAACTTGAAGCGCATGTCCGAGAAGCCCGCGCCGCTGTAGTGCGCCGACAGGCCGTCATAGACGCCGGCCTTGTTGATGACGGCATGCAGCTGCGTCTCCATGCCGGGCATCGTGTAGATCATGCCGGCCAGCGCTGGCACGTAGAAGGTGTTCATCACGCTCGTCGACGTGAGGCGGAAGTGAATGGGGCGGTCCACCGGCGCGGCCATCTCGTTGACGGTGGCGATACCCTGCTCGGGATAGATGAAGAGCCACTTCCAGTCCATCGAGACGGCGTAGACCTGCAGCGGCCTGACGCCCGGGATCAGCGGCTTGTCCGCGGCGATGCGGTCCAGCGGGCGGAAGGGGTCAAGCTTGTGGGTGCTGATCCAGGTGATGGCGCCGAGCGCGATGATGATCAGCAGCGGTGCGCCCCAGATGACAAGTTCCAGGCGCGTGGAATGGTCCCAGTCCGGCGCATAGGTCGCCTCGGCGTTGGACTGCCGGTAGCGCCAGGCAAACAGCAGCGTCAAGGCAATCACCGGCACGATGATCAGCAGCATCAGCAGCGTCGACGTGACAATGAGCTGGGCCTGCTGCTGCGCGATGTCGCCGTGCGGCTTCATCACGATCCAATCGCAGCCGGACAAAGCGAAGCTGGCTGACAAGACCAGGGCGCTGTTGCGGAGAGACTTGTTGGGGTACATCCTGAGTGGCGCGCAAGGGTTAACTATCTTGCAGGCGCCGACAGAATGTAAGTTGATTGAGCCAAATCAACGATTGGACATTTTGTCCCAGGCACAGACGGAGACGGCCGACATGGCAAGCGCAAGCAGTACCTTCCAGACCCCTCAATCGGGACCGCTGACCACCCGCAGCGACGAGGACCTGGCCCCCGGCGACATCGCCGTCGGCGTCATCATCGGCCGGGCCTCCGAGTATTTCGACTTCTTCGTCTTCGGCATCGCCGCGGTGCTGGTCTTTCCGCAGGTCTTCTTCCCCTTCACCGACCCGCTGACCGGCACGCTCTACGCTTTCATGGTGTTCGCGCTGGCATTCGTCGTCCGGCCGATCGGCACCCTGGTCGGCATGGAGATCCAGCGCCGCTTCGGCCGCTCCGCCAAGCTGACCACCGCCCTCTTCCTGCTCGGCTGCTCGACCGTCGCGATGGGCCTGCTGCCCGGCTTTGCCGAGGCCGGCAGCACGGCCATCGTGCTGCTGGCGCTGTGCCGCGTCGGCCAGGGCCTGGCGCTGGGCGGCTCCTGGGACGGCCTGCCTTCGCTGCTGGCGTTGAACGCCCCGCCGGACCGCCGCGGCTGGTACGCCATGCTGGGCCAGCTCGGCGCGCCGCTGGGCTTCTTCGTCGCGTCCGGCGTGTTCCTGTATGTCTACGGCAGCCTCGACAGCAAGGACTTCCTGTCCTGGGGCTGGCGCTTCCCCTTCTTCACGGCGTTCGCGATCAACGTGGTGGCGCTGTTCGCCCGGCTGCGCCTGGTGGTCACGCACGAATACGAGAAGCGCATGGAAGAGCAGGAGCTCGACCCGGCCCCCCTGCGCGAGCTGTTGTCGGCGCAAGGCCAGCACATCGTCATCGGCGCCTTCGCGGCCTTGGCCAGCTATGCCCTCTTCCACCTGGTGACCGTGTTCCCGCTCTCCTGGGTGGTGTTGTTCGGCACCGAGAACGTCGAAGACTTCATGAAGATGGAGCTGCTGGGCGCCGCCTTTGCCGCCGTGGCCATGCTGGTTTCGGGCCTGATCGCCGACCGCATCGGCCGGCGCAACTTCCTGGGATCACTGGCCGTGGCCATTGGCGTGTTCGCGCTGTTTGCGCCCTGGATGCTGGACGGTGGCAAGCCGGGCCAGGCCGCCTTCATCCTGATCGGCTTCGTGCTGCTGGGCCTGTCCTATGGTCAATCGGCGGGCTCGGTCACCTCCAACTTCCTGCCCCGCTTCCGCTACACCGGCGCGGCCCTGACGGCCGACATGGCCTGGCTGTTCGGGGCGGCGTTTGCACCGGTCATTGCGCTGTACCTGTCCGCCCGCTTCGGCCTGGCCTCGGTCAGCGTCTACCTGCTGTCCGGCGTGGTCTGCACGCTGGTGGCGTTGCGGGTGAACAAGCGGCTGCGCACGGCGGCGGTGGTGCAGGACTGACGAGCCAGCCTGACCTGACACGGCGGGCTTCGGCCCGCTCTCTTTTTTCGTCCGGAGGCTCGATGTCCCTGACCCTGCACTACCACCCGCTGTCGTCCTACTGCTGGAAGCTGCTGATCGCGCTGGCGGAGAACGGTACGCCGTTCGAAACCAGGCTCGTCAACCTCGGCGACCCGGCCGAGCGCGCGGCATATGCGGCGCTGTGGCCGACCGCCAAGATCCCGCTGCTGGTGGACGGCGAGCAGGTCGTGCCCGAAACCTCCATCCAGATCGAATACCTGGACCGCCGCCACCCGGGCCGCGTGCGGCTGCTGCCCGACGACTTCGACGCGCAACTGCAGGTGCGCCTGTGGGACCGTCTGTTCGACAGCCATGTGATGGACCCGATGCAGCGCTACGTCGCCCAGTTGCTGCGCCCCGAGGCCGGGCGGGATGCGCGGGCGATGTCGGCCGCCGTCGATGCGCTGGGCATGGCCTACGACATGATCGAAGGCCGCATGGGCGAGCACGCCTGGGCGGCGGGCCAGCACTTCAGCATGGCCGATTGCGCAGCCGCGCCGGCACTGTTCTACGCCGCCACCGTCCGCCCGTTCACGACCGAGCACGCGCGCCTGAGCGCCTATTTCGGGCGCCTGCTGACCCGGCCCTCGGTCTGGCAGGCCATCGTGCAGGCGCAGCCCTGGTTCGCCTACTACCCGTTGCGCCAGGCCCTGCCCGCGCGCTTTCTCGCCGACACCTGACGCGCGGGCCGCGCCTGCGGGCTCACATGCGGAAGACGCCCACCGCCTCCACCAGCCGGCTGGCCTGGTGCTTGAGGCTCTCGGCAGCGGCCGCGCTTTCTTCCACCAGCGCGGCGTTCTGCTGGGTGACCTGGTCGAGCTGACCGACCGCCTCGCTGACCTGGCCGATGCCGGTGGTCTGCTCGACCGTGGCATTGCTGATCTCGCTGATCAGGTCGGCCACACGGCGCACCTGGTCGACGATGTCGCCCATCGATGCCCCCGCGTCGCTGACGAGCTGGCCGCCCGCCTCGACGCGCTCGACGCTTTCGCCGATGAGCGTCTTGATCTCCCGGGCCGCTTCGGCACTGCGCTGAGCCAGCAGGCGCACCTCGCCCGCCACCACCGCAAAGCCGCGGCCCTGCTCGCCAGCACGGGCGGCCTCCACGGCGGCATTCAGCGCCAGGATGTTGGTCTGGAAGGCGATGCCGTCGATGACGCCGATGATGTCGCTGATGCGGCGGCTGGATTTGCTGATCTCGTCCATGGTGTGAACCACACGGCCGACCACCTCGCCGCCACGGGTGGCCGCCTCGCGCGCTGCGCCGGCCAGGCTGTTGGCCTCGCGGGCAGTGTCGGCAGTCAGCCGCACCGTGCTGGCCAGTTCCTCCATCGAGGCGGCCGTCTGCTGCAGGTTGCTGGCCTGCTCCTCGGTGCGCTGGCTCAGGTCGGCATTGCCGGTGGCGATCTGGCTGGACCCCGTGGCGATGGAGTCGCTGCTGGCGCGCACGGTACTGACCACCGTCACCAGGCTCTGGTTCATGTCGCGCAGGGCCGCCAGCAACTGACCGGGTTCATCGGTGCTATCGACCTCGATGCGTGAGCCGAGATCGCCGGTGGCCACGGTGCGGGCCACGTCGACGGCGCGCTGGATGGGCCGGGTGATGGAGCGCGTGACCCACAGGCCCAACAGGCCAGCGGCCACCACCGCCAAGGCGCTGCCCAGCACCATCACCCAGAAGTTCATCGACCGCACCGCGGCCGCCTCGGTGGCGCGGCTCACCAGCAGGTCGCGCTCGGTCTTGTCGAATTCGGCGTGCAGGGCTCGGAATCCGTCCATCGCCGCCTTGTCGCGGCCTTCCGAGAACGCCGTGAGCAGGTCCTCCGGCGTCTTGCTGCCGGCGCTGACCTGCTGGCGCAGCGCGATCAGTTCGTTGGACACCCGCTTGAACTCCTGCTGCTGACTCTGCATGTCCTCGAGCCGGCGCTGCTGAGCCGGATTGTCGGCAGTCATGCGCCTGGCCTCGGCCCAGGACTTGTCGAACGCAGTCAGGCCGACCTGGTAGGGCGCCAGGAAGCTGTCAGAGCCGGATAACAGGAAGCCGCGCGCGCCGGTCTGAATGTTGAGCATGGCCTGCAACAAGTCGTTGCCGGACCCGATCACCTCGTAGGTGTGCACATTCAGGGCCTCGGCTTGCTGCAGCTTGCTGCCGCTGCGCAGGCCCATGGCTACGACGACGAGGAAGACGGCGATCACCGCAGCAAACGCCAAAGCCAGGCGGCGACCAATGAGGAGGTTGGCGAACATCGAGCACTCCGTTGAACTGTGTCCGGCCGCGTCGCGCCGACATGGCGCTCAGCCGCTGGACGGAACGGCGCTCAATGTAGCCTCAACGGCCGAATTTCATGCGCTTGTCCTGGACAAAAGCAGGACACCGCCAAAAAGTGCACGTCTGCTGGGTTCAGCCCAGCGCCTTCCTCGCGTTCTGGAACATTCGCAGCCACGGGCTGTGCAATGCGCGGTCACCCGACGTCCAGCTCATCTGCACGTTGCGGAACACGCGCTCCGGGTGGGGCATCAGCGCGGTGAAACGGCCATCCGGCGTCGTCACCGACGTCAACCCGCCGGGGCTGCCGTTCGGATTGAACGGATAGGCCTCGGTCGCCTGCCCGTGATGGTCGACGAAGCGCATCGCCGGGATGACGCGGGCCGCGTCGCCCTGCCGAGAGAAGTTCGCAAAACCCTCGCCATGCGCGACCGCGATGGGCAGACGGCTGCCGGCCATGCCATGGAAGAAGACGCTGGGGGACGCCAGCACCTCCACCAGCGACAGGCGTGCCTCGAACTGCTCGCTCTGGTTGCGCGTGAAGCGCGGCCAGGCGCCGGCGCCGGGAATGATGGGCGCGAGCGCGGCAAGCATCTGGCAGCCGTTGCAGACGCCCAGGGCCAGCGTGTCCTGGCGGGCGAAGAAGGCGCGGAACTGTTCGGCCAGCACCGGGCTGAACATGATGGAGCGCGCCCAGCCTTCGCCGGCGCCCAGCGTGTCGCCGTAGCTGAAGCCGCCGCAGGCCACAAACGCCGCGAAGCCGTCCAACTTGACGGCGCCGGACTGCAGGTCACTCATGTGCACGTCGAAGCTGTCGAAGCCGCCGAGCGCCATCGCGTAAGCCATCTCGACATGGGAATTGACGCCCTGCTCGCGCAGGATGGCGACCTTGGGCCTGGCGCCGGTGCTGATCAAGGGCGCCTCGGGGGTGAAGCTCAGGTGGACGTGCAGGCCGGGGTCGTCCGCCTTGCCCGCTGCCGCGTGCTCGGCATCGGCGCAGGCCGGGTTGTCGCGCAGCTGGGCGATGCGCCAGCTCACCTCGTCCCAGGTCTGCTGCAGCGCCGTCAGGTCGGCGTTGAAGACCTTTTTCGCATCACGCCAGACTTCCATCTGCCGCGCCGCGTTCGGCTTGGCGACCACGTGCGAATGCCGTGACAGGCCATGGGCGCGCAGCACCTGCATGACAGCGTCGCGGTCGGCCGCGCGCACCTGGATCAGCGCGCCCAGTTCCTCATTGAACAGCGCGCGCAGCGTCAGCTCCTCCCGGCGGGCGCTGACCTGGGCGGCCCAGTTCTTGGAGTCGCCCATGTCCGCGCGGCTGTCGCTGATGCCGTCGCCCTCGGTGACCAGCATGTCCACGTTCAGGCTCAAGCCCTGCTGGCCGGCAAAGGCCATCTCGCAGGCCGCCGCCCACAGGCCGCCGTCGCTGCGGTCGTGATAGGCCAGCAGCTTGCCGGCGGCACGCAGCTCGTTGATGGCACTGACCAGCGAGACCAGCTGTTGCGGCTCATCCAGGTCGGGGACGTCGCGGCCGAACTGGTTCAACGTCTGCGCCAGGATGGAGCCCGCCATGCGGTGCTTGCCTTGTCCCAGGTCAATGAGGATGAGCGCCGAGTCCTCGCGCTGCAGCTGCGGGGTCAAGGTGCCGCGCACGTCGGCCACGCTGGCGAAGGCCGTGACGATCAGCGACACCGGCGCGGTCACCTGCTTGTCGTCCCACTTGGTGCGCATCGACAAGGAATCCTTGCCGACCGGGATCGAGATACCCAGCGCCGGGCACAGCTCCATGCCGACGGCCTTGACCGTGTCGAACAGCGCGGCGTCCTCACCCGCTTCGCCACAGGCAGCCATCCAGTTGGCGCTGAGCTTGACGCGCGGCAGTTCGATGGGCGCGGCCAGCAGGTTGGTGATGGCCTCAGCCACCGCCATGCGCCCCGAGGCCGGTGCATTCACCGACGCCAGCGGCGTTCGCTCGCCCATGCTCATCGCCTCGCCGGCAAAGCCGTCGAAGTCGGCCAGCGTGACGGCGCAATCCGCCACCGGCACCTGCCAGGGACCGACCATCTGGTCGCGGTGATTGAGGCCGCCGACGGTGCGGTCGCCGATAGTGACCAAAAAGCGTTTGCTCGCCACGGTCGGATGGCGCAGCACGTCGAGGGCGGCCTGCTCCAGCTTCACGCCGCTCAGGTCCAGCGCGCCGCCGTCGCGGGCCACGCGCGTCACGTCGCGCTGCATCTTGGGCGGCTTGCCGAGCAACACATCCATGGGCATGTCGATGGCGTGGTCCTCACCGTCCACCAGCTTCAAATCACGGGCTTCGGTGACCACGCCGACGACGGCGAATGGGCAGCGCTCGCGCTCGCACATGGCCGCAAAGCGGGGCAGGCTGTCCGGCGCGATGGCCAGCACATAGCGCTCCTGGCTCTCGTTGCACCAGATCTCCTTGGGTGCCAGGCCCGACTCCTCCAATGGCACCTTGCGCAGGTCGAAGCGCGCGCCGCGGCCGGCGTCGTTCACCAGTTCGGGGAAGGCGTTCGAGATGCCACCCGCGCCGACGTCGTGGATGGCGAGCACCGGGTTCTCGGCGCCGAGGCCCCAGCAGTGGTTGATGACCTCCTGCGCACGCCGCTCGATCTCGGGGTTGCCGCGCTGCACGGAGTCGAAGTCCAGGTCGGCCGTGTTGGTGCCCGCCGCCATCGAGCTGGCCGCGCTGCCGCCCATGCCGATGCGCATGCCCGGGCCGCCGAGCTGGATCAGCAGCGAGCCAGCGGGGAACTCGATCTTCCTGGTCAGGTCCGAGCGGATCTGGCCCAGGCCGCCGGCAATCATGATGGGCTTGTGATAGCCGCGGCGCACGCCGTCCACCGTCTGCTCATAGACGCGGAAATAGCCCGCCAGATTGGGCCGGCCGAACTCGTTGTTGAAGGCGGCGCCACCGAGCGGGCCCTCGATCATGATCTGCAGCGCCGACGCGATGTGGGCGGGCTTGCCGACCGGGTCCCGTTCCCAGGATTCGGCCAAGCCGGGCAGATGCAGGTTGGACACCGAGAAGCCCGTCAGGCCGGCCTTGGGCTTGGAGCCGCGGCCCGTGGCACCCTCGTCGCGGATCTCGCCACCCGCGCCGGTGGAGGCGCCCGGAAACGGCGAGATGGCGGTCGGGTGGTTGTGCGTCTCCACCTTCATCAACACCTCGGCCTGCTCGGCGCGGGCCGTGTAGGCCGAGCCCGGCGCGTCGGCGGCCATCCAGCGCTGGATGGCATGGCCTTGCATGACGGCGGCGTTGTCCGAATAGGCGATGACCGTGTGCTGCGGGTTGAGCTTCTCGGTGTTGCGGATCATGCCGAACAGGGAGAGCGGCTGCGCCTGGCCGTCGACGATGAAGCTGGCGTTGAAGATCTTGTGCCGGCAGTGCTCGCTGTTGGCCTGGGCGAACATCATCAGCTCGACGTCGCTGGGGTTGCGGCCGAGCTTGCGGAAATTGGTGTCGAGATAGTCGATCTCGTCGCTTGAGAGCGCCAGGCCGAACTCGACGTTGGCTTTCTCCAGCGCCGCACGCCCCTGGCCCAGCACGTCGACATGCGCCAGCGGCTCGGCAGTGCGCTCGTCGAACAGATGGGTGGTGTCCTCGCGCCTGAAGCAGACCGACTCGGTCATGCGGTCGTGCATCAGCGCGGCGCAGGCGTTCAGTTCGTCGGGGCTGAGCGGCCTGGCAGCACCGAGCAGCCCGCTCTTGGTGGCAACGCGGTATTCGATGACGCGCTCGACGCGCTTGAGCGCCAGGCCGCAGTTGCGGGCGATGTCGGTCGCCTTGGACGCCCAGGGGCTGACGGTGCCCAGGCGCGGCGTCACGACGACGAGGTCGCCCTCGCTCGTGGCCAGGGCCGGTTCGCCATAGGTCAGCAGCGCGGCGAAGCGTTCGCGGGCCTGCGCATCCAGGGGCGAGTCCGTCCACACCCAATGCACCGCGCATGCGCTGATGCCGGTAATGCGGGCACTGACCGCTTGCAGCCGGCCCAGCAGGGCCTGGGCGCGGAAGTCGGACAGGGCGTTGCCGCCCTCGAAATGGGTCAGATGCGGGGTCAGGGCCATGGGATCCGGGGGAGGCTGGGCGCGGCGCGGGGCACGCGGTTCTCGGGAGGCGCCGTCCCCGGAGCAAGGGACGGCGTGCGGACGCCCGGGATTCTACTGAGCCCTCCGCAACGAGGAGCGGCAACGCCGCGCCTCACCGCCAACGGACCAACTTGCAGGGCTCAGTTCAATCCGAGACCGACACGAGGCTCTTGGGCGACAGCTGGCCGCCCAGACGGCAGACTGAACCCTCAGGCGTTGCTGGCCGGGCGGACGGGCGGGCTGGCGCGATCGCGCCTCGTCTCGGCCTGGCTGAGCGTGAACACGTTCACCGCCTCGACGAGCTTGGCTGCCTGTTGCTTCAGGCTATCGGCCGCCGCCGAGCTCTCCTCCACCAGCGCCGCATTCTGCTGCGTCACCTGGTCGAGCTGGGTCACGGCGTCGCCGACCTGACTGATGCCCTGCGTCTGCTCCTGGGTCGCCGAGCTGATCTCGCTGATCAGGTCGTTGACCCGCCTGACCTGCGCCACGATATCGCTCATCGTGCGCCCGGCCTCACCGACTTGCTGGCTGCCGGCCTGCACCTTCTCGACGCTGTCCGTGATCAGGCCCATGATCTCCTTGGCCGCCGACGCCGAGCGTTGCGCCAGGCTTCGCACTTCGCTGGCCACGACCGCGAAGCCGCGTCCCTGTTCGCCGGCCCGGGCTGCTTCCACCGCAGCGTTCAGGGCCAGGATGTTGGTCTGGAACGCGATGCCGTCGATCACGCCGATGATGTCGACGATCTTCTTGCTGGATGCCGTGATGGCTTCCATCGTGCCGACCACCTGGCCGACCACCACACCGCCTTGGGCGGCCACGGCACTGGCCGAACTGGCCAGCGCTGTCGCCTGACGCGCGATGTCGGCATTGTTCTTCACGGTCGACGTGAGCTGCTCCATCGATGCCGCGGTCTCTTCGAGGTTGGCGGCTTGTTCTTCGGTGCGCTGGCTCAGGTCGGCGTTGCCGGTGGCGATCTGGCTCGACCCGGCGGCAATGCTCTCGCTGCTTTGGCGCACCTGCCCGACGATCTGCGCGAGGCTGTCGCGCATGGCCTTCATGCCCGCCAGCAAGCTGGAGCGGTCACCGGCGCGCAGTTGCACGTCGACGGCCAGGTTGCCTGCGGCGATTTCGCGCGCCACTTCGGCGGCGTAGTCGGGCTCACCACCGAGCTGGCCCGTGATGGAGCGCGTCAGCCACCAGGCCACGCCAGCCCCCACCATGCCACCTGCCAGGCCAAGGATGAGCATCATCGTGTGCGCGAACTCGATGTCCGAGTGGATGCCGGCGCCATCAACCTCGACCAGCTTCTTCTGGAACGCCGACAGCGCCGTGACATGGCCCAGCAGGACGTCAAGCGCCGGCATCGTTTCAGCGAACAAGAGTTTCGTCGCCTCGTCGTGCTTGTCGCTGGCCACGAGCTTGTCGACGGCGCCGAACGACGCGGCATACACAGCACGCGTTTCCTTGACCTTGGCGAGCAGCGCTTTGCCTTCGGGCGAATAGACCAGCTTCTCAAGCACCTCGATGGAATCGGTGACTTGCTTCCTGTTCTCTTCGATGCGCTGACGGATCGTGTCGCGGTGGGCCTGGTCGCGCGCCACCACCAGCTCCAGCGTGCGACGCCCGTTGGCCAGCGTGAAGGCGTTGACGTTGGCCGCAGCGTCCGCCTTGACCCAGTCCTTCAAGATGATCTTGTCGCTGGCTTCGCCCACACTGTCCAAACGCATGATCGCCACGCTGATCATGATCGTCATCAACAGCAGCACCGTGGCAAAACCAAGGCTGAGCCGAGTGCCCAGTTTCATGCGGCTTGAGGTATTCATGATTGCCCATCCCGTTGAGTTGAAGCCGCCTCGGCTGCATCTGAAGGTCACGCCGTGGACGCTTGTCACCTTTGGCATGAATGTCATGTTAGTCACGACAAGTCGATTAGGCATTTGGCGGCACGACAACGCAAAGGAACTTCGTCACGAAGCCGCGGGATGGGCCGGGCCTTTGCCCCCTGGTCATGCGGCGAAATAGCGCAACCGCTCGCCTTTTCCCCGGGCTCGCTCGATGGGCCGGCAATCCGTCAATATGTCCTTTGGCGCTGGCGGCATTTGTGAGGCAATGGCAACATCATGTCCAACGTGACAAATATGACGCCCGTGACAAGCCAGGATCTGAGTGGCGAGCCGGCTGCGGTCGATGTGCTGACGTCGCGCGCCGCCGCGCTGCGCTGCGGAGTCAGCTTTCGCACCGTCATCCGCTGGATCGAACGCGGTACGCTGGGCGCGTACCGACTGCCCGGGCGGGGCGACTACCGCATCGCCAGGACCGAGTTGCAACGCTTCATGAAGGAGTACGGCATCCCGGACCCGGATGCGCCTGTGGACAGCCGCAAGCGGGTGCTGGTGGTCGATGACGAGCCTGCCATGGCAGCCGCGATCAAGCGGGTGCTGGCGCGGGCCGGCTACGAAACGGCCGTCGCTAGCGATGGCTTCCTGGCCGGCTCGCTGCTGCACACCTTCAAGCCGGGCTTGATGACGCTGGACCTGCAGATGCCCGGGATCGACGGCTTCGGCGTGCTGCGCTTGCTGCGCGAAACCCCGACGTTGGCTGCGCTGAAGGTGCTGGTGATTTCGGGCGAAAGCGAGGTGCGGCTGCGCCAGGCGCTGGCCGAAGGCGCGAATGAGACGCTGCCGAAGCCGTTCGCCAACGAGCATTTGCTGCAGGCGGTTCAACGGCTGGTGGGCGCACCACCCTGAGCCTCTCCTGCCGGCGTTAGCGTGATGCTTGCGCCCCGCCGTGCGGGCGCGGGCTGCGGGCTGCGGGCTGCGGGCTGCGGGGAAGTACGGATCAAAGCCCGGCGCGTTGGCACTAGGATAGCGCTATCCAATCTGGCTTGAAAAGGCTGAGTGAGCTTGCCCTCTCCATGACCCACATTGCGCCCGTCTCTCTCGTCGTCATGGGCGTCGCCGGCTGCGGCAAGTCCACGCTCGCGGCCGCTGTGGCCAAGCACCTGAACCGGGACTGGCTGGAGGGCGACCTCTTTCACAGCAACGCCAGCCGCCGCAAGATGGCCCAGGGCGAGGCGCTGACCGACGCCGACCGCGCCAGCTGGCTCGCCAGCCTCTGCGAGCAACTGCGGCGCCAGCCCGGCTTGCTGGTGACCTGCTCGGCGCTCAAGCGCGCCTACCGCAACCAGCTTCGCCACGCATCGCCCGGCGTTCGCTTCGCCTTTCTGGACATCACCAAGACCGAGGCCAGCCGGCGAGTATCGACGCGCGGCTCACACTTCTTCGCCGCCAGTCTCGTCGACAGCCAGTTCCAGACGCTGGAGTCCCCCGTGGGCGAGGAAGGCGTGATTCATCTCGACGGCCACAAGCCGCTGGTTGAACTCACCGCCGAGGTATTCGAATGGCTGGCCTCGCGCCCGCCGGCAAGCCCAACGTTGACGCCATGAAGCAACCCCCTCTGACCAAGCGCGAGATCGTCGGCTACGGCCTGGGCGACATGGGGTTCAACTTCTACTGGACCAACATCTCGACCTTCCTGCTGATCTTCTACACGGACGTGTTCGGCATTACCGCTGCCGCGGCAGCGACGATGCTGTTCGTCGTGAAGATCTTCAATGCCTTCACCGACCCCATGATCGGCGCCTTCGCCGACCGCACGCAGACGCGTTGGGGCAAGTTCCGCCCCTACCTGCTCTTCATGCCGCTGCCGCTGGCGGTCGTGGGCGTACTGACCTATTCCACGCCCGACTTCGGCCCCACCGGCAAGCTGGTCTGGGCCTATGTGACCTATCTGCTGTTGATGACGGTCTACACCAGCGTCAATCTGCCCTACAGCGCGCTGTCCGGCGTGATCACCGGCGACGCACGGGAGCGCAACGCGATCAACGCGTCGCGCTTTGTCGCCGGCTTCGCAGGCGGCACCATCGTCACATTCCTGTCGCCCAAGCTGGTGGCCTGGTTCGGCGCCGGCGACGCGGCGCTGGGCTGGACGCTGACGATGGTGTTCTGGGGCATAGCCGCCGCGCTGATCTTCGCCTTCACCTTCAGCGCGACCCGCGAGCGCGTGCAGCCGGTACAGGCCGAGCCATCCACTGTGCGCCAGGATCTGGCGGACCTGCGCGCCAACCTGCCGTGGATCCTGCTGTTCTTCCTGGCGCTGATCATCATGCTGAGCATCACGCTGCGCATGACCAGCGCGGCCTACTACTTCAAGTACGTGGTCAACCGCCCTGACCTGCTGGCCACCTTCATGCCGGCCTATCTGCTCGCAGCCGCCGCAGGCACGGCATGCACGCCGCTGCTCACGCGCTTCATCGACAAGCGCAAGCTGCTGATCGTGTTGATGCTCGTCTCCACCGTGCTGTCGGCAGCCTTCCTGTTCGTGGACGCCGACCAGATCTGGCTGATGTATGCGCTGCAGATCGCGCTGGGCCTGGCGCTGGGGCCGAAGTCGCCGCTGAACTTCTCCATGCTGGCCGACTCGGCGGACTTCAACGAATGGCGCAACGGCCGCCGCGCCACCGCCATGACCTTCGCGGCCAGCTCCTTCGCGCAGAAGCTCGGCACGGCGGTAGCCGTGGCCGTCATCGGCGCGCTGTTCTCGGTGCTGGGCTATGTGCCCAACGTGGCGCAGTCGGCCGAATCCCAGGCCGGCATCGTCTGGCTGATGTCGGTGATCCCGGCCGCTTTCACGCTCATCGCTGCCGTCCTGATGATGTTCTACACGCTGGACAACCCGACCATGGCGCGCATCCAGGCCGATCTGGCCGCGCGCAAATCCTCTACTTCACCGGCCTGACGCCCATGCTTCGTCACATCCACGGCGGCGAGCGCTGCGAGCTCACCAGCCCGACCGTCCTGCCCAAGGCCGGCGGCTTCCTCTGGAACCGCCGCATGATGATCCAGGTGACCTGCCGCGGCCATGCCACCGCGCAGTTCATGCAGCCCGAACCGGCCAAGTACGCGCACGCGCCCAACCTGGAGGCCAAGACCTTCATGCAGCCGGAGCAGGCCTACTACGCTCATCACCCCGGGCGCTTCGTCTACGTGAAGGACGAGGACACGGACGAGCTGTTCTCGGCGCCTTACGAGCCGGTGCGGGCGGCGCTCGACAGCTTCAGCTTCGTCGTCGGCAAGCATGACCTGAGCTGGACCGTCGAGCACCTCGGCCTGCGCGTGGAAATGACGTTGGGCCTGCCGACCGAGGATGTCGTCGAGCTGTGGGAGCTGTGCATAACCAACCTCTCCAGCCGGCCACGTCGGATCAGCGTCGTGCCCTATTTCCCCATCGGCTACATGTCGTGGATGAACCAGTCGGCCGAATACCGAAGCGACCTTGGCGGCATCGTGGCCAGCAGCGTCACGCCCTATCAGAAGGTGGCCGACTACTTCAAGAACCTGGCTCTCAAGGACAAGACCTATTTCCTCTGCGAGCGCCCGCCCCACGCCTGGGAGGCCAGCCAGAGCGCGTTCGAAGGCGAAGGCGGCCTGCACCGCCCCAGCGCCTTGCAAGTGGAGCAGTTGGCAGGCGGCGATGCGCGTTACGAGACACCCGCCGCCACCGTGCAGTACCGGCTGGAACTGGCGCCAAGCGAAAGCGATACATACCGATTCCTGTTCGGCCCGGCACTGGACGACGCCGAGATTGCCAGCGTGCGTGAGACCTACCTCAGCGAAACCGGCTTCGCCCGCGCCCGTACGGCCTACGCCGCCTACATCGACGGCGGCCGCGGTTGCCTGCGCATCACCACGCCCGACGCCGACTTCGACCGTTTCGTCAACCACTGGCTGCCGCGCCAGGTTTTCTATCACGGCGACGTCAACCGGCTCAGCACCGACCCGCAGACGCGCAACTTCCTGCAGGACAACCTCGGCATGGCCTATATCGCGCCGAGCGTCACGCGCGCGGCGCTGCTCCATGCCTTGGGCCAGCAAGAGGCCAATGGCTCGATGCCCGACGGCATCCTGCTGATCGAAGGCGCGGAGCTGAAGTACATCAACCAGGTGCCGCACACCGACCATTGCGTCTGGCTACCGGTGTGCCTCCAGGCCTACCTGGACGAAACCGGCGACTTCGCGTTGCTCGATGAAGCCGTCAACGACCGGACCGTCGCGCAGCGGCTGGATGCGGCGATGGCCTGGTTGCATCAGGACCGCGACGCGCGCGGCCTGAGCTTCATTGCCCAGGGCGACTGGTGCGACCCGATGAACATGGTCGGCTACAAGGGCCGCGGGGTGTCGGGCTGGCTGACTGTCGCGGCGGCCTATGCGATGAAGCTGTGGGCCGGCATCAGCGCCGATGCCGGGCGCGCCGAGGCGGCCGTCCGCTGGCGCGCTGCCGCGCAGCAGTTGAACGACGCCGCCAACCGCCACATGTGGGACGGCGACTGGTTCGCCCGCGGCATCACCGACGACGATGTCGTCTTCGGCGTCAGCAGCGACCTCGAGGGCCGCATCTATCTCAACCCGCAGTCCTGGGCCATGCTCAGCGGCGCTGCGAGCGCTGAGCAGCGCGCCAGGATGTTCGCCGCCATCGACGAACAGCTCGACACGCCGCACGGCATCGCCATGTTCGCCCCACCCTACTCCGGCATGCGCGATGACGTCGGCCGCGTCACGCAGAAGCATCCGGGCTCGGCCGAGAACGGTGCCGTCTACAACCACGCGGCCAGCTTCTACATCCATGCGCTCTACGACGCCGGGGAGGGCGACCGCGCCTGGCAGGCGCTGCGCCGCATGATCCCGGGGCCGGACGATGCCGACCTGCGGCAGCGCGGCCAGTTGCCGGTCTTCATCCCGAACTACTACCGTGGCGCGCACCGGCAGTACCCGCGCACCGCCGGGCGCTCCAGCCAGCTCTTCAACACGGGCACGGCGGCGTGGGCCTACCGCAGCGTCATCGAAGGGCTCTGCGGGCTGCGCGGGCATGCGCAAGGGCTGCTGGTGAACCCGCAATTGCCCGCTGGCTGGAACCGGCTTGACGCGCAACGAGAGTTCCGTGGCGCCCGCTTCACGCTGCAGGTACGCCGCACCGGCAGGGCTCGCGTGCTGCTGGACGGCCAGGTGCTGGCCGACGGCCTGGTGCGCCACATCGAAGCCGGCCGCGAATACCGGCTGGAAGTCGAGTTAGGCTGAAGCCCGCTTCACGACCCGGAAGCCCAAGTCCAGGTTGGGCTGGTCCACCGGCTGGCCGCGCATCAGCTTCATCAGCATCTGCGCCGCCTGCTCGCCGATCTGGCGCCGCGGCGTGGCCACGGTCGTCAGCGGCGGCACCATCTGGTCGCTGCCGGGCAGGTCGTTGAAACCCGCCACCGCGACGCGGCCCGGCACCGCAAGCCCCAGGCGCAGTGCGGCAAGCAAGGCACCCTGGGCAAGGTCATCGTTGCAGAAGAAGATGGCGTCGGTGTCCGGCGCCTCGCGCAGCACCCGCTCCAGCATGGCGCCGCCCAGGGCCATGGAAGAAGGCTCGGCGCTCACGACCTTGCGCACCTGCGTGGCCATGCCGGCCTGTGTCAGCGCGTCTTGGTAGCCCTCGCCGCGCTCCAGCGTGCGGGGGTCGAGCTGGGCGGCGACGTAGGCGATGCGCCGGCGGCCCGAATCGAGCAGATGCTGGGTGATGGCCCTGCCAGCTTGCCGTTGGGAGAAGCCCACGCTGTAGCTGCCCGGCTCGGTCGCAACTTCCATCACGTGGACGCAGGGCACACCGCTGCCGTCGATCAGCGCCGCCGCCGGCGGGCTGCGGTCGCGGCCCGTGACGATCAGCCCGGCCGGACGGTGCGCCAGGAAGCTGCGCAGCACCGCCTCCTCTTCGCCCGCGTCGTAATGGGTCACGCCGATCAGCGTCTGGTAGCCGGCTGGCACCAGGCTGTTCTGCACGGCATCCAGCAACTCAACGAACAGCGTGTTGCTCAGCTTGGGGATGAGTACGGCGACATGCGAGCTGCGGCTGGACGCCAGCGCGCGAGCAGCCGGGTCGGGCACGTAACCGAGCGCGGTGGCGGCGGCCTGCACACGTTCGCAAAGCTCCTGGGCCACCGCACGCTCGCCACGAAGGGCGCGCGAGACAGTGATGGGGCTGACGCCCGCCGCCTCCGCCACGTCTGCCAAGGTGACCCGGCCGGTGGCCCGCGTACTTCGAAGGGGCGCGGCTGAAGCAGGCTTGCGAGGGGGCATGGCTACATGTTATCCCGCATACCGAAGGGGTCATCCGACCCTTAGGATAGCGCAATCCCAATCAGGCCCGTCTCGATGCTGGACGGTTCAAGAGGGTCGACGGCGGCGCTTGCCAACGATGAAAGGGGCCAACCCCCCTTTTTTTGGACGATCAGGATAGCGCTATCCAACTGATAGAAGAAACCAGGAAACTTGCATGCGTACCCCCGGCCACCGATCCTTGATCCACCTCGCCGTGCTCGCCAGCTGCGCCAGCCTGTCGATGACGGCCCGCAGCCAGGAAGCCGCACCGGCTGGGCCGTCCGCGCAAGCTGCCCCTGCCGCAGAGGCGCCATCAGACGCTGCCGCCGCCGGCTCCAATGTGCTCAGCCCGGTCGTCGTGTCCGGCTCGCGCATCTCCGCGCGCGGCTTCACCCAGCCCACGCCGACAACGCGCATGGTGGCTGCCGACCTGGAGAAGACTGCCAAGCCCAACCTCTTCAATGCCATCGCGGAACTGCCCGCGCTGCAGGGCAGCACCGGTCGCACCACCAGCACCAACAGCACCAGCAGCGGCATCCAGGGCCTGAGCTCGCTAAGCCTGCGCGGCCTCGGGCCCATCCGCACGCTGACGCTGCTGGACGGCCAGCGTGTCGTTGGCGCCAACGTGACCGGCGTGACCGACGTGAGCCAGTTCCCGCAGCTACTGGTCAAGCGGGTGGACGTGGTGACCGGTGGCGCGTCGGCGTCCTACGGCTCGGACGCCGTCGGCGGCGTCGTCAACTTCATCACCGACACGCGCTTCACCGGCATCAAGGCCAATGTCGAGGGTGGCCAGACCAACTACGGCGATGACAGGAACGCGACGCTGCAGGCCGCCTGGGGCCGCGGCTTTCTGGATGGTCGCGCGCACCTGACGGCCAGCGCGGAGTACAGCCGCGAGAAGGGCGTGCCCTCGCCGCGCTTTGGAGGCGCCGGCGCCAATGGCCGCGACTGGTTCAAGAACCCGGCCTTCCAGGTTCGCCCCATTGCACAGACCAACGACGGCAAGCCGCAATACATCTCCATCGAGAACGCCCAGCAGTTCCAGTATGCCAAGTACGGCCTCATCACCAACGGCCCGCTGCAGGGCACCGCATTCGGCAAGGGCGGCGTGCCGTTCCAATTCAACTACGGCTCCAACGGCATGCCCACGGGCACCGGTGCCGTCACCGGTTGCATCACGCCCTTCTGCATCGGCGGCGATTTGAGCGGCACCGTCGGCGGTGGTACCACGTTGGGCATGAACATGACGCGCCAGGTGGCCTACACGCGCGGCAGCTTCGAACTCAACGACGACCACGAAGTCTTCTTCACAGCGAACTACGGCAAGGTCGATTCGCTCTTCACGCCGAACCCCGGCGCGGCCAAGAACGCCAACTTGACCATTCAGTGCAGCAACCCCTTCCTGCCGGCATCCGTTCAAGCGGGCTGCGTCGCCAACAACGTCACCAGCTTTCAGTACGGCGTGGCCAACGCGATCTTCCCCAAAGACATCGAGGTCAACCCCGTGCGCACGCAACTCCGCGGGGTGGTAGGTGCCAACGGCAGGTTCGACGCCTTCGGCAAGCCCTGGACCTATGACGCTTACGCCGCCCACGCGCAGAACACCATCGACATCCGCGTGGCCAACATGACGCTGAACGCGCGCTACAACGCCGCCATCGACGCCATCCGCGCGCCCAACGGCAGCATCACCTGCCGCAACCCGGCCGCCGTGGCGTCGGGCTGCGTGCCGCTGAACGTCATCGGCGAAGTGCCCATCGACCCCGCCGCCTGGGCCTACATCGCACCCGCCAACGGCCCGCACCAGCACTCGCGCCAACGCCAGTCCGTGGCCGCCTTCAACATCAACGGCGAGCCGTTCTCGCTGTGGGCCGGCCCCGTGGCCGTGGCCTTCGGTGCCGAAGCGCGTCGCGAGCAGTACTACGTGATCGGCGACCCCTATGGCAACGGCGTCTTCCCCGAAACGCCCAACACGCCCCAGTACCCCGCCGACCCGCTGCTCAATACTGCCATCGGCAACAACTGGTACGCCGGCAACTACCACAACGCCAAGGGCGCCTACCACGTGAAGGAAGCCTTCCTGGAGCTGAACTTGCCGCTGTTCAAGTCCGCCACGCTGGGCGAAGCCAGCTTCAACATCGCGGGCCGACAGACCGACTACAGCACCTCCGGCAACGTCGACAGCTGGAAGCTCGGCGCGACCTGGAAGACCGGCATCGACGGCCTGCGCTTGCGCGCGGTCACGTCCAAGGACGTGCGTGCGCCCAACCTCAGCGAGCTGTACGCCGCGCCGCTGGTCGTCAACAACACGGTGAACCACCAGGGCACGACGCTGACCGTCCAGCAGCGCACCGTCGGCAACACGCAGCTGCGCCCGGAGATTGGCCGCAACACCACGCTGGGCATCGTGCTGGCGCAGCCCAAGTGGGCGCCGGGTTTCAGCGCGTCGGTGGACTACTTCGACATCAAGGTCGACGACGTCATCTCCTCGCTGACCGCGCAGCAGGAGGTGGACCTGTGCAACGCCGGCAACCAGGAGATCTGCGCGGCGATGGACCTCGTCAGCGCCACCAAATACGTGACGCTGCAGGCTTTCAACCTCGCGTCGATGCGCAACAAGGGCTTCGACCTGGAAGGCCTCTACCGGTTCAACCTGGCCGGCCTGGGCCTGCCCGGCAGCGTCACGCTGCGCGGCCTGGCGACGCACACCAAGACCTTCGTGACCAACTCCGGCGTCGTCGGCACCATCCCGAGCGAGGCCGCCGGCGTCAACCTCGGCAACACGCCCAAGTGGAAGGGCCAGTTCTCGCAATCCTGGGAGAGCGACACGGCCAGCTTCACGCTCTCGCAGCGCTGGATCAGTGACGGCGTCTACAGCAACGAGTACATCGAGTGCCGGACCAATTGCCCGGTCTCGACCGTCACCCGCCCGACCATCCTGAACAACCAGATGAAGGGCGCGTTCTACTGGGACATCGGCGGCTCGTACAAGCTCAACAGGAATCTGAGCGTGTACTTCAAGGTCGACAACCTGACCGACGTGGATCCGGTCGCCGCGCCGCAGACGGGCACGGGCTATGGCATCAACCCCTTCCTGTACGACGTGCTGGGGCGGCAGTACCGCGTGGGCGCGCGGCTGCAGTTCTGAGTCAGCCGGCCTGCATGCGGCCGACCACATCGCGCACCTCGGCCAGCAGGGCGGGCACGTCGATAGTCGTTGGCTGGCGGTCGCGCAGCACCTGCCGGCCGCCGACCCAGACGTTGCTGACCTGCTCGCGGCCCGCCACATAGACGAGCTGCGCGGCCGCGTTGTAGACCGGCTGGCATTCGATGCTGTCCAGCGACACCGCCACGCAATCGGCCAGCTTGCCGACCTCCAGCGAGCCCAGGTCATCGCCCCGGCCCATCGCCTTGGCGGCACGGATGGTGGCCATCTCCAGCGCCGTGCGGGCCGAGGCAACGGTCGGGTCTCCGGTGATGCCCTTGGCCAGCAGCGCGGCCGAGCGGATCTCGCCGAACATGTCCAGGCGGTTGTTGGAGGCCGCGCCGTCGGTGCCGAGGATGGTGTTGACGCCCGCCGCTTCGAGCGCCTTGAGCGGCATGACGCCCGAGGCCAGCTTCAGATTGGAATTGGGGTTGTGGACGAGGTGCACGCCCTTCTTGGCCATCAGCTCGATCTCGGCCTCGTCGAGGTGGACCATGTGCACGGCCACCATGCGCTCGCTGAACAGGCCCAGCTTGTCCAGCCGCTCGATGGGTCGCACGCCATGCGCCTTGAGACCGTCCTCGACCTCGCCGGCCGTTTCGTGGATGTGGCAGTGCATCTGGATGTCCAGCTTCTCGGCCAGATCGCGCAGCTTGATGAAGGTCTCGTCGGACACCGTGTAGGGCGCATGCGGCGCGCTGGTCCAGTCCAGCAGCTTCTCGCCCTTGTACTGCTCGTAGGCGGCGATGCCCTTGGTGATGTAGTCGTCGGGGCCGGACGCATATCCGGTGGGGAAGTCGATGACGTTCATCGAGACCGCCGCACGCACGCCCGAGTCCACGGCGGCACGCGCCATCGCGGTCGGGAAGAAGTACATGTCGTTGATATAGGTCGTGCCGCTGCGCAAGCCTTCCGCGGCCGCGAGCTTGCTGCCCAGATACGTCCAGGTCTCGCTGACCCACTTCTTCTCCAGCGGCCAGATGTGGTTCTGCAGCCAGTCCATCAGCGGCACGTCGTCGGCCACGCCGCGCAGCAACGTCATCGCCGAGTGCGCATGGCCGTTGATGAGGCCCGGGATCAGGATCTGCTCGGGCAGCTCGACGCGCTCGGCCTGCGGGTACTGCGCCAGTAGCTCGGCTCGCGGGCCGACGGCCGCGATGCGCTCGCCATCGATCAGCAGCGCGTGGTTGTCGAGCACGGGCTCGCCCGGCTTCATCGTCAGAAGCCAACGAGGCAGCAGCAGCGTCTGGGACATGTCGTTCTCCTTGTGGGAATCAGTTGTTCTGTGCGAGCAGCAGCTCGACTTCCTCGCGGCGCGGCATCGCGTCCTGCACACCGGCGCGAGACACGGCCAGTGCCGCCGCAGCCTGGGCAAAGGCGAGCGCGTTCGCAATCGGCTGACCCTCGGCTAGCGCCGTGATGAGAGCGCCGACGAGGGTGTCACCGGCGCCCACGGTATCGACCGCCTTGACCGACCGCGCGGCAACGTGGCGCGGCCCGTCGGCGTCGACCCAGCACAGGCCGTCGGCGCCGAGGGACACGAGCACGGCAGCAGGCCCCTTGGCGCGCAGCGTCTGCGCCAGCACCACAGGTTCGGCGGCCGCGCCACCAAGGGTCGTCACCAGCGCCTGCGCTTCAAGCGAGTTGACGACCAGCAGGTCCACCAGGGGCAGCAGGCTCTCGCTGCCTGCGCGGAACGGCGCCGCGTTCAACGCGGTCTTGACGCCGGCGGCGCGGGCACGCTGGAAGGCGCGCGCAATGCTTTGCAACGGCAGCTCCTGCTGCGCGACCAGCCAGAGCAGGCCGTCGAGCCGCAGCGCCTCGACCTGTTCCAGCGGCAGCGTGCCGTTGGAGCCGGCGACGGTGACGATCTGGTTCTCGGCGTCCTCCGCACCAACGACGATCAGCGCAACACCTGGCACCTCATCGGCAGGCTGGACGATGGCGCGGGTATCAACGCCCTCGCCTGCTAGCTGCGCCACCATGGCCGCGCCGTTTTCCAGCAGGCCGACACGCGCGGCCAACGCGACCCGTGCGCCCAGACGTGCCGCGGCGACCGCCTGGTTGGCGCCCTTGCCACCCAGGCAAGACCCGAAGCGCTGGCCGCGCAGCGTCTCGCCCGGCAGCGGCAGGCGTGGCGCGTGCACGATGAGGTCGCGGTTGACGCTGCCAAGGACCAGGATCTCAGGTCGGGTCATCGGGTCTCCAGAAGCAAGAAACCCCTCGGGGACCGAGGGGTTCGCGGTGAGGCATGAGCCGGATCAGCGCTGGGCGATGGGCTTGACGTCGCGCGGGCTGGCGCCGACGAAGAGCTGGCGCGGGCGGCCGATCTTGTACTCGGGGTCGCCGATCATCTCATTGAGCTGGGCGATCCAGCCCACCGTGCGGGCCAGCGCGAAGATGGCCGTGAACAGCGGCACCGGGATGCCGATGGCGCGCTGCACGATGCCCGAGTAGAAGTCCACGTTCGGGTAGAGCTTGCGGGCGACGAAGTACTCGTCTTCCAGCGCGATCTTCTCCAGCTTCATGGCCAGTTCGAACAGCGGGTCGTTTTCCAGGCCCAGCTCGCTCAGCACCTCGTGGCAGGTCTCACGCATCAGCTTGGCGCGCGGGTCGTAGTTCTTGTAGACGCGGTGGCCAAAGCCCATCAGCTTGACGCCTTAGTTCTTGTCCTTTACGTTGCTGACGAAGACGCCGATGCGGGCCACACCTCGGTTCTTCTGGATGTCGCCGAGCATGTTCAGGCAGGCCTCGTTGGCGCCGCCGTGCGCGGGGCCCCACAGGCAGGCCACACCGGCCGCAATGGCCGCAAAGGGGTTGGTGCCGGACGAACCGCACAGGCGCACGGTCGACGTGGAAGCGTTCTGCTCGTGGTCGGCGTGCAGCGTGAAGATGCGGTCCATTGCGCGCACCAGCACCGGGTTGGGGTTGTAGTCCTCACAGGGCGTGGCGAACATCATGCGCATGAAGTTGCCGGCGTAGCTGAGGTCGTTCTTCGGGTAGATGTAGGGCTGGCCGATGGTGTACTTGTAGGCCATGGCCACGAGCGTCGGCATCTTGGCGATCAGGCGGATCGCTGCGATCTCGCGGTGCTCGGGGTTATTGATGTCGGTGCTGTCGTGATAGAAGGCCGACAGCGCGCCCACCAGGCCGGTCATGACGGCCATCGGGTGAGCGTCGCGGCGGAAGCCGCGCAGGAAGAACTGCATCTGCTCGTTGACCATGGTGTGGTGCATCACACGGTCTTCGAAGTTGGCCTTCTCGGCCTCGTTCGGCAGCTCTCCGTACAGCAGCAGATAGCAGGTCTCGAGGTAGTCACAGTTGACCGCGAGCTGCTCGATGGGGTAGCCGCGATACAGCAGCTCGCCCTTGTCACCGTCGATGTAGGTGATGGTCGAATTGCACGAGGCCGTCGACAGGAAGCCGGGGTCGTAGGTGAACTTGCCGGTCTGTGCGTAGAGCTTGCGGATGTCGATGACATCCGGGCCGATGCTGCCCTTGTACAGGGGCAGGTCCATCGAGGGGCTGCCGTCTGAGAACGACAGGGTGGCTTTCACGTCCGACGGGGTCATGGTGCGGTCCTTTGGGAGGCTTTAAGAAACGGTTGTCAGGGTCGCAGCTCAGCGAGAACGTCGCGCACCGCAGCAGTGTCGATTTCACCACTGGGCTCCTTGCGGCGCAGTAACAGGTCAAGCAAGTCGTTGTCGCCCAGGTCCATCAGTGCAGTCAGTCCGTCAGCATGGTTGATGCTGATGCCGCCAGCGTGGCGGTTGAAAAAGCGCTCGATCAGCAGATCGTTCTCGAGCAGGCCGCGACGGCAACGCCAGCGCAGCTTGGACAGCGCGCGTTCGTCGATCATCGAAGCCACTTCACTCATCGCTCGTCAGACCGCGCGGCGGACCATCAATTCCTTGATCTTGCCGATCGCCTTGGTGGGGTTCAGCCCCTTCGGGCAGACATCCACGCAATTCATGATGGTGTGGCAGCGGAACAGGCGGTAGGGATCTTCCAGGTTGTCCAGGCGCTCGGCTGTCGCTTCGTCCCGGCTGTCGGCGATGAAGCGGTAGGCCTGCAAGAGACCTGCCGGGCCGACGAACTTGTCGGGGTTCCACCAGAAGCTCGGGCAGCTCGTCGAGCAGCTCGCGCACAGGATGCACTCGTACAGGCCGTTGAGCTCGTCGCGCTCCTCGGGCGACTGCAGCCGCTCGGTTTCGGGCGGCACGTTGTCGTTGACGAGATAGGGCTTGATCGAGTTGTACTGCTTGAAGAACTGCGTCATGTCGACGATCAAGTCGCGCACGACGGGCAGGCCCGGCAGCGGCTTGAGCACGATGGTGCCCGGCAACGTGCGCATGTTCGTCAGGCAGGCCAGGCCGTTCTTGCCGTTGATGTTCATCGCGTCCGAACCACAGACGCCTTCACGGCAGGAGCGACGGAACGACAAACTGGGATCGACGGCCTTGAGCTTGTTCAAGGCGTCCAGCAGCATGCGCTCCGAGCCGTCCAATTCGACCTCGAGGGTCTGCATGTAGGGCTTGGCGTCCTTGTCCGGGTCGTAGCGATAAATCTGGAAAGTGCGCTTCATGATGTGTTGAGTCCTTGGTCGGCAGGCCGTCAGAAGGTGCGGACCTTGGGCGGCACCGATTCAACGGTCAGCGGCTTGAGATTGACCGGCTTGTAGTCCAGGCGGTTGCCCTCGGAATACCACAGCGTGTGCTTCATCCACTGCTCGTCGTTGCGGCCGTTGGGGTGGGCCGGCGTGTCGCCGTAGTCGTTGACGGTGTGGGCGCCGCGGCTCTCGGTGCGGGCGGCGGCCGAGACGATGGTGGCCTGGGCGGCCTCGATGAGGTTTTCAACTTCGAGCGCCTCGATACGCGCCGTGTTGAAGACCTTGGACTTGTCCTTGAGCGTGATGTTCCTGACCCGGTCCGCAATCGCCGCGATCTTGCTCACGCCCTCGTTGAGCATGGCCTGCGTGCGGAACACGCCGGCGTGCTGCTGCATCGCAGCGCGCAAGTCGTTGGCAACGTCCTGGGCGTATTCCCCGCTGCTGCTGCCATCCAGCCGCGCCAGGCGAGCCAGCGAACGGTCCGATGCATCGGCCGGCAGGGTCTTGTGCGACTGCTTGCCCAGGTTGGCAGCCACCAGGTGGTTGCCCGCGGCGCGGCCGAACACCAGCAGGTCCAGCAGCGAGTTGGTACCGAGGCGATTGGCGCCGTGCACGCTGACGCAGGCGCATTCGCCCACGGCGTACAGGCCGTTGATGATCTCGTTGGGGTTGCCGTTCTTGGGCGCCACCACCTGGCCATGGATGTTGGTCGGGATGCCACCCATCTGGTAGTGGATGGTCGGCACCACGGGAATCGGCTCCTTGGTGATGTCGACGTTGGCGAAGTTGTGGCCGATCTCCAGCACCGAGGGCAGGCGCTTGGCGATGGTCTCGGCGCCCAGGTGGGTCATGTCGAGATTGATGTAGTCCTTGTTGGGACCGCAACCGCGACCTTCCTTGATCTCCTGGTCCATGCAGCGGGACACGAAATCGCGCGGCGCCAGATCCTTCAGCGTAGGCGCGTAGCGCTCCATGAAACGCTCGCCATCGGCATTGCGCAGGATGGCGCCTTCCCCACGGCAGCCTTCGGTCAACAGCACGCCGGCGTTGTGCACGCCGGTGGGGTGGAACTGCCAGAACTCCATGTCTTCCAGCGGGATGCCGGCGCGCGCCGCCATGCCCAGGCCATCACCGGTGTTGATGAAGGCGTTGGTGCTGGCCGCAAAGATGCGCCCGGCGCCGCCGGTGGCCAGCAACACGGTCTTGCCTTGCAGGATGTGGACCTCGCCGGTCTCCATCTCCAGCGCGGTCACGCCGACCACGTCGCCCTCGGCATCGCGGATCAGGTCCAGCGCCATCCACTCGACGAAGAACTGCGTGCGCGCCTTGACGTTTTGCTGATACAGCGTGTGCAGCATCGCGTGGCCGGTGCGGTCGGCCGCGGCACAGGGGCGCTGCACGGGCTTCTCGCCGTAGTTGGCGGTGTGGCGGCCAAGGGGGCGCTGGTAGATGGTGCCGTCGGCATTGCGGTCGAAGGGCATGCCGAAGTGCTCAAGCTCGTAGACGACCTTGGGCGCCTCGCGGCACATGAACTCGATGGCGTCCTGGTCACCCAGCCAGTCCGAACCCTTGACGGTGTCGTAGAAGTGATAGTGCCAGTTGTCCTCGCTCATATTGCCAAGCGAGGCGCCGATGCCGCCCTGCGCGGCAACGGTGTGCGAGCGGGTCGGGAAGACCTTGGACAGCACGGCCACATTCAAGCCGGCCAGCGCCAGCTGCAGCGAGGCGCGCATGCCGGAGCCGCCGGCTCCGACGATCACCACATCAAACTTACGGGTCGCAAGCTGCGCCATCAAAGTCTCCACAGAACCTGGATCGCCCAGCTGGCGCAACCCACAAGCCACACGAGGGTGAGCACCTGCAGCGTCAATCGCACGCCGACGGGCTTCACATAGTCCATCCAGATGTCGCGCATGCCGACCCAGGCGTGATACGCGAGTGACAGGATGGTCACGAGGGTCAGCAGCTTCATCCACTGCTGGGAAAAGATCGCCGCCCAGCGGTCGTAGCCGAGCTCGCCGGGCATCAGCACCTGGGCCAGCAGCACGACGGTGAAGACCGCCATCAGCACGGCCGTGATGCGCTGCGCGAGCCAGTCGCGCAGGCCGTAATGCGCACCGACGACGATGCGCTTGGAACCGTATGTAGTCATTGTTGTTGTCCTCGGGGGCTCAATAGAGGCCGAACAGCTTGGCACCCAGCAGCAGCGTCAGCAGCGTGCTGAGGATCAGCGTGACCAGCGCGGAGCTGTGGCCCTGGGCCTTGCTGACACTGTGGGTTGCATCCATCCACAGGTGACGCACACCGGCGATGAAGTGAAAGAGATAACCCCAGATCAGCCCCAGCGTCACCAGCTTGACGAACCAGCCAGGGATCCCGGCAAAGCCAGCCACGAAGACGTTCGTGAAGGTCTCGAACGAGATCTCCGTGCTGAGGCTGGTGTCCAACATCCAGATCACGAAAGGCAGCAGCAGGAACAACAGGAAGCCGCTGATGCGATGAAGGATGGAAACGATGCCGGCCGGCGGGAGTCGATAGCTGACGATCTGCGTGACGTGAATATTTCGGTAAACCGGTCTTGCTTTCGCGCTTTCCGCCATGTCGAGCCCGTAATCAATGTGAAACCGAAAGATTCTAGGTCAGAGACAAAGACCCAGCTTCGTGCGTGCTGCACTGCGGCATTGTCAGTTTCAGTTCAACTCGTTGAGGTAATGGTCTGCTTGTGTGTGGTAGAGCCCGCGGCGCAGTTCGACCGCCCGGTCGCCGTACGTGTAGGCCACGCGCTCAACGCTGAGCAGCGGCGCGCCGTCCGGCACGCCCAACAGCTCCGCCGCCTCGGCACCGGCGGACACCGCACGCAGCTTCTCCTCCGCGCGGACCATGTGCACCTGGTAGCGCTCCTCGAAGAGCGCGTAGAGCGTGCCTGCATAGGCGTTGATGACTGCGACGCTCAAGCCCTCGAAATGGCGCTGCGGCAGCCACAGATCGTCCAGCACCACGGCCCGACCCCGGCGCAGCAGCAGCCGCCTGATCTCGATGACCGGCTCGGCGGTACGCAGTTGCAGCGCCCGCGCCGTCTCCGCCGTGGCGCGCGCGCGCCGGCAATGCAGCAGTTCGCGCGTGAAACCGGTCGCGCCGTCGTCGGCGACCAGGCGCAGGAAGCGATAGGCATCGCGCGGTGCGGTGTGCGTGGCGACGAATGTGCCGCGCCCCTGGCGGCGCTCGACGACGTGTTCAGCACTCAACTCGTCCAGCGCCCGCCTGACCGTGCCCGGACTGGCATGGAAGCGCTCGGCCAGCGCCGCTTCGCTGGGCAGGGCGTCACCGGGCCGCCATTCGCCAGCCGCAAGGCCGGCCACGATCAACTGGCGAATCTGCTCGTACAGCGGGGCTGGCGACTTGGGCATGGACGCATTGCAGCACAGGGTATGCCCGTACACTTGCCCGCCTTCAGGCGGCGCGCTTGGCGCCCCTCGACGTCAGCTTTATCAACTGTCCCCGGAGATCTCCATGAGCAAGAAACCCGTTCGCGTCGCCGTCACCGGCGCAGCAGGCCAGATCGGCTATGCCCTGCTGTTCCGCATTGCCTCCGGCGAGATGCTGGGCAAGGACCAGCCCGTCATCCTGCAACTGCTCGAGATCCCCGACGAGAAGGCTCAGAATGCGCTCAAGGGCGTGATCATGGAATTGGAGGACTGCGCCTTCCCGCTGCTGGCCGGCATTGAAGCCCACAGCGACCCGATGACCGCCTTCAAGGACACCGACTACGCGCTGCTGGTGGGCTCGCGCCCACGCGGCCCGGGGATGGAGCGCGCCGAGCTGCTGTCGATCAACGGCGCCATTTTCACGACGCAGGGCAAGGCGCTCAACGCCGTGGCCTCGCGCAACGTCAAAGTGCTGGTGGTGGGCAATCCCGCCAACACCAATGCCTACATCGCGATGAAGTCGGCCCCGGACCTGCCGGCCAAGAACTTCACGGCCATGCTGCGCCTGGACCACAACCGCGCCGCCAGCCAGCTGGCCGCCAAAACCGGCAAGGCTGTCGCTTCCATCGAGAAGCTGGCCGTGTGGGGCAACCACTCTCCCACGATGTATGCCGACTACCGCAACGCCACCATCGACGGCCAGTCGGTGAAGGAGCTGATCAACGACGAGCAGTGGAACCGCGAGGTCTTCCTGCCCACCGTCGGCAAGCGGGGCGCGGCCATCATTGCAGCCCGCGGCCTGTCGTCGGCGGCCTCGGCCGCCAATGCCGCCATCGACCACATGCGCGACTGGGCGCTGGGCACCCACGGCAAGTGGGTCACGATGGGCATCCCGTCGAACGGCGAATACGGCATCCCGAAGGAAGTCATGTTTGGCTACCCGGTCACCTGCGAAGGCGGCGAGTACAAGATCGTGCCAGGCATCGAGATCGACGCCTTCTCGCAGGAGTGCATCAACAAGACGCTGAAGGAACTGACGGACGAGCAGGACGGCGTCAAGCACCTGCTGTAAGCAAGCCAGGAGATAGCGAAGGCCTCCCTCGGGAGGCCTTTTTTTGGTGGGCGGGGCCAGCTCAGCGCGCGGCTGGAAGTCGGAAGGTCGACACCGTCTCCACCAGGTGCTGCGCCTGCACTTTCAGGCCATCCGCAGCGGCGGCCATCTCCTCCACCATCGCGGCGTTCTGCTGGGTGGCCTGGTCCATCTGCATGACCGCAGCGCCAACCTGGGACACGCCGGAACTCTGCTCGGCGCTCGATGAGCTGATCTCGCCCATGATGTCGGTCACGCGCTGGATGCTGCTGACCACCCTGTCCATCGTCGCGCCGGCCTGGTCGACCAGCGTGTTGCCACGGTCGACCCGCTCCATGCTCTGCGAGATCAGGCTCTTGATCTCACGCGCCGCTTCGGCGCTGCGGCCGGCCAGCAGCCGCACCTCGCCCGCGACGACCGCGAAGCCCCGACCCTGCTCACCCGCCCGCGCTGCCTCGACGGCAGCGTTGAGTGCCAGGATGTTGGTCTGAAAAGCGATGCCGTCGATGACCGAGATGATGTCTCCAATGCGGCGCGAGCTGTCGTTGATGCCTTTCATCGTGTCGACCACCTGCTTGACGACCTGACCGCCCTCGGCCGCCACATGGGAGGCGTTCTTCGCCAACTGGTTGGCTTGCTGCGCGTTGTCGACGTTGTTGCGCACGGTCGTGCCGAGTTCCTCCATGGACGCCGCCGTCTGCTGCAGCGCGCTGGCCTGACTTTCAGTACGGGCGCTCAGGTCTTGGTTGCCCAAGGCGATCTCGGAACTGGCATTGGCAACCGATTCAGAGCCATCGCGCACCTGCCGCACGATGCTGGCCATGCTGTCACGCATGGCGCTTACTCCCTGCATGACGCTGGCGCGGTCCCCGCTTTTCAGGTCGATGTCGACGCTCAGGTCCCCCTCGGCGAGCCGGCGCGTGATCGCGTTGACCGTGGCAGGTTCGCCGCCCAACTGTCGGGTGATGCTGCGCGTGATCGCCATCCCCAGCGTCAGCAGTACGGCGACGAGGGCCAGCACGCCCAGGCCCACCTTCCAGACGCGCTGCAGGATGGCATCGTTGACGGTGTCGACATAGACGCCCGAGCCGATGATCCAACCCCAGGGCGCAAACCCTTTCACGTAAGACTCCTTCGGCACGGGCTGGTCGCTGCCAGGCTTGGGCCACATATAGGGGATGAAGCCACCGCCCTGCGCCTTCACGATGTTGACCATCTCGACGAACAGCGCCTTGCCTGTCGGGTCCTTGCTGGCTGACAGCGGCTTGCCGTCGAGCTCCGGTTTCATCGGGTGCATGACCATGACCGGCGTGTTGTCGTTGATCCAGAAGTACTCGTTGCCGCTGTAGCGCAGGCCCTTCACGGCGGCCAGCGCCGCCTTCTTGGCGTCGTCTTCGGCGAGCTTGCCGGCAGCCACCTGGGCGTGGAAATGCGCGACGACACCATGCGCCGCCTCCACCGCCTGACGGACCGCCTGCTGGCGCTCGTTCATGATGAGAGCACGCTCCGAGAACAGCAGGAAGCTGGCCACCAGTAGCACGCCGAGCACCGCGCCGAAGGTCTGCAAGGCCAGGCGGGTGGAACAGCTGAGGGACTCAAGCTTGATCATGCGTTGTCTCCGCGTGTCGGTGAGCACTGATGCTGTCACGCATGGCCCAGATATGACAGTGCATGGGCACCCCAGACCGTGGCGAATCCGCGACCGCCATCACACTGTTGCGTCTTCTGCGCTGAGTACAGTGGCGTGATGACCGCCCTTATCCATCCCCGCGAGGCCTTGTTCGGCAGTGAAGCACCGCGTGCCGCGCTGCCGGTCGTCGACCACTACTGCGGCGTAGAGGCGCGCATGCGCAAGAGCCTGGCCCTGCAGTCCGAGCTGGGCCCCGTCTTCGACATCACGCTGGATGCAGAGGATGGCGCCCCGGTCGGCGGAGAGGCAGAACATGCCCTGCTGATCGCCGACCTCGCGACCAGCACGGCCAACCGCTTCGGTCGCGTCGGCGCACGCGTGCACCCCTTCGGCCATGGAGCGTTCGACGCGGATGTCGACACCTTGATCGCCAAGGCCGGCGCAAGCTTGGCCTATCTGATGATTCCCAAGCCCGACAGTGCCGAAGAGGTGGACCGGGCCGTGACCGCCATCGACGCCGCCTGCGAGCACCACGCCCGGCCCAAGCTGCCGCTACAGGTCCTCATCGAAACCCACGGCGCGCTGCGCGACGTCTTTCGTATCGCCGCGCACCCGCGCATCGAGTCGCTGTCCTTCGGCTTGATGGACTTCGTCTCCGCCCACGGCGGCGCCATCCCGAAGGCCGCGATGGAACTGCCCGGACAGTTCGAACATCCGCTCGTCGTGCGCGCCAAGCTGGAGATTGCCGCCGCCGCGCATGCCTTCGGCAAGACGCCGTCGCACTGCGTCGTCACCGAGTTCCGCGATGCCGCCGCCCTGGCCGGCGCCGCCCGCCGGGGCGCGCGCGAGTTCGGCTACCTGCGCATGTGGAGCATCCACCCCGACCAGATCCGCCCGATCGTCGACGCCTTCGCGCCGGCCCCCGACGAGATCGCGGAGGCGACCGAACTGCTGCTGGCGGCGCAAAGCCGGCACTGGGCGCCGATTTCCTTCCGTGACCGATTGCACGACCGCGCCAGTTATCGTTATTTCTGGACCGTGCTGGAACGCGCACAACGCACGGGGTGCACGCTGCCGGCCGAAGCCCGATCGGCGTTTTTCCCCGTATCCATCGGGTAAAGCACGGAGCGAAGGGAGCGTGCGGCACGCCGGACAATGCCAACAACTGTTCACCGCTGCGTGGCCGGATTGCGGCCACCATGCGCCGCCCCCGCCAACTTCACCTCCCCACCCGACATACCCGATGCTGTTCTCCTCGCTTCGCGGCTGCGCCGCTGCCCTGATCCTTTGCGCCGCCCTGCCCGCCCTGGCGCAGACCGCCCCTGCCAAGCCCGTCAAGCCTGCGGTCAAGGCCAAGGCGGTTGCGGCCAAGCCGCTCGCCAAAAAGGCCGCCGAAGTCTTGCCGGAGCCGGTGCTCGTCGACGCCGACGAAGCGCAACTGGCCGCGTCCGAGCGCGCACACCTGGGCGACTACGCCTGCGAGTTCAAACAGAGCATCCACATCGACAAGCACCCCAAAGTTGCCGGCTACGTCAATGTGGCCTGGCAAAAACAGCTTTTCACGATGAAGCCGGTGCTGTCATCCACCGGCGCATTGCGCCTCGAAGACGTGACCGGCCGCACGCTGATGATCCAGATTGCCAACAAGTCCATGTTGCTGGATACCAAGATCGGCCAGCGCCTGGTGGACGAGTGCATTCACCCCGAGCAAGCGAAGTTGATGGCCGCGGCCAAGGCCGCGCTGATCAACGATCCCGAGGCCCAGGCGGCCGCTGCCGCCCGCAGCAGCCTTGGCATCGCACCAGCGGCCAACTGAGGCATCCGGGTTGAAGCGACCCCCTTCGGTATGTAGAATGAATGCATACTTTCTGATGCATACCTGAGCCGGCGCCTTCGCGGCGACTCAGCCGCTGGAGGCGCCATGGAAGCCACTGTTGCCGAACGTGGGCAGATCACCCTGCCCAAGGCCGTCCGGGATGCCCTCGGGCTGACCAAGGGCACGACGCTCAAGGTCGAGCTGGACGGCGGCCGGATCATCCTGCGCAAGGACGTCGGTGATGCGCTGTCCAAGATGCGCGGCCGCATCAAGCTGCCGGCCGGCACGACGACCGACGACGTCATGCGCGAACTGCGCGGTCGCGCCCCGGGCGATCCCTACCCCCCACCGGACGAGACTGCGTGATTGCAGTCGACACCTCCATCCTCGTCGACTACATCGGCGACGGGCCCTCCGCGGATGAGGCCGAGCGGCTGCTGCGCAGCGCGCTGTCGACCGGCCCGGTCGTGGCCTGCGAGGTCGTCGTCAGCGAGGTGGTGGCCGGCCTGGGGCACAGCGACATCGTCCTGGAGACGCTGGAAGCCATCGGGATCGGCTTCTCGCCGCTGGAATTGCGCGCCGCGCTGCGCGCCGGCGAGATGCAGCGGCGCTACCGCCAGCGGCTGCCGGCCAGCGCCACCTCACACGACGTCAAGCGCACCGTCCCCGACTTCCTCATCGGCGCCCATGCCCTGCTGCAATGCCAGGGTCTGATCACCCACGACGCCGCTTTCTTTCGTGATTATTTCAAGGGCCTGCGCCTCATCGCGCCCAAGGCCTGAATCCTTTCGTTCCCCCGTTTCAGGAGTTCTCCCATGCTCACCGCCTACCGCCAACACGTTGCCGAACGCGCCGCCCTCGGCATTCCGCCCCTGCCCCTGGAAGCCAGGCAGGTGGCCGAGCTGATCGAGCTGATCAAGGCGCCGCCGGCCGGCGAAGGCGAATTTCTGCTGGACCTGCTGACCCACCGCGTGCCCCCGGGCGTTGACGATGCTGCCAAGGTCAAGGCTTCGTTCCTGGCGGCGGTCGCCCACGGCGACCTCAGCGTGGGCCTCATCTCCAAGGCCAAGGCGACCGAGCTGCTGGGCACCATGGTCGGCGGCTACAACGTGCATCCGCTGATTGAACTGCTGGACGACGCCGAAGTCGCCGGCGTCGCGGCCGAAGGCCTGAAGAAGACGCTGCTGATGTTCGACTTCTTCAACGACGTCGCCACCAAGGCCAAGGCGGGCAACGCCAAGGCTCAGGAAGTGATGCAGTCCTGGGCCAACGCCGAGTGGTTCACCTCGCGTCCGGAAGTCGACAGGAAGATCACCGTCACCGTCTTCAAGGTGCCCGGCGAGACCAACACCGACGACCTGTCGCCCGCGCCCGACGCCTGGAGCCGCCCGGACATCCCGCTGCACTACCTGGCGATGCTGAAGAACACGCGCGCCGACGCGGCTTTCAAGCCGGAGGAAGACGGCAAGCGCGGCCCGATGCAGTTCATCGAGGACCTCAAGGCCAAGGGCCATCTGGTGGCCTACGTCGGCGACGTCGTCGGCACCGGCTCCTCGCGCAAGTCGGCCACCAACTCGGTGGTCTGGGCCACGGGCCAGGACATCCCCTTCGTGCCGAACAAGCGCTTCGGCGGCGTCACGTTGGGCGGCAAGATCGCGCCGATCTTCTTCAACACGCAGGAAGACTCGGGCTCGCTGCCCATCGAAGTCGACGTCAGCAAGCTGGAGATGGGCGACGTCATCGACGTGCTGCCCTACGACGGCAAGCTGGTCAAGAACGGCGAGACCGTTGCCGAGTTCAAGCTGCGCAGCGATGTGCTGTTCGACGAAGTGCGTGCAGGCGGTCGTATCAACCTCATCATCGGCCGCTCGCTGACCGCCAAGGCACGCGAGTTCCTCGGTCTGCCCGCGTCCACGCTGTTCCGCCTGCCGTCGCTGCCGGCTGAAACCAAGGCCGGCTTCACGCTGGCGCAGAAGATGGTCGGCCGCGCCGTCGGCCTGCCGGAAGGCCAGGGCGTTCGGCCCGGCACCTATTGCGAGCCCAAGATGACGACCGTCGGCTCGCAGGACACTACCGGCCCAATGACCCGCGACGAGCTCAAGGACCTGGCCTGCCTGGGCTTCTCGGCCGACCTGGTCATGCAGTCCTTCTGCCACACCGCCGCCTATCCCAAGCCGGTGGACGTCAAGACCCACCGCGAGCTGCCCGCCTTCATCAGCAACCGCGGCGGCGTCTCGCTGCGCCCGGGTGACGGAGTCATCCACAGCTGGCTGAACCGCCTGCTGCTGCCCGACACGGTCGGCACCGGTGGCGACTCGCACACGCGCTTTCCCATCGGCATCAGCTTCCCCGCTGGCTCGGGCCTGGTGGCCTTCGGTGCTGCCACCGGCGTGATGCCGCTGGACATGCCTGAGTCCGTGCTCGTTCGCTTCAAGGGCCAGATGCAGCCGGGCGTGACGCTGCGCGACCTCGTGCATGCCATTCCGCTCTACGCCATCAAGGCCGGCCTGCTGACCGTGGCCAAGGCCGGCAAGAAGAACGTGTTCTCGGGCCGCATCCTCGAGATCGAAGGCCTGCCGGACCTGAAGGTCGAACAGGCCTTCGAGCTGTCCGACGCCTCCGCCGAGCGCTCGGCGGCCGGCTGCACGATCAAGCTCAACCCCGAGCCGATCAAGGAATACATCACCAGCAACGGCGTGCTGGTGAAGAACATGATCGCCGACGGCTATGCCGACGCGAAGACCCTGCAGCGCCGCATCGAGAAGGTCGAGGCCTGGCTCGCCAAGCCCGAGTTGCTGGAAGCCGACAAGGACGCCGAGTACGCCGCCGTCATCGAGATCGACCTGGCCGACATCCACGAACCCATCCTCTGCTGTCCCAACGATCCGGACGACGCCAAGACCCTGTCCGAAGTCGCCGGCACCAAGATCGACGAGGCCTTCATCGGTTCGTGCATGACCAACATCGGCCACTTCCGCGCCGCCGCCAAGCTGCTGGGTGGCCAGCGCGACATCCCGGTCAAGCTGTGGGTGGCACCGCCCACCAAGATGGACCAAAGCGAGCTGATCAAGGAAGGCCACTACGCTGCCTTCGGCACGGCAGGCGCACGCACCGAAATGCCGGGCTGCAGCCTGTGTATGGGCAACCAGGCCCAGGTGCGCGAGGGCGCGACGGTCGTGTCCACATCGACCCGCAACTTTCCCAACCGCCTGGGCAAGAACACCAACGTGTTCCTCGCCTCGGCCGAGCTGGCGGCCATTGCCTCGAAGCTGGGCCACATCCCGACGGTGCAGGAGTACCACGAGGCCATGGGCGTCGTGAACAAGGACGGCGCGGCCATCTACAAGTACCTGAACTTCGACCAGATCGAGGAATACGCAGACGCCGCCAAGGCCGTGGCAGCCTGAGCCTGAGGCTTGCAGAGCCAGCCCGCCGCGCGCAGCCCGGCGGGCTTTTTTGTGTGCGCCGCGGTTGGCGCAACGCGTCGATCAGGTCGCCGTGCCCTAGCGCCAGCGCGGCCTGCATCAGCACCGTTTGGCCCTGCGCACCGCGCAGATGGACCGAGGCGCCCGCCTAAAGGGTGGCGGGTCGGTCGCGGGCCGGTCTGGTCGGTCACAGCGGCGGCGCTCGCTTCAGCCTCTCTTTGCGCCCGCGGCAAGGCCGCACCGGCAACGATCACGGGCGGGGTTTGCAAGGCGCGCGCCATTGCGCCGCGGCGCGGCGCGGATGCTACGCCCGCGGCGATCAGGCTGGCCTGGCTGTCATCGCGGATGTCCAGCAGTTGCTCGGGGCGGTGGGGTGCGTCGCTTGAAAGCGGTATGCCGAATGGGCGACCACTCCGACGCGCCATGCCCCATGCCCAGCTTGCCGCTCGCCGCGCGCCCGGCCTCGCCATGCGCCGCGCCTTCACGCGCGGGGTGAAAAAAGTTGGCAGATAAAGAAAAAGCGGCCCGAGGCCGCTTGTATCGCTGGTGACGCCGCGCCGCTCAGGCCTTGATGTCCAGCAGCGCGCCGGTGGTGTTGATCTGCGTCTGCAGCACCCTCAGGTTGGCGACAAAGGCATAGGCTGCAGACTGCTGCTCCACCACCTCATTGGCCGGGTTGACCTCGCGCTGGGGGATCTTGTCGACGTTCGTCGGCTCGACACTGGGGCGGGACTGATTGCCGGCCGCCAAGTTGGCGATGTTGGACGCCGAGGCACGCAGGCGCTCGTTCGCGGCAGAGATGCCGGACAGGGCGGTGGACATGGCGACGTTCATCAGGACTCAGCTTTCAAACGCTCTAGCCGCTACATCGGCCGGGGTGAAGCGAACTTTAGAACATTCGGCGAAAACCCCCGCATTTCCGGGGAGCGCCGCCCGCCCGAACGTGAAATCAGCCCGCCAGTTCCTCGAAACCGCCGGCCGAGACGAACACCCGCACGCTGTCACCGCCCGCCGCCTTGGCCTCGGTGCAGGCCAGCGCGCCAGCGCCCAGCACGGCATCCAGCGTCGTCAGCGTTGCGTCGATCTGCACGACGCCCAGCGACGCCTTCACCCGCGTGCGGTGCAGGCCCCAGCGCAGTCGGTAGCCGGCCACGGCAGAGCGAACCTTCTCGGCAATGATCTGGGCGTAGTGCTGGTCGCAATCGGGCAGCAGGATGGCGAAATGGTCATCCTCCAGCCGCGCGACCAGGTCCGACGCCCTCACCTTGCTGCTCAGCATCTGCCCAAGGCCGTACAGGAAATGGTCGCCGACCTCGCTGCCCATGTCTTTGATGACGTCGCCGAACCTGTCCACGTCCAGCCACAGCACCGACACCGGCTCGTTACGGCGGCTGCCGACATGCTCGCCCAGGCGGCGCTCGAACTCGCGCCGGTTGGCCAACTCGGTGACGGCGTCGTGCTTGGCCGTCCAGGTGGGCTGCAGACGCTGGGAGCGCGCGGCCGTCACATCTTCGACGATCCACAGGGCCTCGCCGGCCGGCGCCTCCCAGTGCACTGGCGTGGCCTGCAGCCGGCCCCAGAAGCGGTGGCCGTCGCGCTTGACGTACTCGATCTCTTCGTCCAGCGGCCGGCCGGCCGCAAAGGCTGCGGCGGCACGCTCGCTGAACGCCGTGTGCGCCATGTCGGTCGTGTGGACCACGCGCGTGCCCTGGCCGCACAGGTCGCAGTCGTCGCCAAAGCCGAAAAGATGATTGAACTCCTCGCTGACAACCTCGAAACGCTGGCCGGCGATGAAGGCGACGGCGGTGGGCGCGCGTACCAGCAAGGCACGCAGGCGGGCGGCGGTGGGGTCCTCGTTACGTTCGGGGGCGGCGCTGCTCATGAGGGTCTCCGAGTCGATCTTCTAGGCCCGACTATCGCAGGACTGCCGGCTTTCGGCCATGACGCTGATCACGCTGGTTAAGCCCGCACCGCACTGCGATCCGGGGTCAGGGTGCGATCTGCTCGGCATAGTCATACAGCGCCGACAGGATGCCCTCGCCGCGCTCATCGGCCGCCTCGCCCAATTGGTCGATGCGCTCCATGAAGTCTGCCAGCGTCTGGGCGCCGCCCTCCCCTTGGTGCAGACGCGCGGTCAGGTGGGCCTGCCAGCGCGCCGCCTCTTCGGTGGAAAGCGTGGTCGGGAAATTGCGCGCGCGCCAGCGGAACACCAGCTCGTCCAGCCGGCCGTCCTGGAAGGCCAGCTTGCCCTGGGCGGCGCGCTCGGCCAGCTGCTCCGGCGGCGTGGCGCGCACGCGGTTGAGCGCGCGACGGTCATCGTTGCCGATGAAGCCGCCGTAAAGGTCCTCGTCCACATCGGCCGCCTCGAACGGCTCGCGCTGGAACACATCGGCCCAGAGGCCGTCCAACAGCCGGCCCTTCGCCGCCAGCAGCCGCGCGTGGACGAGCTGGGCCTCGATGTCATGGCCCCAGCGCTCGGCCATCGCAGGCTGCAGCGTCTTCAGATTGCCGATGACGATGGGGCTCTTGTTGACATGGATGGTCTTGATCGGCAGCCGAGTGACGCCCTCCGGCAGCGCCTCCTGCTTGCTGAACATGCGCTCGCGGATGGCGGTGGCGTTGAGCGACAGCAGCTCTTCCGGCGAGGTCGCGCAGTCCCAGACGATCAGCTCGTTCTTGTTGGTCGGATGGGGTGCCAAAGGCCAGACCACGGCGATGCAGCCGCGCTCGGGCGCATACATGCCCGAGATATGCAGGAAAGGTTTGCCGACGCCGATTTCGTCCCACACCGCCTGCTTGCCACGCAGCCTGACGCAGAAGTCCCACAACTTGGGCTGGGCCTGGCGCAGCTTGCGCGCCAAAGCCACGGTGGCCCGAACGTCGGACAGCGCATCGTGAGCCGCCTCGTGGGCCACGCCGTTGGCAACAGTCAGGTGTTCGAGCTTGAAGCTGGGGCGGCCGTCCTCGTGCTTGGGCCACTCGATGCCCTCGGGCCGCAGTGCATAGGCGCAGCGCACGACGTCGAGCAGGTCCCAGCGGCCGCAGCCGTTCTGCCATTCACGGCCGTAGGGGTCGATGAGGTTGCGCCAGAACAGGTGGCGCGTGACCTCGTCGTCGAAACGGATGCTGTTGTAGCCCACGCCGATGGTGCCAGGCGTGGCCAGCACCGTCTCGATGGCGGAGGCGAACTCGTGCTCCGGCACGCCGCGCTGCAGGCAGTGCTGCGGCAGGATGCCGGTCAGCAGGCAGGCCTCGGGGTCGGGCAGGTAGTCGGGCGCGGGCTGGCAATACAGCATCAGCGGCTCGCCGATCTCGTTGAGCTCTGCATCGGTGCGCAGGCCGGCGAACTGGGCCGGGCGATCACGCCGCGGGACGCGGCCGAAGGTCTCGTAGTCGTGCCAGAAGAAGCTGATATCGCTCATGGCGGCACGATAGCCGATGCCCCGGTCCGGCTCGGCCTCGGTCAGATCCTGGAGAACGCCATCCTCAGCACATACTGCATGTTGCAGGGCTTGCTGGCGCAGACGCCCGGCTTGAACGGCGTGGCCGTCAGCACTCGCGACGCGAAGCGGGCGAAGTCCGGGTTGATCGAGCCGAAGGCGTCCACATGCCGCACCTTGCCTTCGGTGTCCACATCGGCGACGAGGGTTATCTCGCCAACGGCGCCAAGCTTGTCCATACCCTCATGGAGCGCGTTGAAGATCGGCAACAGGCCCTGAGCGGGAAACGGCGGCTCGTCGGCGGCGGGCATGCCTTCGTAGTTGGCCCTCAGCTGCGCCTTCTCAGCGTCGTCCAGCTCGGCATAGCGCCGGTTCAACGGCAAACTCGAGCGCATCGCGGTGCGGCCCAGGCGGGTGCCGGTCTCCTCAACGCGGACCTCGAACTGCTTGCGCGGCAACTCCTGGGCCAACACCGCCGGCGTGAAGGCGGCCAGCAGGCAGCAAAGCACAATTCGGCCGGGACGCAACATCATGAAACGCTCCTGTGGTGACGGCGGCGAGGGTCGCCGCGGGGCCGCACGATAGCGGATGCCCTGCGGAACGCGGTGTCATGGAGTGGCGAAGATTCACCTCCCGCTCACTTTCCTTGGACGCTGGGGCTTTCGTTGCGCCGTCAACGCTTCTTGACGACGACGCTGCCGATGGAATAGCCGGCGCCAAAGGAGCAGATGACGCCGGTGTCTCCGGCACTCAGGTCGCCGCGGTGATGGTGGAAGGCAATGATGGAGCCGGCCGAGGCGGTGTTGGCATATTCGTCGAGGATCAGCGGCGCAACATTGCTGCCCGCGTCGGCGCCGACGAGCTTCTTGATGACGAGCTGGTTCATACCCTGGTTGGCCTGATGCAGCCAGTAGCGGGCCATCTGCGCCGGCTCCAGACCGAGCTTGCCGAGGTGGGCCTCGATGTGAGCGGCGGCCATGGGCACGACTTCCTTGAAGACCTTGCGGCCCTCCTGATAGAAGGTCAGGTCACGGTCGTCCGGGTCGCGGTCCTCGGCGCGGTTCATGAAGCCGAAGTTGTTGCGGATGTTGCTGCTGAACTGCGTCGCGAGCTGGGTGCCGAGGATCTCCCACTGGTCGGCACCGGTGGCGGTCTCGGCACGCTCGACGATGACGGCCGTGCAGACGTCGCCGAAAATGAAGTGGCAGTCGCGGTCGCGCCATTCCAGGTGGGCCGAGGTGATCTCGGGATTGACGACCAGCACGCACTTGCTCGCACCTGAACGCACCGCGTTGAAGGCCTGTTCCAGCGCGAAGGTGGCCGACGAGCAGGCCACGTTCATGTCGAAGCCGTAGCCGCCGGCCCCCAGCGCCTGCTGGATCTCGACGGCCATCGCCGGGTAGGCGCGCTGCATGTTGGCGCTGGAGCAGAGCACGGCATCGATGTCGGCGCCGGTCTTGCCGGCCTGCTCGAGCGCCTTGCGCGCGGCGTCGGCGGCAATCTCGGCCATCAATGAGATCTCGTCGTCCCCGCGCGGCGTGAAGCGCGGGTACATGCGCGTCGGGTCCAGCACGCCGGCCTTGTCGATGACATAGCGCTGCTTGATACCCGACGCCTTCTCGATGAATTCGACGCTGGAATGCGTCAGCGCAGCTCGCTCGCCGGCGGCTATCGCCGAGGCGTGCTCCGCGTTCTGCAGGTCGGCATAGGCATTGAACGCCTCGACCAGTTCGGCATTGGTGATGACATGGGGCGGGCGGTACAGGCCGGTGCCGCTGATGACCACAGCCGGGAATGAAGCTTGCATATTGAAGACGGAAGCCGCCGCCTGTTGAAGTACGAAGCCTGAAAGTTTATCGAGACGGCCTGCCGCCATCTCTACGCACTAGCCTGGGACCATGAACGAAGACAGCCTGCTACCTCCCGACGACAGCCTTCGCCTGGCCTTGCACAACGAAGTGCATGCCCGGCCGCCGGCGCGCATCCGGCTGCCGGCAGTCATCGTCCACGTCGCCGTGTTGAATGACGGCGTCAGCCGGGCCGACGAGCATGCCCATCTGCAGCGCCTGCCCGGCCAGCACGCCCTGGCCGCCGACGCACTGAACGCCAACTTCCTGCGCCTGCGCTGCGGCGAGTTCTCGTTGAAGTGGGAGCGGCATGCGGAGTTCACCCGCTATGCGGTGGTGCAGCCACTGCCCGCCGACGCCGAGCCGAGCGCGCAGACCCTGGACGCACTGGCGCTGCGGGTGGCCAGCGAATGGCTGGGCCGCATCCCGGGGCGCACCTTTGCGGCCATCAAGCTCGTCATGATCGAGCGGCCGCTGACCTTTGCGCCGAGCGCCCTGGCTGAAGCGCGGGCCTGGTTCGGCGCGCATGCCGTGGTCGCGTCGACCATGGGCGGACATTCATTGGTGGTGACGGACTTCTGTCTGCGCGCCACCGGCTTCGAGCACATCGTCGTGCTGGCCGAGCCGGGGACGCCCGAGACGCGCGCAGGCCGCATCTGCCAGCGCCTGCTGGAGCTGGAAACCTATCGGCTGATGGCGCTGCGCGGCCTGCCGGCGGCCAAGTCGCTGGGCGCGACGCTCGCCGAGGTGGAGGCCACGCTGGCCAACATCACCGCGCGGCTGGAGCAGCGCGGTGCGTCGGAAGCGGAACTGCTGGACGACCTGATCTCGACGGCCGCGCGCATCGAACATGCGACCGCATCGCACCAATACCGCTTTGCCGCGACGCAGGCCTACCAGGCCATCGTCGAGCAGCGCATCGCCGAGCTGCACGAGGGCAAGGTGGCGGGCACGCAGACGCTGGGCGAGTTCATGCAGCGCCGGCTCTGGCCGGCCATCGCCACCGTCAATGCGACCGCGCAGCGCCTGGCAGGCCTGTCGCAGCGCATCTCACGCGCCAGCGCGCTGCTGCGCACGCGGGTGGATATCGCCACCGAGGCGCAGAACCAGCAGCTGTTGACGCAGCTCGGCGAAGGCCAGCGCACCCAGTTGCGCATGCAGGCGACCGTCGAGGGCCTGTCGCTGGCGGCCATCACCTACTACGTCGTCAGCCTGCTGCTCTACTTCTTCAAGGCGCTGAAGACCGAGGGCTGGCTGCCGGTGCAGCCGGAGCTGGCGGCCGGCGTGGCCATTCCCATCGTGCTGCTGGCCGTCTGGCAGACAACGCGGCGCATCCATCGCAAGATCTTCAACCACTCCTAGCGACAAGGCCTCGCGTCCAGGTCACGGGGCCTGCGTAGAATCAATCACCGGGCCCAAATTTTGTCTTCGGCCCGGCGCGTCCGCGCCTTGACTTCGCAAGCGAAGTTGGCCTGCGACGCGACGGCCTCCCTGGCCGTCGAGGGCGCCAGCCCTCGTGCCGAAGCAAGTCAAGCGCTCGCAGCCCAGGCGCGCACTGCATGAACGCGCACCGCAACTTGCGAACTTGAACCATGGAAATCTTCGACTACGACAACATCCTGCTGCTGCCGCGCCGTTGCCGCGTGGAAAGCCGCTCCGACTGCGACACCTCGGTCCAGTTCGGCCCGCACCGCTTCAAGCTGCCAGTCGTGCCGGCCAACATGAAGACCGTGGTGGACGAGCCGATCACCGAGCTGCTGGCCCGCGAGGGCTACTTCTACGTGATGCACCGCTTCGACCTCGACAGCCTGGCCTATGCCAAGGACATGCGTGACAAGGGCCTGCTCGTCTCCTTGAGCGTGGGCGTGAAGCCGGCGGACTTCGAGCTGGTCGACCGCCTCGCGGCCGAGGGTGTGGGCGCGGACTACCTGACCATCGACATCGCCCACGGCCATGCCGAGAGCGTGCAGCGCATGATCGCCCACATCAAGCAGAAACTGCCAGAGACCTTCGTCATCGCCGGCAATGTCGGCACGCCCGAGGGCGTCATCGACCTGGAGAACTGGGGCGCCGACGCCACCAAGGTCGGCGTCGGCCCGGGCAAGGTCTGCATCACGCGGCTCAAGACCGGCTTCGGCACCGGCGGTTGGCAGTTGTCGGCGCTGAAATGGTGCTCGCGCGTGGCCACCAAGCCCATCGTGGCCGACGGCGGCATCCGCCACCACGGCGACATCGCCAAGAGCGTGCGCTTCGGCGCCTCGATGGTGATGATCGGCTCGCTGTTCGCAGGGCATGAGGAGTCGCCCGGCCAGACGGTCGAGGTCGACGGCAAGCTCTACAAGGAGTACTACGGCTCGGCCTCGGACTTCAACAAGGGCGAGTACCGGCATGTCGAAGGCAAGCGCATCCTGGAGCCGGTCAAGGGTAGGTTCGGCGACACGCTGCGCGAGATGCAGGAGGACTTGCAGAGCTCGATCTCCTATGCGGGCGGCACGCAGCTGGCGGACCTGCGCAAGGTGAACTATGTGGTGCTGGGTGGCGAGAACGCGGGTGAACATTTGTTCATGTGACCCGCATGTGACCCGCTTTCGGCGCCGCGAAACGCCGGCGAGCACCTGCTCATCCCCGCCCGCGCCAGGCCTCGCTCAACGCAGGCTCAGCGAGGCCTCGAAGCCCGGCCCGGCATTGCGCAATGCCAGCCGGCTGCCGTGGGCCTCGGCCACCAGGCGGCACAGGCAAAGGCCCAGGCCGACACCGCCCTCGTGCCGGGACCGGGCCGCGTCCGGCCGGTAGAAGGGCTGGCCCAGTTGCGCCAGCGCTTCGGACGGCACGCCGGCGCCAAAGTCGCGCACGCTCAGGCGGATGCCGCTGCCGTCGCGGCAGAGCCTGAGCTGCACCGCACCCAGCGCCGCGTCGTTGTGGCGCAGCGCGTTGTGCACGAGGTTGCGCAGCAGCAGCTGCAGGCGCAGCCGGTCCAGCTTGAGCGTCGGCAGGTCGGGGTCGATGAGCAGTTCGACGCCCGACTGCGCCTGCTCGCGCACCAGCGCCACCAGATCGCAGTCGACCACTTGCAAGGCGCTATGCCCGCTCCCCAGGCGCTCGCTCTCCAGCAGCGCCGTGATGAGGTCACGCATCTGGGCCAGCTCGTCCAGCAGCGCATCGCGCGATTCGCCCTCGCCGACCAGCTCGGCATGCAGGCGCGCCCGTGTCAGCGGGCTGCGCAGCTCGTGGCTGATGGCCAGCAGCAGCGCGCGCTTGCCGTCCAGCATGGCCTGGATGTCGGCGGCCATCTGGTTGAAGCGCAGCGCCAGGTCGCCGATCTCGTCGTTGTGGATGACCGGCACGCGGTGCGAGAACTGGCCGCGGCCAAAGGCCTCGGCGCCGAGGGCCAGCGCATGCAGGGGCCCCACCATGTGGCGGATCATGCCGAAGGCCAGCCCCGTGACGGCCAGCAGCGCCGGCACGGCCCACAGCAGCCCGTAGGCGCTGCCCTCCGAACCCCACAGGATGGCGCTGCTGGTCAGGGCCAGCAGCAAGAAGACAGCGATCAGCCGCGCGCCCAGTGAGTGCTTGAACTGCGCGTGGTGGCGGTGCCAGCGCTGATGCCAGCGGTGGCGGGCGCGCCAGCGCCACTCCACGTCGCGCCGCAACCGGTGGGCACGCTTTCTCTGCTGGCGCTCGCAGCGCTCGCGCCAGCGGTGCTCGTTGGGGTGCGGCTTCACGCCCGCAGCTCCGGTAGCGCAAAGCAGTAGCCGGCGTTGCGCAGGGTCTTCAACGCCGCCAGCGGCTCCAGCTTGCGGCGCAGGCGGCTGACCAGGATGTCGACCGCACGCGTGAACAGCTCGGCCTCCTGACCGCGCAACCGGTTCAGGATGTCGTCGCGCGAGAAAACGCGGCCCGGCTCGCGGGCCAGCATCAGCAGCAGCTCGTACTCGGTGCCCGTCAGCTCGACGGCCCCGTTTGCGCCCAGCACCTGGCGGCGGGCTGTATCGATCTCGAGGCCCTCAAAGCGCAGCTTGCAGGCAGCCTGGGGCGAGGCAGCGGCCAGCCGCGTACGGCGCAGGATGGTCTGCAGCCGGGCAGCCAGCTCGCGCGGCTCGAAGGGCTTGGCGAGGTAGTCGTCGGCGCCCAGCTCCAGGCCGACGACGCGGTCAGTCAGGTCGCCGCGCGCCGTCAGCATCAACACCGGAATCTCGCGCCAGGCCTCGGCGCCACCGCGCAGCCGCTTGCAGAACTCGAAGCCGTCCATCTCGGGCAGCATGCCGTCGAGGATGAGGGCGTCAAAACGCTCGGCAGCCAGGCGCGCCAGCGCAGCACTGGGCCGTGTGACGGCTTCGAGCCGAAAGTCAAAGCGCGCCAGGTACTGCGTCAGCGGCCCCGCCAGCGCCTCGTCATCGTCAATCAGCAGCAGTTGGTGCATGTCGCGGTCCATTCTGCCCGGCGCATGACGAGGTGCGACCGGACGCACCGCGCTGCGTCATGAAGCGCATCGCCTGGCGCTGCTCGTCGTCCAGCGAGTCGAAGAACTCGGCGAAGGCCGCGATCACCTCGGACCCGGCGGCGCGCATCGCATCCAGCTTGGCGGTCAACAGCTGCTGGGCCTGTTCGCGCGCGAAACGCTCGTCGGCAACGAGGGCTGCCAACTGGGATCCGCGAGCCAGCGTCGTCAACGCGTCGCGCTGACGCTGGACCAGCTCGACCCAGGCGGCAAAGCGGCGGCGCTGCTCGTCGGCGAGATCCAGCCTGGCGCCGACTCGGGACAGGAGGAGGTGGGCAAAGCCGTCGGCATGGCGGCTGAAATGTTGGCCGTGCTCGAAGTGATGGCGAAACTCATGGTGGGCGTGCCAGCGGCGAAAGAAGTTCATGGGGCGGCTCCGTGGGCTTGTCCAGCCCGCTATTTGAGGTCGCAGTCATCATTCCCGGCGCCTGCGTGGAGAGCATCTCGACGCCGTATCGCCGGGTTTCGTTTTGTATCGACCACGAGGGCCCGCCCGTAAAATCGCCGGCCCAGACCACCGCCCGCCCAGCCGAGACACGCCCCGTGACCGAACTTGCCAAGTCCTTCGAACCCGCCGCCCTGGAAGCCCACTGGGGCCCGAAGTGGGAAGCCGCCGGCTTGTACGAGCCGACGCTGGACCCGGCCAAGCCGTCCTTCAGCATCCAGCTGCCGCCGCCCAATGTGACGGGCACGCTGCACATGGGCCATGCCTTCAACCAGACGGTGATGGATTCGCTGACGCGCTACCACCGCATGCTGGGCCACAACACCCTGTGGGTGCCGGGCACCGACCACGCGGGCATTGCCACGCAGATCGTCGTGGAGCGGCAATTGCAGGCCGCAGGCACAAGCCGCCACGACCTGGGTCGCAAGAACTTCGTCGCGCGCGTCTGGGACTGGAAGCAGGAGTCGGGCAACACCATCACCGGCCAGATGCGCCGCCTGGGCGACTCGGTGAGCTGGGGCCATGAGTACTTCACGATGGACGAGAAGCTCTCGAAGGTCGTTGTCGAGACCTTTGTGCGGCTGTACGAGGAAGGCCTGATCTACCGCGGCAAGCGCCTGGTGAGCTGGGACCCGGTGCTGCAGTCGGCGGTGTCGGACCTGGAGGTGACGAGCGAGGAGGAAGACGGCTCGCTCTGGCATATCCGCTACCCGCTTGCGGACGGCAGCGGCTCGGTGGTGGTGGCTACCACGCGGCCCGAGACCATGCTGGGCGACGTGGCCGTCATGGTCCACCCCGAGGACGAGCGCTATGCCGCGCTGATCGGCAAGCTGGTCAAGCTGCCGCTGACGGACCGCGAGATTCCCGTCATTGCCGACGACTATGTGGATCGTGAGTTCGGCACCGGCGTCGTCAAGGTCACACCCGCGCATGACACCAACGACTACGCGGTGGGCCAGCGCCACAAGCTGCCGATGATCGCGGTGCTGGACCTGCAGGCCCGCATCAACGACAACGCGCCCGAAACCTACCGCGGCCTGGACCGCTTCGTCGCCCGCAAACGCATCGTCTCGGACCTGGAGGCGCAAGGCCTACTGGTCGAGGTCAAGAAACACAAGCTGCAGGTGCCGCGCTGCGAGCGCACCGGCCAGGTCATCGAGCCGATGCTGACCGACCAGTGGTTCGTCGCCGTCACCAAGCCCAGCGCCGATGGCAAGAGCATTGCCGACAAGGCGATTGCCGCCGTCGAGACCGGCGCGGTCAAGTTCCACCCCGAGCAGTGGGTCAACACCTACAACCACTGGATGGGCAATCTGCAGGACTGGTGCATCTCGCGCCAGCTGTGGTGGGGCCACCAGATCCCGGCCTGGTATGGCACGGGCGGCGAGTTGTTCGTCGCGCGCAGCGAGGAGGAGGCCCAGGCCCGCGCCAAGGCCGCCGGCTATCTCGGCGAGCTGACCCGCGACCCCGATGTGCTGGACACCTGGTATTCATCGGCCCTGGTGCCCTTCTCTACGCTGGGCTGGCCCGAGCAGACTCTGGAGCAGGAACTCTTCCTGCCTTCGTCGGTGCTGGTGACCGGCTACGACATCATCTTCTTCTGGGTCGCCCGGATGATCATGATGACGACCCACTTCACCGGCCAGGTGCCGTTCAAGGACGTCTACATCCACGGCCTGGTGCGCGACTCTTCAGGCCAGAAGATGAGCAAGAGCGAGGGCAATGTGCTGGACCCGGTGGACCTGATCCAGGGTGTGGACCTCGACACGCTGATCCAGAAATCCACGCAGGGCCTGCGCAAGCCCGAGACAGCGCCCAAGGTGGCAGCCCGCGTGAAGAAGGAGTTCCCCGAAGGCATGCCGGCCTACGGTGCCGACGCACTGCGCTTCACGATGGCCAGCTACGCGTCCTTGGGCCGCAACATCAATTTCGACACCAAGCGCTGCGAGGGCTATCGCAACTTCTGCAACAAGCTCTGGAACGCCACGCGCTTCGTGCTGATGAACACCGAAGGCCAGGACTGCGGCCTCGCGCACGACCAGGGCGCCTGCCCGCCGGGCTACAACCAGTTCAGCCAGGCCGATCGCTGGATCACGAGCGAGCTGCAACGCGTGGAAGCCGCCGCAGCCCAGGGCTTTGCCGAGTACCGCCTCGACAACGTCGCCAACGCCGTCTACAGCTTTGTCTGGGATGAGTACTGCGACTGGTATCTGGAGATCGCCAAGGTGCAGATCCAGACCGGCGACGAGGGCCAGCAGCGCGCCACCCGCCGCACGCTGATCCGGGTGCTGGAAACGACGCTGCGCCTGCTGCACCCCATCGCGCCCTTCATCACCGAGGAGCTGTGGCAGACCGTCGCCCCGGTGGCTGGCCGCAAGGCGACCGACTACATCGGTCAGGCGCCCTACCCGGTCGCCCAGCCCGAGCGCATCGACCCGAAGGCCGACGCCTGGATGGCCCAGCTCAAGGAGGTGGTCGGCGTCACGCGCAGCCTGCGCGGCGAGATGGCCCTGAGCCCGAGCGACCGCGTGCCGCTGCTGGTCGGCGGTGACCTCTCCTTCCTGAGCGAAGCCGCGGCCGTGCTGAAGGTGCTGGCCAAGCTGAGCGCGGTCGAGCTGATTGCCGACGATGCCGAGTTCGCCAAGCAGAGCGCCACGTCACCCGTGCTGGTGCATGGCGCGGCCAAGCTGGCGCTGAAGGTCGAGATCGATGTCGAGGCCGAGCGCGCACGCCTGACCAAGGAGGCCACGCGCCTGGAAGGCGAGATCGTCAAGGCCGAAGCCAAGCTCGGCAACGAGAGCTTCGTCGCCCGCGCCCCAGCCGCCGTGGTCGAGCAGGAGCGCGCCCGCGTGGCGGGCTTCAAGGAAACGGTGGCGCGGCTGCGCGAGCAACTCGCCCGCCTGCCCGCCGCTCAGTAGACGTCGGCGGCCTTGGCAGGCGCCTTGTTGCCGGGTGGCGGCGGTGCCAACAGTTCATCCAGGCAGCGCGCCACGGCCCAGGCCGCCCGCACGCGGGACTCGCGTGTCGTACCCGCCAGGCGTGGCGTGACCTGCAGGGTTGCGATGCCGTGCAGCGCCCGGCCGGACTCCAGCCATCCGGGCTCCAGGCTGTCGAACCAGGCCGCGCGCAGCTTGCCACTGCGCAGCGCCCGTGCCAGCGCCGCCTCGTCCATCAGGGCGGAATGGCTCAAGCCCACGACGACCTGGCCCGCACGGACGCTTTCCAGCTGCCGCTCGCCGATCAGGCCGCGAAAGCGCTCGAAATAGGGCAGCAGCAGCACCAGGCCGTCGCTCTGCGCCACCAACTCGCTCAGGGAGACCGCCTCGATACCCCAGCGCGCCCAGGTCGCGTCGCTGGGATGCAGGGCGGGGTCATAGCCGATGACGCGTGAGCCGAAGGCATGCAGCAACTGCGTCATGACCTGGGCCGCCGGCGTCAGGCCCAGCAGGCCGACGGTCGAACAACCGAGTTCGCGGCCGACCTTGAGACCGTCGCTGCCCTCGATGGGCACGCGGCGCAGCAGGCTCAGCAACGCACCGATGCCGAACTCCGCCTCGGCGCTGGCCGTGGAGGCCTGCGACCGCACGACCTCCACGCGGGCCTTGCGGCAGGCGTCGAGGTCGATGTTCTCGGCGCCACCGCTCGCCCGGCCGATGGCCAGCAGGGTCGGCGCGCTGCGCAACAGCTTGACGTCGATGCGGACCTCGGGCGGCGCAATCAGCGCACGCGAGTCGCGCAGCGCATCCAGCAGGCCATCCATGTCGCCGATGAGTTCGGGCGCAAAACGGGCGTCGTGGCGCTCGGCAAGCCACTGCACCACATCGGCTTCCAGCGGTTCGAGGATCAGGACAGTCATGAGTGTGGCGTCGAGCCGACTGACGGGTGGGCGCCGGGTGTTCGTTTCAGGGATAGGGCCGGCGTCCTACGAAGACCGTCACACCCTGCGTGACAGAATTCGCGCGCCTCCCGTCAAACGAGTTTACGTTCATGGCCTCTTCGCTCAAATCGCCGATCACCAAAGCCATTTTCCCCGTCGCCGGCCTCGGCACCCGCTTCCTGCCGGCCACCAAGGCCCAGCCGAAGGAAATGCTGCCGGTCGTCGACAAGCCGCTGATCCAGTACGCGGTGGAGGAGGCCTATGCCGCCGGCGTGCGCGAGATGATTTTCGTCACCGGCCGACACAAGCGCCCCATCGAAGACCACTTCGACATGACCTTCGAACTCGAAGTGGCCCTGGAGAAATCCGGCAAGCAGGACTTGCTGGACGTCGTCCGCAGCGTCAAGCCCGACGACATGGAATGCATCTATGTGCGCCAGGCCCAGGCCCTCGGCCTCGGCCATGCGGTGCTTTGCGGCCAGCGCCTGGTCGGCAACGAACCCTTTGCCGTACTGCTGGCCGATGACCTGATGGTGGGTGAGACGCCGATCCTCAAGCAGATGGTCGACCAGTTCGCCGACTGGCGTGCCTCCATCCTCGCCGTGCAGGAAGTGCCGGCCGAGCACACGCGCCGTTACGGCATCGTCGCCGGCACCCAGGTCAACGACCAGCTGATGGACGTCAACCGCATCGTCGAAAAGCCCGCGCCCGAGGACGCTCCGTCGCGCCTGGGCGTGGCCGGCCGCTACATCCTGACGCCGGGTGTCTTTCACGAGATCGCCAACCAGCCGCGCGGCGTGGGCGGCGAGATCCAGCTGACCGACGGCATCGCCGGCCTGCTGCGCCGCGAGAAGGTGTTTGCCTATCGCTACGAAGGCAAGCGCTACGACTGCGGCAGCAAGGAGGGCTTCCTGCAGGCCAACGTCGAGCTGGCGCTGGCCCATCCGCAGCTCGGCCCCGGCTTCAAGGAGTTCCTGCAGGGCCTGGGCTTGTGATCAGCGCCGCCTGAGCACGTGGACGAATTCGTCGGCCGACGAGTTCTGTTCTACGAGTTCATTGCCCGTCTGGCGCGCAAAGGCCTGGAAGTCGCGCATCGAGCCCGGGTCTGTCGACACGACCCGCAGCAGCTCGCCGCTGAGCATCTCGGCGAGGGCCTTCTTGGCCTTGAGGATGGGCAAGGGGCAGTTCAAGCCCCGGGTGTCGATCTCGCGTTGGACGTCCATAGGTTCATTCTTTCTTGAGGTCCAGCCACTGCGGCTGGATGCCTTTTGAGCGCAGCCAAGTCGCGAGCGCCTGACCCGTGCCCTGCGGCCAGCAGCGCACGGCCTCGGGCGCGATCAGCTTGTATTCGGCCAGTTCGGGCGACAGCCGGATCTCGCCGCGCGCGGCTGCGTGATAGGCAATGATGATCTGGTTCATGCGCTGGAAGTCCCAGACGCCGAGCAGGTTCAAGGCATCGACCTCCAGCGAAGTCTCCTCGGCGATCTCGCGCCGTATGCCTTCCTCGGGCGTCTCGCCGGCCTCCATGAACCCCGTGACCAGACCGAAGAACCTGCCGGGCCACGCCGCATTGCGCGCCAGCAAGACCTGGCCCCCGCGGTCGGTGCATTCGATGACGGCGGCCAGCACCGGCGTCGGGTTGTTCCAGTGCGTGAAGCCGCAGGCGGGGCAGCGCAGGCGAGCCTTGTCGCCGCCGTCTTCGGCCAGCGTGATCAGCGCCAGCTCGCCGGCACACGCAGGGCAGAACTTGAACACTGTCATTGGTGCCCCCTGAGGCCTGCGGCCTTTCCCGCCGAGAGAGAGCGAGCTAGCTTGAGGCGGCCCGGCGCTGCGCTCATGCCGGGAAGACGCCCGTCGACAGATAGCGGTCACCGCGGTCGCAGACGATGAAGGCAATGGTCGCGTTCTCGACGCGGCGTGCGATCTGCAGCGCCACCCAGCACGCGCCCGCGGCCGAAATACCGGCAAACAGGCCCTCCTCACGTGCCAGGCGGCGCGCCATGTCCTCGGCATCACTCTGGCTCACCGGCACCAATTCGTCCACGCCGCTGGGGTCGTAGATCCTGGGCAGGTAGGCCTCGGGCCACTTGCGGATGCCCGGGATGCGCGAGCCCTCGGCGGGCTGTGCGCCGACGATGCGCACAGCCGAGTTCTTTTCCTTCAGATAGCGCGACACGCCGGTAATGGTGCCGGTCGTACCCATAGCGCTGACGAAATGGGTGATGCGCCCGCCGGTGTCCGTCCACAGCTCGGGGCCGGTGGTCTCGTAATGCACGCGCGGGTTGTCGGCATTGGCGAACTGGTCCAGCACGCGTCCCTTGCCCTCGCCGGCCATCTGCTCCGCCAGGTCCCGGGCGTATTCCATGCCGCCGGTCTTGGGCGTCAGGATGAGCTCGGCACCGAAGGCCTTCATCGTCTGCGCACGCTCGATGGACAGGTCCTCCGGCATGATCAGCACCATGCGATAGCCGCGGATCGCGGCGGCCATCGCCAGCGCGATGCCGGTGTTGCCCGAAGTCGCCTCGATCAACGTGTCGCCCGGTTTGATTTCGCCGCGCTCCTCGGCGCGCTTGATCATGCTGATGGCGGGGCGGTCCTTGACCGAGCCGGCGGGGTTGTTGCCTTCGAGCTTGGCCAGGATCACATTGCCGCGCGCATCGTCACCGGGCAGCCGCTGCAAGCGCACGAGCGGCGTCGCGCCGATGACGTCTTCGAGGGTCGGATAGTTCATGGCGCTGATTGTGGCAGCGCAAGCGAAACCCGAGCCTTGGCGAGTGCATAATCCACCCCCTCGCTGCCTCAAGCGAGAAGCTGTTTCCGACGGGCCCGGGTGGCGAAATCGGTAGACGCAGGGGACTCAAAATCCCCCGCCGCAAGGTGTGCCGGTTCGAGTCCGGCCCCGGGCACCAGGCGAGACAGCAGGCCGGCATGTGCTGGCATACTCAAAACGGTAAGCACCGGCTCCTCCGGTGCATGCGCCCCCTGCGGGCGCGCCGTCCCACCCTCATGCCTCCGCTGCCCACGGTCACCAAAGCCTTCCTGCTGGCTTGCGTCGGTGTCTTCTGCTTCTTCGTACTCTTTCCCAGCCTCGCTTTCTGGTTCGAGTTGTGGCCGCTGGCTTCGGGCGCCTTCATGCCCTGGCAGCTGCTGAGCTACGCCTTCCTGCATGGCGACTTCACGCACCTGCTGTTCAACATGCTGGGCCTGTGGATGTTCGGTGGCGAGCTGGAGCGGGTCTGGGGACCCAAGCGCTACACGCAGATCCTGGTGGCCAGCACGCTGACTGCCGCCCTCGTGCAGTTGCTTTTCACCTGGTTCATCGGCTCGCGTTCGCCGACGGTGGGCGCGTCGGGCGCCATCTTCGGCCTGTTGCTGTCCTTCGGCATGCTGTTCCCCAACCGCATCATCGTGCCGCTGATCCCGCCCATCCCGATGAAGGCCAAGTACTTCGTCGCGATCTTCGGCGGGCTGGAACTCATCCTCGGCTTCAATCGCAGCAGCGGCGTGGCCCACTTCGCCCACCTCGGCGGCATGCTGGGCGCCTGGCTGCTGATCCGCCACTGGCGCTCGCCGCGCCGCCGCGGCTAGAGGCCCTCGCGCGGTGTCGGGTAGCGCAGCTGCAGGCGCAGTTCGCGCTTGAGACGCGCGTTGCGCAGCCGGCGTGATTCGCCCCAGAAGCTCAGCTGTATCGCGCCCATGCGCTCAGCGGCTTGCGCGCGTGAAATGCGCTCGGGCCGTGGCAGCCCGGCGAGGTCGGCGGCGAGGTCGAAGTAGTCGCCCATCAGCAGCTCGCTGTCGTCGCAGACATTGATCGTTCGCTGCGGCAGGCCGCGCAGCAGTGCGAGCACGCAGGCCCGCGCCAGGTCGTCGGCGTGGATGTGATTGGTGAATACATCGTCCTCGCGCCTGAGCACCGGGGTGCCGCGGGCCAGACGCTCGCGGGGATGGCCGCCTTCGCGGTCGCGCGCATAGATGCCGGGGACGCGCAGCAGGCAGACGCGCGTGCCATGGCGGCGGCCGAAGGCGCGCAGCTGGGCCTCGGCGTCGACGCGGCGTTGCGCGCGGTCGGTACCCGGGTCGAGCGCGCGGGTCTCGTCGATCAGCGCACCGCCGCAATCGCCATAGACGCCGGTGGTGCTCGCATAAACCAGTGTCGCCGGGGGCTTGCGGCCGAGCGCCTGCAGCAGGTGGCGGGTGCGCTGATCAGCGGCACCCCCACGCGCGGGCGGCGCGAGATGCAGCACCAGATCAGCCAGGCCGCCCAATCGCGCCAGGGTTGCCGGCTCGTCCAGGTTGCCGACCAGGGGTGTGGCGCCCGCCGCACGCAGCTCGGCCGCGCGGGCGGGGCTGGACGTCAGCGCCACGACGCGCCAGCGACCGGCCAGCATCCGCAGCACGCGCAGGCCGACGTCGCCGCAGCCGATGATCAGGAGTCGTGGGGTCAAGCGGGCCTCGGGCAAAATGCGGCGCAGTCTACGGCCCCGGGCATTCATGCGGGGCCGCTGCTTTTCAGGAAGCCATGTCCCACCAGATCACGATCCAGCCCGCCGGCCGCGTCTACCAGACCGAGGGCGACGACACCCTGCTTGCCGCGGCCATCCGCAATGGCGTCGGCCTGCCCTATGGCTGCAAAGACGGCGCCTGCGGCTCCTGCAAGAGCAGGCTGCTCGAAGGCGCCGTCATCCACGGCAACCACCAGCCCAAGGCGCTCTCAAGCGAGGAGGAGGCAGCAGGCTTCGTCCTGACCTGCTGCGCCCGGCCGCAAACCGATTGCACCATCGAGGCCCGCACGGTGCCCGGCGCTGGCGAGTTCCCGGTGCTCAAGCTGCCCACGCGCGTCGTCGCGATGATGAAGCCCGCGGCGGATGTGGCCGTACTCACCATGCAGCTCGCGGCCAACCAGAACTTCCAGTTCCGCGCCGGTCAGTACGTCGAGTTCATCCTGCGCGACGGCGCGCGCCGCAGCTATTCGATGGCCAATGCGCCGCACACGCTGCCGGGTCAGATTGAACTGCACGTCCGCCACATGCCCGGCGGCAAGTTCACCGACCATGTCTTCGGCGCGCTCAAAGAGAAGGACATCCTGCGCATGGAAGGCCCCTTCGGCAGCTTCTTCCTGCGCGAGAACAGCGACAAGCCCATCGTGCTGCTGGCCAGCGGTACCGGCTTTGCGCCCATCAAGGCCATCATCGAGCGCGCCCGCCACATCGAGTCCAAGCGCCCCATGATGCTGTACTGGGGCGCGCGCAGGCAGGCCGACCTCTACCTGAACGACTGGGTGGCGCAGATAGCCGCCGAGTGGCCACAGCTGCGCTACGTGCCGGTACTGTCCGAGCCCGACGAGGGCTGGGCTGGCCGCACAGGCTTCGTCCACCGCGCCGTCATGGAAGACCTGCCGGATCTGTCGGGCCACCAGGTCTATGCCTGCGGCGCGCCCATCATGGTCGACTCCGCGCACAAGGATTTCGTTGCGCAATGCCAGTTGCCTGACGCCGAGTTCTACGCGGACGCCTTCACGTCCGAAGCGGACAAGCACTGATGTTCGAGCCGCCATGGACGCCACCCGCTGAACTGGTTGAGGCGCTCAGGCGCGATGGCGAGGCCGTCCTCGCGCCGCCTTCGCTGCATGTGCTGGGCGCCTGCGCTGCCGACCTCGACGCGCTCAAGCCCTGCTGGGACGACCTGCCGCCCGACGGCTATTTGCGCGACGGCGGCCGCTACCGCTTCCGCCGCCATGGCTGCTTCATCGCAGACGGCGGCACGCTGACGCCGGCACCCCACCGCGCGCATTGGCAACCGCTGGACTACAACGCGCTGCACGGCGGCATTCAGCGCTGGTTCGTGCCGCTGGCACAGGAGATGGTCAATTCACCTGCCTGGACCGCCCTGCTGCTAGGCCTGGCCAGGACGGCCTCCGCGCTCAAGGGCGAGCAGCCCTGGTTCATTGAGGCCCACCCTTTTCGCATCGACACCAGTGACGGCATCGGCCGGCCCACGCCTGAGGGCGCCCATCGAGATGGCGTCGACCTGGTGGCCGTGCTCTTCGTCGGCCGCCAGGGCGTCAAGGGCGGCGAGTCGCGCGTCTTTGATGCCCACGGCCCGGCCGGCCAGCGCTTCACGATGACCCAACCCTGGACCACGCTGCTGCTGGACGACGCCCGCGTCATCCACGAAACCACGCCCATCCAGCCCGTCAACATCGGCGAACGGGGCTGGCGCGACACGCTGGTCATCACGCTCAGAAGCGGCGGTTTCCAAGGCCCCTGACCCCGCTGCGCCGATAAACTGTCGACGGCCGCGCCAAAAGCGTGGCCGTTCTTCTTTCACTGCCGCGCCAAAAGCGCCGACGTCATGAACCCCACCTCCCTCTTCGGCCTGCCCGAGCAAGCCGCCCACGAGCGCGTGCTGCTCGCCACCGACCCTGCCACCGGCCTCAAGGCCATACTCGCCGTGCACAGCACGGCCCGCGGTCCCGCCTTCGGTGGCTGCCGCCTGTGGCATTACGAATCCGAAGCCGCCGCGCTCAACGACGCGCTGCGCCTTTCCCAAGGCATGAGCCTGAAGAACGCGCTGGCCGACCTGCCCTTCGGCGGCGGCAAGGCCGTCATCCTCAAGCCAGAAGGCGGCTTCGACCACCCTGCCCTGTTCGCCGCCTTCGGCCGCGCCGTGCAGTCGCTGAACGGCGCCTACATCACCGCCGAGGACGTCGGCACGACCACCGCCGACATGCGCGGCATGCAGGCCGTAACGCCCTATGTCAGCGGCATCCCGCGCGAAGGCGCCTTCGGCGGCGACCCCAGCCCCAAGACGGCCTGGGGCGTGTTCGTGTCCATCCAGGCCGGTGCCCGCCTGGTGCTGGGCCGGGCCTCGCTGGACGGCGTGCGCGTCGCGCTGCAAGGCCTGGGCGCCGTCGGCTGGCATCTGGCGGAGTTCCTGCACCAGGCTGGCGCCAGGCTGGTCGTCGCTGACGTCGATGCCGCCAAGGTGGAACGCGCGGTGGCGCAGTTCGGCGCAACGGCCGCAAGCGTGGCCGACATCCTCGCCGCCGATGTGGACGTGCTGGCGCCTTGCGCCCTGGGCGCTTCCCTCAACGAGCAGACCGTGCCGACGTTGCGCGCCAGGCTCATTGCCGGCGCGGCCAACAACCAGCTCGCCACGGCCACCGATGGCGACGCGCTGCAACGCCGCGGCATCTGCTACCTGCCCGACTATCTGGTGAATGCCGGCGGCATCATCAGCGTGGCCCGCGAGTACCGCAACGAGGGCGAGGAGGCGGCCGTGATGGCCGAGGTCAGCAAGATCGCCGAGCGTGTCGAAGAGCTGCTGCAACGCGTGCAGAAAGCCGACTCGACGCCGGCGCGCGTGGCCGACGACTGGGCGCGCTCCAAGCTCGTGCCGGTGGTCTGAGTTCGACAGAAGCCGCATGCCTGGCCGGCTATCGGCCGGCTTCTACCGACCAGCGTCGCAGCGCTCATTCGTGCAATATGCACACTGCGAATTAGGGGGTCAGGGGCCAGACTGTGGGCGCTACTTGGAGTCTGGCATGACCATAACAAGGCAAGTTCCCTCTTCGCTTCGCCGCAGGTCGCGGCACAACGGCTTCACACTGGTCGAGTTGATGGTGGCAGTTGCCGTGATCGCGGTGCTCGCTGCCATTGCCATCCCGAATTACACGAGCTACACGCTCCGGTCGCGTCGGGCCGACGCCATGCAATCGCTGGCACTCTTGCAGCAAGCCCAGGAACGTTGGCGCGCAGCGAACCCTGCCTATGCAACCAATCTGACGGCGGCCTGGCCTGGCGGCCTGGGGCAGACGTCGGTTTCCTCTGGCGGCTACTACAACATCGCCATCAGCAGCTCCGGCGCATCGGCCCCCACCGGCAGCGCCTACTGGGCCACGGCTACCGCGGTTTCGGGCAAGAGCCAGGCCCGCGACACCGACTGCGCCACGATGACGATCAGCGTCAACAACGGCGCGGCGAGCAATCGGCCGGCGGCCTGCTGGAGCAAGTGATGCGACGGGGTCATCAAGCCGGATTCACGCTCACCGAGTTGTTGATCGTCGTTGCGGTGCTCGGCGTCATAGCGGCCGTTGCCCTGCCGTCGTATATCCAACTGATCGAGCGCAAGCGCTTGGAGGGCGCGGCCAACGAACTCAGCGCAGACCTTCAATACGCCCGATCCCAGGCCGTATCGGACAACGACATCGTCACATTGGCGTCCCTCAGCGCGACGGCTTACAGGATCTCGCGCGAAAGCCAGACCTACAAGACGATCATCTTAGGCAGCGGGCTGAGCGTGACAAGCGACGCCAGCATCCCCTTCCTGGCCTTGCGCGGTTGTACCAACGCCACCTGTTCGGCGGCCGACCTGAGTATCACCGTGTCCAACCGCAGTGGTTCTCTGCGTGCGATGGTCAACCGCCTCGGGCGGGTGTCCCTTTGCGCTCCTGACGGACCTTCTATTGGCGGGTACCCACCATGCTGAAGCTCATGCGGGTGTGTGGTCACAGGCAAGCGGGCCTGTCGCTGGTGGAGCTGATGATCGGAATGACGATCGGCCTGGTGGTCGTGGCGGGCGCCACCAGCCTGTTCATTGGCAACCTCGGCAGCAGCCGCCGCCTGCTGATCGAGGCGCGCGTCAATCAGGACCTTCGCGCCGCTGCAGATGTCATCGCGCGGGATTTGCGGCGTGCAGGTTATTGGGAGAACTCGATCGCGGGCACGGTCACAACGGCAGCCGGCATGCTCGCCACGCCCAACCCCAACGCCGCCGCCAGCGCGACCGGCACCACCGTGATCTACAGCGTCGCCAGAGACAGGGCCATCTCGCCGGCCCGCTGCGCGGCAACAGGACCTTGCACCGACAACGACCGGCAGGCCGATGAGCAGTTTGGTTTCATGCTCGACGCCGGCGCCATCAAGATGCGGTTGGGCGTCGACGCCTCGGGCGACGGCATCTGGCAACCCATGACCGACCCGGGAATCGTCACGATCAACCGGTTCGTGATCACGCCAACGGAAACACCGCTGAACGTGGCCAACGCCTGCGCCAAGCTGTGCACCGGCGCGTCTTGCCCTCAACTGTTCGTGCGCAGCTATGGGCTGCTGCTTCAGGGAACCGCCGTCGGAGACGGCGGCGTCACCCGCGTACTCCAAGAGACCGTGCGCATCCGCAACGACCACACAACGGGCAGTTGCCCCAGCTGATGAAAGGCAAGCCATGGTGACCCCACCCCATGCTGCACATTCCCAGAGAGGTGCGGCGGCCATGGTGACATCAGTTTTGCTGATGCTCATCGCGTCGCTGGTGCTGTTCTATCTCAACCGAAGCTTGATCTTCGAGCAGAAAACGTCGGCCAACCAGGTGCGTTCCACGGTGGCCCATGAGATCGCGGAAGCCGGGCTCGAATGGGTGACCGGGATGATGAACGCGCCCTTCGACATCAACACCAACTGCAACCCGCTCAGCACGACCAACCTCTCGTTCCGCAAGAAGTACCTGCAGACCTACTGGAACCGCGCCCGTCCAGACCCGGCCAACGCCTCGGAGAGCGGCTTTTACGATTTCTACGACAGCACCACGGCCATCGTGCCGGTGCGCAAAACGTATCCCGGTTGCAAGATCAACGGCACTGCACTGACCTGCAGTTGCCCGGACCTCAATGCTTCCACCACGCCCCTGAACTACACCACCGGTGAGACTCAAGAGTCCGCGGCGGTGTATCCCGCAGTCGGCACGGTGGCATTGCCGGCATTTTCAGTCGCCTTCGCGCCAGTTCGTGCCGCCTTTCCGCCTGCTGATCACCCCAACCAACATGATCCGGAGGCCGTACTGGTCACCGTCACCGGATGCACCGCGACAACCGGAGATTGCCGGCCCGGTACCGCCACTGGGGCCGGAGGGCCCGATGGCGTTGCCACCGTCTCGGCAATCATCAAGCTGCGGCCGCTGCTGCGTGCCGGGCCGGCCGCCGCCTTGACCTGTGGCGGCAGCTGCGCCCCCGGCGGGTCCTACAACATCTACAACACCGATCTGAGCACCAACGGCGTCACCATCAACGCTGGCGGCACCGTCACCCTGGGCTCTGGGGTCACCACGGCGAGCATCCCGGGCCTGCCGCCGGCCAATGCGCTAGTGACTGGCGATAGTTCACTCGCCAGCTTGGCCAGCTCTGACCCGACTTGTGGCAACTCCGCCATGTTCAAGGCATATTTCGGCTCGACCATTGAAGAATATTCGGAATCCACGAACGTCAAGTCGATACCGAATTGCACCAATGCCAGCAGCTGCGGGGCCAGCGTGGTTGCCGCGTACAACGATGGTTGGCGAAATTTCTATTTTCCGGACGGTGTCTCGCTCAACAACAGCTCCGGCCTCCCCGGCGGCGCGCTGGGGGAAGCGGACAGACCCGTAACCTTGGTGACACCGGCTGCGTTCAATATCAATGGGAACATCAGCGTGTATGGCGTCGTGTTTTCAAACGATGCCAACGTGAACGATCTTGGCACTGGAACAGCCAATATCTATGGCGGTATCGTCGCCTGCCGAAATCAGCAAAGCAATGGCAACGGCACCATTGCATATGACGCCAAGGTCATGCGCGGCATCCGGCGTGATTCAGCCGGTGCGGTGCGCGTACCCGGAAGCTGGACGGACTCATGCAAATTGAATGGCGCCCATCCCCCTGCGCGCACTTGCAGTTAAGGAGACCGGAAATGAACACCCGTCGCGCCCGGCCCCAGGCCGGATTTACCATCGTCGAAGCATTGGTGGCCCTGGTCATTGTCGGGTCCGGACTGCTCGCGCTTGGGGGCATGCAGCTGGCCCTGTCGCGCAATGCCGATGTGTCAAAGCAGCGGACCGAAGCCATGCGCCTGGCGCAGGACAAAATGGAGAGCTTGCGTTCTTTCACCCACCTGGGTTCAGCCACCGGCGGCTGGGCCGCGCTGGCAGGAGGCAGTGACACCATCAGTGGCTATGACGTGGGTAACGATGTCACGGTCAACACCAACGCGAGTTTTGCGCGCACTTGGAGCCTTGGGGGTGTTGAGGCCGATTCGCAGCGATCCGTCAGCGTGAGCGTTGCGTGGACCGACCGCGCTGGCGCCGTTCAGAATGTCACGCTCTCTTCCGTCATCGCGCGCGTGGACCCCAAGGCCGCCGGGTTTCTCGCTTTTCCCTTGCCCAATAACACCAATTTGAAGCGACCCAAGAATCGCAATTTGAATATTCCCATTCAGGCGCGCGATCTCGGAGATGGCAAGAGCGCCTATCAACTTCCGGCAGGTTTCGCAATCGTGTTCAGCGACGTGACGGGTTACGTTGTCGAAAAATGCGCGACTGACGACATCACCGCGGCGAACTACCGATCCGGTAGCGCTGGCTGCAGCACCTACAACGCCTATTTGCTTGCCGGCTACATTTCCGGCGCGGTGAGCAACAGCTCAGGCGGGGCGGCGACAATGCCCACGGGCATCAACACCCACAACTTGACGGGCTGGGATAATTCCGGCGGAAAAACAATCAGCTGTTCCGTGGCACAGGCTAGAGATCAGAATACCGCAGCCCTCATCCCCAACTACCAGTACTATATTTGCGTCATTCCGGTGGCACCGAATGGGGCCTGGTCAGGCCGCGTGAAGCTGGGTGGCGTGAGCACCAGCGGCAACTTGAAGGTCTGCCGCTTTCAGTATGCAGCGACCGATTTCGTCAACGACAATGAGCGCAACGTCCAGGATTACTCCGGCGTGAATGAATCTCTCGACAACCAGAACTACCATATCGAGAATTCAGCAAATGCCAGCTGCCCTACTCTGGGCGCCAGCATTTCAGGCGTGACGGGTGGAAGCGTGACGACGGTATTGCATCAAGATTGCCGCGTCAGCACATTGCCGACGGTAACCATCGGCGGTACTTGTCCCGTAACGGCATTCAACGCCGCCTTACAGTAATACCCGTAGGCGGCGCTTCGCAGTTACTCGCCCAGATATGCAGCACGCACCTTGGGGTCGTTCAGCAGGGCCTTGCCCTCGCCTTCCATCGTCACCTCGCCCGACTCCATGACGTAGCCGCGGTTGGCCAGCTGCAGAGCACGGCTGGCGTTCTGCTCGACGAGCAACACCGTCACGCCCTGCTGGTGGATGTCGTTCACGACCTCGAAGATCTTGTCCACCATGATGGGCGACAGGCCCATGGACGGTTCGTCCAGCAGCAGCACCTTCGGTCTTGCCATCAGAGCGCGGCCCATGGCCAGCATCTGCTGCTCGCCGCCGGACATGGTGCCGGCCAACTGCTTGGCGCGCTCTTTCAGGCGCGGGAACAGGCCGAAGACCTTGTCCATGTCGGCCTGGATCTCGCCGTCCTTGCGGTTGTAGGCGCCCATCAGCAGGTTCTCGATGATGGTCATGCGCGTGAAGGTGCCGCGACCCTCGGGCACCATGACCAGGCCCTGCTTGGCCAGGTCCCAGGCGCCCTGGCCCTTGATGGCCTTGCCGAGGTAGTCGATGCTGCCCGCAGCCGCCGGCTGCAGGCCAGTGATGGCCTTGAGCGTCGTGGTCTTGCCGGCGCCGTTGGCGCCGATCAGCGAGACCAGTTCGCCCTCGTTCACCTCGAAACTGACGCCTTTGACAGCCTGGATGCCGCCATAGGCGACCTTCAAGCCGCTGACCTTGAGAAGGGTTTGTGCCATGTTGTTCGTCCCCTTCAATGGTTCTTGTGGCTGGCGCCGAGGTAGGCCTCGATCACCTTCTCGTTGCGCTGCACGTCATAGGGTGTGCCTTCGGCGATCTGCTTGCCGTAGTCGAGCACCGTGACGCGGTCGCACAGGCCCATCACCAGCTTCACGTCGTGCTCGATGAGCAGGATGGTGCGGCCGTCGTTGCGGATGCGGTCGATCAGTTCGCGCAGCACGACCTTCTCGGTCGCGTTCATGCCGGCGGCGGGCTCGTCCAGCGCGATGAGCTGCGGGTCGGTCGCCAGCGCGCGGGCGATCTCCAGGCGGCGCTGGTCGCCGTAGCTCAGCGTGCGGGCCTTGTAGTCCGCGAACTTGCCGATGCCCACGTACTCCAGCAGTTCCTCGGCGCGTGCCTTGATGGCGGCTTCCTCGGCCTTGAACTTCGGCGTGCGGAAAACCGCGCCGATCAGGCCCGACTTGGTGCGTACATGACGGCCGACCATGACGTTCTCCAGCGCCGTCATGTCGGGGAACAGGCGGATGTTCTGGAAGGTGCGTGCGATACCGGCCTTGGCGACCTGGTGCACGGCCTGCGGCGTATAGGGCGTGCCGCCCAGCACGAAGCTGCCGCCATCCGGCGTGTACAGGCCGGTGATGACATTGAAGAAGGTCGTCTTGCCGGCGCCGTTGGGGCCGATCAGGCCGTAGACCTGGCCGCGCTGGATCTGGATGCCGACGTCGGACAAGGCCTGCACGCCGCCAAAGCGCTTGGACGCGCCGCTGACGTTGAGAACGATGTTGTCGTGGGTGGTCATGATGTTGCTCTCTGCCTCACTTGACGACGGGCGTCGGCGCGGCCTTGCCATGCTCGGGCGCCGGCCACAGGCCGCGCGGGCGCACCAGCATGATGGTGATCATGGCCAGGGCGACCAGCAGCTGGCGCAGGATGGAGGCATCGATGCGCCCCCCCGTCATGTTCTGGATGTCCCCCGCGACATAGCGCAGCACCTCGGGCAGCGCGGCCAGCATCAGCGCGCCGAGGATGACGCCCGGGATATGGCCGATGCCGCCGAGCACGACCATCGCCACGATCATGATGGACTCCTGCAGGCTGAAGGACTCGGGCGACACGAAGCCCTGGAAGCTGGCGAACATCGAGCCGGCGACGCCGCCAAACGTCGCGCCCATGCCGAAGGCCAGCAGCTTGAGGTTGCGGGTGTTGATGCCCATGGCCTTGGCGGCGATCTCATCCTCGCGGATGGCCATCCAGGCGCGGCCGATGCGCGACCGCTCCAGCCGATAGCAGATGACGACGCTGATGACCACCAGGGCCAGGAACAGGTAGTAGTACAGCGTCACCGACGGCAGCGTAAAGCCGCCGATCTCCCAGGACTTGCCGAGGTTGACGCCGAAGAAGTGGAAGGAGTCGATCTGGCCGATGCCGCGCGGGCCGTTGGTGACGTTGACCGGGTGCTCCAGGTTGTTCAGGAACACGCGGATGATTTCGCCGAAGCCCAGCGTGACGATGGCCAGGTAATCGCCGCGCAGCTTCAGCGTCGGCGCGCCCAGCATCACGCCGAACAGCGCCGCGACGCCGGCCGCCATCGGGATGACCAACCAGATCGGCGAATGCAGGCCATCGGGGAAGGCAGCGCGGATGGCCTCGAAGTTCTCGCTCAGGTGCGGGCTGGCCATCAGCGCGAACATGTACGAACCGACTGCGTAGAAGGCCACGTAGCCCAGGTCCAGCAGGCCGGCGTAGCCGACGACGATGTTCAGCCCCAGGGCCAGCAGCACGTAGAGAAGGGCCAGGTCGATGATGCGCACGGGACCGTTGCCGAACTGCTGCGCGAACAGCGGCACGACAAGCAGGCCGACTGCGGCGAGCATGAAGGTGATCAGTTTCTTGGCTTGCATGACGAGACTCCGTTCAGGCGCGGTCCGCGACGCGTTCGCCCAGCAGGCCCGAGGGCCTCAGCGTCAGCACGAGGATGAGAGCGACGAAGGCGAAGATGTCGGCGTAGTGACTGCCCAGCACGCCGCCGGTCAGGTCACCGAGGTAGCCCGCGCCGATGGCCTCGATGAGGCCCAGCAGCACGCCGCCCACCACCGCGCCGGCCAGGTTGCCGATGCCGCCCAGCACCGCGGCCGTGAACGCCTTCAGGCCGGGCATGAAGCCCATGGTGTGCTGCACCGTGCCGTAATTGGCGGCCCACATCAGGCCGGCCACGGCGGCGAGTGCGGCGCCGATGACGAAGGTGGTCGAGATGATGAAGTCAGGCTTGACGCCCATCAGGCCGGCCACGCGCGGGTTCTCGGCGGTGGCGCGCATCGCGCGGCCCAGCTTCGTGAAGTTCACGAGGTACATCAGGCCGGCCAGGATGCAGACCGTCAGGCCCAGGATCAGGCACTGCGTGACGGTGATGACAGGGCCACCGAGGTCGAAGGGGGTGGTCGGCAGCAGCAGCGGGAAGGGCTTGGGATTGGGCTTCCAGATGATCATCGCCAGCACCTGCAGCAGCAGCGACATGCCCATCGCCGTGATCAGGGGCGCCAGACGAGGTGCGTTGCGCAGCGGCCGGTAGGCGATCTTCTCGACCGCGAAGTTCAATATCGAACAGACGACCACCGCACAGGCCAGGCCGATCAGCATCAGGCTCCAGCCCGGCAGGCCGCTGTCGGCCAGCGCGCTGACGACGGTCCAGCTGACCAGGGCCCCCACCATCAGGATCTCGCCGTGGGCGAAATTGATGAGGTTGATGATGCCGTAGACCATCGTGTAGCCCAGCGCGACGAGGGCATACATGCTCCCCAGCACGAGGCCGTTGATGATCTGTTGAATCAGAGTCTCCATAAGGGCTCCAGTAAATTTTGTTGGGCGCAGCATGCGCCACGCGACCTGGGATAAATCGCAACCCTCGTGCCAAAACCCGCTGCTGAGCAGTGTTTCAAGGGTATTCACCGACGGCCTGAAACAGCCGACCGTTTGATCCGGCCCACGGGGGCGCCGCCGGTCGGATTTCACGAGTGTCGAGCAGCCCCAGCTGGGCGGAAATCCGCACAAACCGCACGGCCGGCAGGCGGTTCTCCGCCAGCCCCTAAAAAACCCTCGCAGGCCATGTCCATGCCAGCCTGGCGTGGGCAAACTACACGGCCCTCTGCCATGGCCGTGTCCGACTCCTTCCGCCCCCGCGCGCTGCGCCTGCTCCGGCTGCTGAGCCGGCCCGGCTTCCATCTTTTCCTGACCGGCCTGTTGATGGTGCTGGGCTTCGTGCTCGCGCATCGCCTGAGCGAACGAAGCGGCCGCGAACAGCTCTCGGCCCTGAGCACCGAGCGGCTGGAGCTCTACGCCTCCAACCTCGCCGCCGAGCTGGGGCGACATGCGTCGCTGCCCAGCCTGCTGGCCATCGCACCGACGCTGCAGGCCTTGATGCAGGCCCCCGACAGCGCCGGAGCGCGCCGCGCGGCGAGCCAGATGCTGGCCCGCGTCAACGTGCGCGCAGGCACCCACCAGATCCTCGTTGCCGACACCCGGGGTCAGGTCTTGTCCGCCAGCGAGGCGCTGATGCCGCCGGCCCGCCTCGTCGAAGCACTGGCGCAGGGCCGCAGCCACTTCTTCGCCGCCGACCCCAACACTGGCAGCACCGACTTCTACCTGCTGCATCCCCTGCGTCAGGCCGGCGAGCCGGCCGGCGTCATCGTCGTGCGCTTCAACCTCGCGCCGCTGGAGGCGACCTGGGTCGACCTCGGCCTGCGGTCGCAAGGCGAGCGCATCCTCGTGGCCGACGACCAGGATGTCGTCATCATGAGTTCGGTGCAGGCCTGGAAGTACGCCGTGCTCGACCATGCCGACCCGTCACGCCGCCAGGCCCTGCAGGCCAGCGCGCGCTATCCGCAGCCCATCGGCCCCGACCTGGATCTGCCGGCCTCGCTGGAGGTGCACCAGGGCCAGCAGGTGAAGCTGCCGCTGCCCGGATCGTCGGGTGCCAAGCCCATGCTGGCCCAGCAACGCCAGATCGTGCCGCTCGGCCTGCGGCTGGTCGCGCTGTCGGACCTCACCGAGGTGCGTCAGCGCGCCCAGCTCGCCGCCTGGGGAGGCGCGGCCTTCGGCGCCAGCATCGGCCTGCTCGCCCTCTATTTGTCTTCGCGCCGGCGCGCGCTGCGGCAACTAACGCAGGCCCAGGCCGACCTGCGCCAGACCCACGCGCAGCTGGAGCAACTGGTGGACAGCCGCACCGCCGAGCTGCGGCAGACCAACGACGCGCTGAAGACCCAGATCGCCCAGCGCCTGCAGACCGAGGGCGAGCTGCTGCAGGCCAGCAAGCTGGCGGTGCTGGGCCAGATGTCAGCCGGCCTGTCGCACGAGGTCAACCAGCCGCTGACCGCCCTGCGCGCGCTGGCGCGCAATTCCATCCGCCTGCTGGAGACCGGCCGCCAGGACGCCGTCGCCACCAACCTGCAGTTGATGGACGACATGGTCGAGCGCATGAGCCAGATCACCCGGCAGTTGAAAAGCTTTGCACGCAAGGCCGACGAGCGGGTCGAAGGATCGGCCGCGCTGCTGGACTGCGTCCGCAATGCGCTGCTGCTTCTGGAGCATCGCAGCCGCGCGCTGGACGTGAGGACGGAAATCGACGTGCCGGCAGGGCTGCGCGTGCGGGCCGAGGCAAATCGCCTGGAGCAGGTACTGGTCAACCTGTTCGGCAATGCCATCGACGCAATGCAGAACGAGACCGAACGCCGCTTGCGCGTGCTGGTCATCAAGCAGGACGGCGGACGTCGTGCGCTGGTGCGCGTGCAGGACAGCGGCACCGGCGTCGGCGAGGCCGACCTGCAGCGGCTGTTCGAGCCCTTTTTCACCACCAAGCCGGCCGGCGAAGGCCTGGGCCTGGGCCTGGTCATTTCGGCCAAGATCGTGCAGGAGTTCGGCGGCACGCTGCACGCCGAGCGCCTGGCGCACGGCATGAGTTTCGAGTTCGACCTGAGTGTCGACACCTGGGAGCACCAAAATGTTTGAGGGCTACAAGGTCGTGTTCGTCGAGGACGACCTGCCGGTGCGGGTCAGCCTGACGCAGACGCTGGAGCTGGAGGGCTTCACCGTGCAACCCTGCCGCACGGCCGAGGAGGCCCTGCCTCATATCCAGCCCGGCGCGCCCATCGTCGTCATCACCGACGTGCGCTTGCCCGGCATGGACGGCCGCAGCCTGTTGGCCCATGTACAGGCCACGGACGCCAGCATTCCAACCATCCTGATCACCGCTCACGGCGATGTGACGATGGCCGTGCAGGCCATGCGCGCCGGGGCTTACGACTTCATCGAGAAACCATTCGCGCCGGAGCGCCTGGTCGACGTGGCCCGGCGCGCGCTGGACCTGCGCACGCTGCGCCACTCGGCCGACGAGCTGCGCACGCAGCTGCAGCGCGCCAGCGGCATCGAGGCCGCGCTGCTGGGCCAGTCGCCCGCCATGCAGCAGTTGCGTCGCCAGGTACTCAACCTCGCCGGCACGTCGGCCGATGTGCTCATCGTCGGCGAGACCGGCACCGGCAAGGAGCTGGTGGCGCGCTGCCTGCACGACCAGAGCGCGCGCCGCGACCGCCACTTCGTCGCCATCAACTGCGGCGGCCTGCCCGAGGCGCTGTTCGAGAGCGAGCTGTTCGGCCACGAGGCCGGCTCATTCACGTCAGCGGCCAAGCGCCGCATCGGCAAGATCGAGCATGCCAACGGCGGCACGCTGCTGCTGGACGAGATCGAGACCATGCCCATCGCACTGCAGATCAAGCTGCTGCGCGTGCTGCAGGAACGGCGCATCGAGCGGCTGGGCTCCAACGAGGAGCTGCCGGTCAATGTACGCTTCATCGCGGCCAGCAAGTCTGACCTGCGCGAGCAGGCGGCAAGGAACGAATTCCGCAGCGACCTTTACTACCGCCTCAACATTGCGACCTTGACGCTGCCGCCGCTGCGCGAGCGTCGCGAGGACATCCCGCTGCTGTTTGAGCATTTCGTCGCTCAGGCCTGCACGCGCTACGAGCGCGCCGCGCCCGAGCTGACGCCTGAAAAGCTGCGCGAGCTGATGGCCCACGACTGGCCTGGCAATGTGCGCGAGATCCGCAACGCCGCCGACCGTTTCGTGCTGGCGCTGGACGACCTCGACCCACAGGCCGCCCTGCAGGCCCTGCCCTCGCTGAACCTGGCACGACAGATGGACCTGATCGAGAAGACGCTGATCGAGCAGGCGCTGCGCCGCTGCCAGGGCAAGGTACCCGCGGCGATGGAGCTGCTGGGCACGCCGCGCAAGACGCTGTATGACAAGCTGAACCGGCACGGCATCGTGCTGGACAACTTCCGCTAGCGGTACTGCTCCGGGTCCGATGAATCGGTCGGCTTGGCGATGACGCGGCGGAAAGCCGCACTCATCGGCAGCTTGAGGTTGAGTCCTGAAGCCGGTAGCGGCGACTCGAACCAGCGGCGGTAGATGGCGTGGATCTCGCCGCTGCGATACAGGCCCGCCAGCACCTCGTCCACCAGCGCCTTGAAATGCGGGTCGCCCTTGCGCAGGCCGATGGCATAGGGCTCCACAGTCAACGCGGTGTCGGAGATGCGGTAGTCGTCCGCGCCGGGTCCCTGCTGGGCGAGCAGGCTGCGCAGCAGCACATCGTCCATCAGGAAGGCCGAAGCTCGGCCGCTGCGCAGCATCTGGAAGCCTTCGGGGTCGTCCAGGCCGCCGAGGATGCGGATGCCCAGGGTCTGCTGCTCGTTGACCTTGGCCAGATGCTGGATGCTGGTGGTGCCGATGGTCGATGCCACCGTCTGGCCGCTCAGACTGGCCAGGCCTTCCACACGCTCCCTGGAACGCGTCATCAACCGCGTCTCGGCGATGAAGATGGTGAGCGAGAACGCTTGGTGCCGCGCCCTTTCGGCGGTGTGCGTCGTGATGCCGCATTCCAGGTCCAGCGTCCCATTGATGACCAGCGGCAGGCGCGTGGCCGACGCGACCTCGACGCGGCGCACTTCCAGGTCGGGCAGTTGCAGCTTCTGGCGCACGGCCGCGACGATGCGGTCGCAAAGTTCGACCGTATAGCCGGTGGGGCGCAGCTGGGCGTCGAGATAGGAGAACGGCAGCGAGGCCGGCCGGTAGCCGATGACGATGACGCCGGTGTCGCGCACGCGCGCCAGCGTCGGGCCGTCGGCGGCCTGTGCCACCAATGTGCACAGCGCAAGCAGCGCAGCGCTAAGACGCTTCATCGTCCAACCGCCGCAGTTCAGCCAGCTTGTCGGCGATGCGCTGCTCCAGGCCGCGCGACACGGGCTCGTACCAACGTTGGCCTTCCAATCCGTCGGGCAGGTACTGCTCGCCGGCCGCATAGCCACCTGGTTCGTCATGGGCGTAGCGGTAGGCCTTGCCGAAGCCCAGGTCCTTCATCAGCCGCGTCGGTGCGTTGCGCAGGTGCACGGGCACCGGGCGCGTCTGGTCCTGCTTGACGAAGGCCTTGACGGCGTTGAAGGCCTTGTAGACGGCGTTGGACTTGGGTGCCACGGCCAGGTAGATGACGGCCTCGGCCAGCGCCAGCTCGCCCTCGGGCGAGCCCAGGCGCTCGTAGGTGTCGGCCGCGTCCAGCGTGATGCGCAACGCGCGCGGGTCGGCCAGGCCGATGTCCTCGCTGGCCATGCGGACGAGGCGGCGCGCGATGTAGCGCGCATCGACGCCGCCGTCCACCATGCGCACGAACCAGTACAAGGATGCGTCGGGGTTGCTGCCGCGCACGGACTTGTGCAGCGCCGAGATGACGTCGTAGAACTGGTCGCCGCCCTTGTCATAACGGCGCAACTGCTCGCCCAGCGTGCGTTCCAGCAGCGCCTCGTCGATGAGCTGGCCATTGGCGAGGGACGCAGCCGATTCGAGTGCGTTGAGCAGACGGCGGGCGTCGCCGTCGGCGTACCCGATGAGGCGGTCGGCCGCTTGCTGGGTTGGCGGCGCAGTGCCAAGCTCGGCCGCACCGCGAACGATCAGCTCGCCGAGTTCCTCGGCGTCCAGGCTCTTGAGCACCTGGACCTGCGCGCGCGACAACAGGGCCGAGTTGACTTCGAAGCTGGGGTTCTCGGTCGTCGCGCCGATGAAGGTGAACAGGCCCGATTCGACATGCGGCAGGAAGGCGTCCTGCTGGGCCTTGTTGAAGCGGTGAACCTCGTCGACGAAGACCACCGTGCGGCGGCCTTGCTGTGCGGCGATCTGGGCGCGGTCGACAGCCTCGCGGATGTCTTTGACGCCCCCGAGCACGGCGGAGATGGCGATGAACTGCGCGTCGAAGGCACCGGCCACGAGGCGCGCCAGCGTCGTCTTGCCGACGCCGGGCGGGCCCCAAAGGATCATGCTCTGCAGCCGCCCGGCCTCGAAGGCCGCGCGCAGCGGCATGCCGGGGCCGAGCAGGTGGCGCTGGCCGATGACCTCGTCCAGCGTCTTCGGCCGCAGTCGCTCGGCCAGCGGGGGCGCGGGCGGCTCGGCGTCGAAGAGGGACGCTGTGCTCACTGTTCGATGAGGTCGGCTCCCGCCGGCAGCTTGAACTGGAAGCGCTCGGCAGACACCGGCACATTGGCCTGCACGGCACTGAAGTCCAGCCGCGAGCGCTGGCCAAAGCCGTCGACGATCTCCATCGCCGCCAGTTCCTTGGCGCGAAAGCCGAGCTTGAGTGACTGGATGGTCGAATCGGCCTGCTTGGGCGTCGCCTGCACCCAGTCGATGCCGCCCTCGCTGGGCTGTGCCTTCAGCGCAAAGTCACGCTCGATGTTCGTGCCGGCGAGCAAAGCGGCCGGCGTGGCGCCCAGCGCTTCGGCCAGCTTGCGCGAGCTGGCCTGGTTCAGGTCGGCGTCGTAGATCCAGACCTTGGTGCCATCCGCCACGATGACCTGCTCAAACGGCTTGGCATAGGCGAAGCGGAACTGGTTGGGGCGCTGGAATTCGAAGCTGCCTGATGAAACCTTTTTGCGCTTGCCATCCGGCGACGTGACAGTCTGCGTGAAACTGGCCTTGCCACTCTTCACGTCGCGGCCGAAATCGCGCAACGCGTCAACGGCGTCCGCATGCGCGGCGCCCGCAATGAGCAGCATCAGTGAGCACAGGAGTTTTTTCATTCGTCTCAATCACTCGTCACGCTTGGGAACGATCAGTTCGCGGCTGCCGTTGGAAGCCAACGCGCCGACGAGGCCGGAGTTCTCCATCTGCTCCAGCAGCCGCGCGGCGCGGTTGTAGCCTATGCGCAGATGGCGCTGCACCAGCGAGATCGACGCCTTGCGATGTTGTAGGACGATGGCCACGGCTTGGTCGTACATGGGGTCGGCTTCACCCGCAGCTTCACCGGGTGCGGGCGCTTCGCCGTCGATGCCGTCGAGCACGCCGCCTTCGAGAATGCCTTCGATGTAGTTCGGTTCACCCTGGGACTTGATGTACTCCACAACGCGGTGGACCTCGTCGTCGCTGACAAAGGCGCCGTGTACGCGGATCGGCAAGCCGGTGCCCGAGGGCATGTAGAGCATGTCGCCCATGCCCAGCAGGGCCTCGGCACCCATCTGGTCGAGGATGGTGCGGCTGTCGATCTTGGAGCTGACCTGGAAGGACAGGCGCGTGGGGATGTTGGCCTTGATGAGGCCGGTGATGACGTCCACCGATGGTCGCTGCGTGGCCAGGATCAGGTGGATGCCAGCCGCGCGCGCTTTCTGCGCCAGCCGGGCGATCAGTTCCTCGATCTTCTTGCCGACGACCATCATCAGGTCGGCTAGCTCGTCGATGACGACGACGATGAAAGGCAGGCGCTCCAGCGGCTCCGGCTCCTCGTTGTTCAGCGCGAATGGGTTGGGGATGCTGACGCCGTTGGCCTTGGCCTCGTCGATCTTCTTGTTGTAGCCGGCCAGGTTGCGCACGCCCATCTTGGACATGAGCTTGTAGCGCCGCTCCATCTCGCCGACACACCAGTTTAGCGCGTTGCTGGCTTGCTTCATGTCCGTCACGACCGGCGCCAGCAGATGCGGAATGCCCTCGTAGACGCTCATCTCCAGCATCTTGGGGTCGATGAGGATGAGGCGCACATCGCGGGCCTCGGCCTTGTAGAGCAGGCTGAGGATCATCGCGTTGATGCCCACCGACTTGCCCGAACCGGTCGTGCCAGCCACGAGACAGTGCGGCATCTTGGCGAGGTCGGCCACGATGGGCAGGCCGACGATGTCCTTGCCCAGGCCCATGGTCCGTTGGGATGCGGCGTCAGCATAGACCTGCGAGCCGAGGATCTCGGACAGGCGGATGGTCTGGCGGCGGGCGTTTGGCAGCTCCAGCGCCATGTAGTTCTTGCCCGGAATGGTTTCGACGACGCGGATGGACACGAGGCTCAAGGAGCGCGCCAGGTCCTTGGCCAGGCCAACGATCTGCGAGCCCTTGACGCCGGTAGCCGGCTCGATCTCGTAGCGCGTGATGACCGGCCCGGGCGACGCGGCGACGACATGCACCTCGACGCCGAAGTCGCGCAGCTTCTTCTCGATCAGCCGGCTGGTCATCTCCAGTGACTCTGGCGTCACCGTCTCCTGGCGGCCCGGCGCGGCGTCCAGCAGGTCGACCTGCGGCAGCTTGGCGTCGCCGGCATCGATGAACAGGGTCTGCTGCCGTTCCTTGGCGACGCGCGTGGACTGCGGCACTTCGACGACCGGCACCTCGATAACCAGCGGCGCATGTTCGGCTTCGACCTGTCGCTCGATCCGGCGCTCGACCTCGACCTCCTGCTCGCGCTCCTTCACCGCCTGCTCGCCGAACTTCTGGTCGGCCTTGAGTTCGCGTTTCTCGAGGTACTGCTCGCGGAAATGCTCGATGCGCTCACCGATGGATTCAGCCAGCTGCCCCCAGGAGAAGCGCAGCGCCCAGGCCATGCCGGTCAGCAGCAGCACGATCCAGACGACGCCCGAGCCGGCGAAACCAAGGCTCTTCATGCCCAGCGGCCCCAGTGTGTAGCCGACGATGCCGCCCGCATGTCCAGGCAGGCGCGGTTCGACGGCATAGAGGCGGCTCCATTCCAGCGCGCAGCTCGCGGCAATCAGCAGCAGCACGCCGGCCCACCAGCGCAAGCGACGGCTCCAGCGCACCGGCTCCAGGGCGTCATGCCGCAACAGCCCGGCCAGGCCGCGCAACCAGGCGCGCAGAGCCAGCAGCGGCAGCCACCAGGCCGAGAAGCCGAACAGGAACAGCAGGCTGTCGGACACCCAGGCTCCGAACGAGCCAACCCGGTTGCCGACGAGGTCGCGCTGGCCGCTGGTGCTGAAGGCGGCATCGCGCACATCATGCGTGGCCAGCGCCAGCACCAGCAGGGCGAGCAGCATGGCCGTCAGCGCCAGCCAAAGTGGCGTGCGCAGCAGCCTCGACGCCACCGAAGGCGGCGCTACGGCGGGCCTGGGCGCCTGGCGGCGCGTGGGTTTGGCAGGGCTGGCGGCTTCGCTGGCGGCCCCGGCGGCATCCTGGCCGCCCAGCAGTGAACCGAGGGGAAAACTCATCCCCGCATTGTCACTGTCAATCGTGGGTCAGCCGTTCCTTGATGACGACCGAACCGTTCTCAAGCGTTTCGATAACGCCGCGCTCTTCCAGGTCCTTCATGACACGGCTGACCATCTCGCGCGACGCGCCGACCACCTTGGCCATGTCCTGGCGCGAGACCTTGCCGCGGATCAGCTTGATCCCCTTCTCGTCCTCCGACATGTCCAGCAACGTGCGGGCCACGCGACCATAGACATCGAGCAGCGCCAGCGATTCGATCTGGCGGTCGGCGTTGCGCAGGCGCGCCACCAGGCCACGCAGGATGCCGTAGGACAGGCTGCTGCTCTCGGGCAGGCAGCGCGCAAACTCCAGCCGGCCCAGCACCAGCATGTCGGTCTGTACCTCGGCGCGCACCGTGGCTGAGTGAGGCTCGTTGTCGATCAGGCTCATCTCACCGACGTAATCGCCCGACTGCAGCACGGCCAGGATGACCTCGCGGCCCCGGTGGTCGGCCGTCAGCACGCGGGCACGGCCGTTCAAAAGGATGAAAAGGGCGTTGGACTTGGTGCCTTGCTCGACGATCAACTCACCCCGCTTGAAGCGGCGTTTGACGACGCTGTCGGCGATGGACTGAGCCTGGTCGGTGGTCAGCATCGAGAACAGCGGAACACGCCGGATCAGGTCCAGATTGGAAATCATCGCCATATGCATTCTCCAGGTTTGGCCCCTAGGCTAACGGCAGAAGAGCCGCTTGCCTAAAATGGCGTGCATTGTGCACACGTGGCAGGCATCGCTGCACCGGGTTAGGCCTGGGTTTTCACCCCTAGGACGCCCTTGCGAGACGCCCATGCCGCCCTCACCTCTCCGCTATGACTCCAACCACCCAACATCACGGCCTGCTCATTCTCGGCTCGGGCCCCGCCGGCTATACGGCCGCCATTTACGCAGCTCGCGCCAATCTCAAGCCCACGTTGATCACCGGCATGGCCCAAGGGGGTCAACTCATGACAACGACCGAGGTCGACAACTGGCCTGCCGATGTGATGGGCGTACAGGGCCCCGAGCTGATGCAGCGCTTCCTGCAGCACGCTGAGCGCTTCCAGACACAGATCGTTTTTGACCACATCAACGCCGTCGACTTTTCCAAGCGCCCCTTCACACTCACGGGGGACAGCGGCACTTACACCTGCGATGCCCTCATCATCGCAACCGGAGCATCGGCGAAGTACCTCGGACTGGGGTCCGAACAGGCCTTCATGGGTCGCGGGGTCAGTGGTTGCGCGACCTGCGACGGCTTCTTCTATCGCGGCCAGGAAGTCTGCGTGGTGGGTGGAGGCAATACCGCCGTTGAAGAAGCGCTCTACCTGTCCAACATCGCCAGCACCGTCCACCTCATCCACCGCCGCGACAAGTTCCGCGCTGAGCCCATCCTGGTGGACAAGCTGATGGAGAAGGCAGCCGCCGGCAAGATCAAGCTGCATCTCTTCCAGCAACTCGACGAAGTGCTGGGTGACGCCTCCGGCGTGACCGGCGTACGCACGCTCAACGTACAGGACGGCAGCAAGGCCGAGATCACGGTGCACGGCTGCTTCATTGCCATCGGCCACCAGCCCAACACCGATATCTTTCAGGGTCAATTGGAGATGAAAGACGGCTACATCCTCACCAAGAGCGGACTGAATGGCTTCGCGACGATGACCAGCGTGCCCGGCGTTTTTGCGGCCGGCGACGTGCAGGACCATGTCTACCGGCAGGCCATCACCAGCGCCGGCACAGGTTGCATGGCGGCCCTGGATGCCCAGCGCTTCCTGGATCAGGAAAACGGCTGATCTGCGGGCAGCAGCCACCATCCAAGACGCGCGTGCTGCGGGTTTGCGGCTATACTCGCGGGCTTGCCTGCCGGATGGACCGCGCCTTTTCCCCGCCGAAATTTTGACGGGGCGGGTTTAGCAGGCATTTGCGGTCAAAGGGCTGTTCGCAAGAACGGCTGGTCAACGAAGTCAAACCGGAGAAGCGTCAATGGCACGCGTCTGTCAAGTTACGGGCAAGAAGCCCATGGTCGGGAACAACGTTTCCCACGCCAACAACAAAACCAAGCGTCGGTTCCTGCCGAACCTGCAATACCGCCGTTTCTTTGTGGAATCGGAAAACCGCTGGATTCGCCTGCGCATCAGCAACGCCGCTCTGCGTTTGATCGACAAGGTCGGCATCGACCAAGTCGTCGCCGATCTGCGCGCCAAGGGTGAGCTGTAAAGCAAGCCTGATCGACGTTCACTGACCTACTGAAGGAATACGACCATGGCATCCAAAGGCGGACGCGAAAAGATCAAGCTGGAGTCCACCGCGGGCACCGGCCACTTCTACACGACGAACAAGAACAAGAAGACCACGCCCGAAAAGCTCGAATTCATGAAGTTCGATCCCAAGGTGCGTAAGCATGTCCTGTACAAGGAAATCAAGCTGAAGTGATCGGTAGGGCGTAAGCCGACCGGACGAGCACTCAGAAGAAAACCCGCCAAGCGGCAACGCTGGCGGGTTTTGTCTTTTGTCGAAGCAGGAACTCAGCGCGCCACAGCCACCTTGGGACTGAACTCTTCCTTGAACCAGCGGTCAATCATGCGCTTTTCGGCGCGGAGCGCGTCACCGCCCGCATAGCCATAGAAGCCGTCCTGATAGTTCATGTCACGCAGCCTGGCCTCGCCCTGTTGGACCACCTTGTCGCCTTCCCGAATCTCGTAATTGAAGACGATGGTGGGCAAGGTGACAGTGCGCATCACGCGCAACCACTGCATGTGGCGACCGAAAGGCTCGACCTCACCGGCCAGGTCCACATCCGTCACATTGATGCGCACATCGCGTCCGGGTAGGCGCTTCTCAGCCTGCTGGACCAAGTGGGCTTCGATGTCCTGCAGCAACTCCAGTCGCTTGAAGCCGTGGTTGTCCTTGATGTCCGAGAACTTCTCGGGTTGCACAAAATTCACCTGCACGTCGGCACTTGCAGTGGCCGCGACGGCCATCAAGCTCAAAGCGATCCAGCGGTATTTCATGGCATGCCTCCTGATTCAGCGACTGCATCGCTCCAAGTCTAGGCCAGACAAAGAAAAAGGGCGCCATCAAGGGCGCCCTTTACATCAGAGAAATGTCGGTCAGACGTGCGCGGCGCGCAGGCGCATCGAGAAAGCTTGCAGTTCGGCAATGCCGCTTTCCTCGGCGCGGCGGCACCAAGCCTGCAGGTCCGCGACCAGCTGATCGGCCGACACATTGGTGCGTGTCCAGAGCTGGCGCAGCTCTTCGCGCATCGTCACCAGTTTGTCGATGACTGGGCTGGCGGCACGAACATGGGCCAGATCGCCGTGCACCTCGGCCGGGATGCGGTCTTCGTCGCGGTGCAACCAGCGCTTGGCCAGCTTGAACTGCGTGAAACGCTCGCTGTGCCTGCCACCGTCGGCCTTGACCTTGGCCAACTCAGCGGCGCACGCTGCCTTGAGGCTGCGCGCATAGCTGGCCATGACCTCGTAGCGATTGGCGATCAGCGCTTCCAAGGTGCGCGCATCGGCGGCCGGCTTGATCTCGCCCAAACTGAGCTTGGGGGCCGTCTTTCGCACCTTCGCCCAGCCAATCATCTCCATCGCACGGATATAGCCCCAGCCGATGTCGAACTCGAACTTCTTGACCGAGAACTTGGCGGAGGTCGGGTAGGTGTGATGGTTGTTGTGCAGTTCCTCACCGCCAATCAGGATGCCCCAGGGCACCACATTGGTCGACGCATCGGGCGCCTCAAAGTTGCGATAGCCCCAGTAGTGGCCGATACCGTTGATGACGCCGGTCGCCCAAACGGGAATCCACGCCATCTGGATGGCCCACACCGTCGCACCGATGGCACCGAACATCAACAGGTCGAGGATGAGCATCAGCGCCACACCCTGCCACGAGAAGCGGGTGTAGAGGTTGCGCTCGATCCAGTCATCCGGCGTGCCCAGACCGTACTTGCGCATGGTCTCTTGATTGCGCGACTCGGCGCGATAAAGCTCGACGCCGGTCAGCAGCAGCGCCTTCAGGCCACGTGTCTGCGGGCTGTGCGGGTCTTCCTCGGTCTCGCACTTGGCGTGATGTTTGCGGTGGATGGCGACGAATTCCTTGGTCACCATGCCGGTCGTCAGCCAAAGCCAGAAACGGAAGAAATGGGACGGGATGGGACCAAGTTCCAGCGCGCGGTGTGACTGGGCACGATGCAGGAAGATCGTTACCGCAGAGATCGTGATGTGCGTCACAACCAGGGTGAAAGCCAACACTTGCCAGCCGCTGGCACCGAGCAGGCCATCGCTAAGCCAGTTGACCAGCCCGTTCAAAATTTCGTTCATGCGTCCAAGACCTCACCCACCGAGGGTATGCAAAGGAGTGCCGATTGTAGAGGCGCGGCCCCAGAAATCAGGGTCGGGGGACACCGCAATCAAGCGTAGGCGTGCGATGCGGCGCGCATCGTGATGGAGATCAAACAGCCCGTTCCCACGCCACGGCGAAAAAGCCGTCCGTGGCGTGACGGTGGGGCCACAAGCGAAGTGCGCCGTTTTCCACAAGTTCGTCGGCGCGCTCGACCTGAGCCTTGATCAGTGCCTCGTCCGCCGCCAGCGGCTTGAATCCGGGATGCGCGGCGGCGAAGTCCGCCGCAATGACCTCATTTTCAGCATCCAGCAGGCTGCAGGTCGCATAGACGAGGCGGCCGCCCGGTTTGACCAGGCGGGCGGCGCTGGCCAGGATGGCTCGCTGCTTGGCCTGCAGTTCAGTCACCGCCTGGGGGGACTGGCGCCATTTCTGGTCCGGGTTCCGGCGCAGCGTGCCCAGGCCGGAGCACGGCGCGTCGACCAGCACTCGGTCGATCTTGCCGGCCAGGCGCTTGATGCGCTCATCGCGCTCATGGGCGATCTGAGCGGGATAAACGTTGGACAAGCCGCTGCGCGACAGGCGGGGCTTGAATGCATTCAAACGGTGTCCGGAGACATCGAAGGCGTACAGCCGGCCGGTATTGCGCATGGCCGCGCCCAGGGCCAGGGTCTTGCCGCCTGCGCCCGCGCAGAAGTCCACCACCATCTCGCCGCGCTTGGGCGCCAGCAGCAGGGCCAGCAACTGGCTGCCCTCGTCCTGCACCTCGACGCCGCCGCTGGTGAACAGCTCCAGCTTGTGCAGCGCCGGTTTGCCGTCGATGCGCAGGCCCAGGGGTGAATAAGGCGTTGGAACCGCCTCGATGCCGGCGGCCTTGAGCTGGGCCTGGGCTTCATCGCGCTTGAGCTTGAGCGCATTGACACGCAGATCCAGCGGCGCCGTCTCGTTCAAGGCGGTAGCCAGCTTCCAGAATTCCTCGTCTCCGAGCCGCGCCAGCAGCGGCTCGGCCAGCCATTCCGGCATGTTGTGGCGCATCTTGGACGCCAGGCTCATCGGGTCGATGGCCTGCACCTGCTCCAACCAATGCTGCTCCGCCGGGCTCAGGGCTGCGCGCAGGAAGGCCGCATTGCCGCGCCAGGCCAGCATGGCCAGGCGGCGGTGCATGGAGCCACTGCCGCTCTGCGCCAGGTTCTGGAACTTGATTCGCTCGCGCAATAGCGCGTAGACGGTCTCGGCAAGGCAGGCGCGCTCGCGCTGGCCGAGGTTCTTGTGTTGTCGGAAGAAGGCGGAGACGGTGGAGTCGGCCGGGGCGTCGAGCTGGTTGACGTCGGCGATCAGCTCGGCGCATAGCTCCAGGAGGGCATTCGGATGCATCGCAGCATTATCCCGACGCGCCGTTCATAGCAGCAGCAGTTGCTGGGCTGCGCCGTCGCGGTGGGTGACGCGCTCGCCGTCCCAGACCAGCGCGCCATCGACAAACCAGCGCACCGACTGCGGATAGATGCGATGTTCGACGGTCAGCACCCGCGCGGACAGCGTCTTGGCGTCGTCACCCGGCGCCACCGGCACCACGCCCTGCATGACGATGGCGCCATGGTCCAGCTCAGCGGTGACGAAGTGGACCGTCGCACCCGCAATCTTGCAACCCATCTCCAGCGCCCGCTCATGCGTGTGCAGCCCGGTGAAAGACGGCAGCAGCGACGGGTGGATATTGAGCATGCGGCGCGCATAGCGGGCCGTGAAACCGGACGTCAGGATGCGCATGAAACCGGCCAGCACGACCAGATCGGGCGCGAAGCCGTCGATGACGCGAGCCAGCTCGGCGTCGAAATCTTCTCGGCTGGCGTAGGCCTTGTGGTCGACGACCGCCGATGCGATGCCGCGCTCAGCGGCGAACTGCAGGCCGCCGGCAGCGGGCCGGTTGCTGATGACGGCGACGACCTCGGCCGGCCAGCCTTCGGCGGCACAGGCCTTGACGATGGCCTCCATGTTGGAGCCGCGCCCCGAAATCAGAATCACCAGCCTTTTCATCGCCGGGCCGCCCCAAGAAGAAAAGCGCGCCCTCGGGGGGCAGTGTCCACATGAAGCGGGGGCACGTGGGGGTCATGTTTCATGGGCGGGCAGTGTAGGGGTGTCGCCCATGCGGACCAGCAGGCCGACGGCCTTGGACGACAATCCGCGCCCCATGTCGAACCCCATCCTCACCCGCCCACGCGTGCTTTCCGGCATGCGCCCGACCGGCGCCCTGCACCTTGGTCACTATCACGGCGCCATCAAGAACTGGCTGCGGCTGCAGGACAGCCACGAGGGCTTCTTCTTCGTCGCCGACTGGCATGCACTGACCACGCAGCGCCCGAGTGGCGAGGCCCTGACGCGCCACGTCTACGAGATGGTCACCGACTGGCTGGCCGCCGGCATAGACCCCGAGCGCTGCACCCTCTTCCTGCAAAGCCGCATGCCCGAACACGCCGAGCTGTTCACGCTGCTGGCCATGTGCACACCGTCTGCCTGGCTGGCGCGCATGCCCAGCTACAAGGACCAGGTCGCCGCCGACCCCGAACTGGCCACCTACGGCTTCCTCGGTTACCCGCTGCTGCAGGCAGCGGACATCCTGCTCTACAAGCCGGCCGGCGTGCCGGTGGGCGAGGACCAGGCCGCGCATGTCGAGGTGACTCGTGAAGTCGCGCGGCGCTTCAATCGGCTCTATGCCGGGACGGCGCCCGTCTTCGTCGAACCCCAGGCGCTGTTGACGGAGACAGCGCGGGTGCCGGGTCTTGACGGGCAGAAGATGAGCAAGAGCCTGGGCAACGCCATCGCCATGCGCGATGAGCCCGAGGTCGTTGCCGCCAAGGTCCGCACCATGCCGACCGACCCGCAGCGCGTGCGCCGCACCGACCCGGGCGAGCCGGCGCGCTGCCCCGTCTGGCCGCTGCACCAGATCTACAGCGACGATGTGACGCGCGCCGCCTGCGAAACCGGCTGCCGCACCGCCGGCATCGGCTGCCTGGACTGCAAGCAGCCGCTGATCGAGGCCATCCAGCGCGAGCAGGCGCCGTGGCGCGAGCGCGCCGCAGCGCTGGACCCGCAGCAGGTGCAGTGGACGCTGGAAGTCGGCACCGAGCGCGCCCGCGCCGTGGCACGCAAAACCCTGCGCGAGGTGCGCGCGGTGATGGGGCTGGCGGCTTGAGTTCCACCGCCATTCACGTCACGGACATTGAGGCGGCCATCAACTGGTGGCGCGAGCGCGCGCCGTCGCCCGACGGCATCAGTGCCGCACCCGAGGTGCAGGCGTTGGCCGAAGCCTATGCCTTGCTGGCGCTGAGCCGCGCCACCGAAGTTGAGGCCGACACCCTCAAGCCCCAGGCGCTGGACGCCTGGATGACCTGGTACGCCACCACGCCCGACTCGCCCTGCATCGCCATCTGCTCCACCGCCCAGGGTGACGCCGTCTGCAAGGGCTGCGGCCGCAGCTTCGACGAGGTGCAGCACTGGCCGGCGCTCGACCCCTTCGAGAAACGCGTCGTCTGGCATCGCATCCTTCAGGAAGGCACAGCCTGGCGCTTCAATCGCTACGCGGAACGCGTCACCCGATGACTCGCATCCGCTTCATTGACAGCGTTCGCCGCCTCGTGCCGCTGGCCTGGCCCGTTCTCGTCGGGCAGATCGCGGTCATGATGTTCAGCACCATTGACACCCTGATGATGGGCCGCGTCGGCCCCGAGGACCTGGCTGCGCTGGCCGTCGGCTCGGCGGCGTATGTGACCATCTTCGTCGGCCTGATGGGCGTCGTGCTGGCCGTCGGTCCTATCGCGGGGCGGCAGTTCGGCGCCGACGACCTGGCCGGCGCGGGGGAAACCTTCGTCCAGGCGCAGTGGTTGGCCGTGCTGCTGTGCGTGCCAGGCTGCCTGATGCTGTGGTTCCCCGATCCCTTCGTCTGGCTCGCCCAGCTCGACGCATCGCAGGCCGCCAAGGTCCAGGCCTACACCCGGCCCGAGGCCTTCGCGCTCCCGGCGGCCTTGCTGTTCACCGCCTTTCGTGGCTTCTCGACGGCCGTGAGCCGGCCCAAGGCCGTCATGGCCATGCAGCTCACGGGCCTGGCGGCCAAGGTGCCGTTGAATGCCGTGCTCGTGTTCGGCTGGGGACCGATCCCCGCGATGGGCGTGGCCGGCTGCGGCTGGGCCACCGCCATCGCGATGATGGGCCAGGCGCTCGTCGCGCTGGTGCTGCTGCGCCGCGACGCCTTCTACCTGCCGTTCCGCATCCAGCACCTGTGGCAGACCCGCCCCGACTGGCAGCAACTGGCGGGCCTGGTACGCCTGGGCCTGCCCATGGGCGGCTCCATCCTCGTCGAGGTGACGGGCTTCACCTTCATGGCCTTCTTCATCGCCCGCTTGGGCGCCACGCCGGTGGCCGGCCACCAGATCGCCGTCAACCTCGTCGCGATGATGTTCATGATTTCACTCGCGCTGGCCATGGCCGCCCTCACGCTGGTGGCCCAGCACCTGGGCGCCGGTCAAAAGCGAGAGGCGCGAATCGTCGGCCGGCATGCAATGGTGCTGGCCGCCCTCGTGGCGGCCACCGTGGGCGCCGTCGTGGCGCTGGCGCGCGAGCCCATCGTGGCGCTGTACACGTCCAATCCCGAGGCCGCCGCTGCGGCGCTGCCGCTGCTGGTTTGGGTGTGGTTCTTCCACCTCGGGGACGCGCTGCAAACGGTGGCGGCCCATGTGCTGCGCGCCTATCACATAGCCACCCTGCCAATGATCATCTACGTCGTGGCGCTGTGGGGCCTCGGCATAGGCGGCGGGTACTTCCTCGCCTTCGGCTCAGGAGGCAATGGCGCGGTGGGCTTCTGGCAGGCCGCAACGGGCGGCCTGCTCGCGGCAGCACTACTGCTCAGTCTGCTGCTGCGCAAGGTGTTCGACGAAAACCGCTGATCAGGCCCTGGCCGCAGGCAGGAAGATGACGAAGCGGCTGCCGCCTCCATCGCGCGCCTGGCAGCGCACGCTGCCGCCGTGTCGCTCGGCAATCTGCTTGACCAGGCTCAACCCGAGCCCGACGCCGCCGGCCATTTCGGCATGGCCGGGCAGGCGATAGAAGGGCTCGAAGATGCGCTCGCGCAGGTTTTCAGGCACACCCGGGCCGCGGTCGGCGACAACGAATTCGTAACCGCCATTCACCGGCTGCAGCGCCAACTGCACATCCGGCCCGCCATAGCGGCGCGCGTTGTCGAGCAGGTTCCTCAAGGCGCGGCGCAGCAGGCGCTCCTCGCCATCGACGCGGGCGGAGTCGGTCTCCGGTTCAAAGGCGGCCTCGGCGCGGGCGGCCTCTTCGGCGCCGAGTGCCAGCAACTCCACCACCTGGGTCTCACCGACGGCGCTGCCCGCTTCCAGACGGCTGGCCAGCAGCACTTCCTCGACCAGGGCGTCCAGCTCGGCGATGTTGACGTCGATCTCGCGCCCCAGGCGTTCGCGCTGGGCCGGTGCGGCGTCGTCCAGCATCGCGAAGGCCATCTTCAACCGCGCCAACGGCGAGCGCAGTTCGTGGCTCGCATTGGCCAGCAGGGCCTGGTGGGAGCGCAACAGCGTCTGGATGCGGTCGGCTGCCTGGTTGAAGCTGGCGGCCAGCGCCGCCACCTCGTCGCGGCCGCTGTCATCCACGCGGTGGGCGAGCTGGCCGGCGCCGAACTGCTCGACGCCCCGCTTGAGCGCCTCCAGGCGGCGCGTCAGCCGGCGCACGACCGGGTAAGCGCCCACGGCCACGCCGACGAAGAGCAGCAGCAGCACGACGGCCAGCGTCGACACGGCCGGCGCACCAGGCGACACCGGGCGGTGCAGCCAGGGGCCGGTCCAGGGGCCTTCATCCACCTTGGGCGGCCCCGCTCCCGGGCCGCCCTGCCCTGAAGCACCACTGGCCACGCCGGGCGGGCGCATGCTGCGCACCATCTCCAGGCTGCGCCCGTCGCCCAATTCAGCGCTGACGATGATGGCTCCAGGGTCGTTGGCGCGGCGCAGGAACATGCGTGTCGCCGCGACCCGCTTGCCGTCGGCATCCTCCAGCGCCAGCGGCATGCGCAGGCGCTGCCCCCATTCGACGAAGGCGGCCGCCTGTTCCTGGCGTGGCGCTGTCACCGGGGGCAACGCCAGCTTGAGCAGCCCGGCCATCGCATTCAACCGCTCGCCCGCCGCGATCTCGACATTGCCGCGCTCCTGTTCGATGTGGCGCTGGAACAGCCATGCCGAGCCGAAGCCGAACGCCAGCAGCAGCGCGACCAGCGTCAGATAGATGCGGACGTAGAGGCTTTTCAAGTCAAGGCCGTGAGTCGAGATGGGCTTGGCGGGCCGAGCGCTGGGCCGCTCCCGAGCCGGCCCGCGCCGGCGATGTGCTTGCAGCTTGATGCTGCAGGCATCGCCGTCCCCTCCGGGGACCGGCCAATGTACTCATTGGACCAGGGGCTCCGTTCAAGCGGGTTCCGAGTCGGCGTCCTGCTTGCGTGCGAAGACATAGCCCGCGCCACGCACGGTGAGCACGCGGCGCGGGTTCTTGGGATCGTCCTCAATGACCGCTCGGATGCGCGAGATGTGCACGTCGATGGAGCGGTCGAAGGCTTCCAGCGGATGGCCCTTGAGCGCATCCATGATCTGGTCGCGGCTCAGCACGCGGCCCGGGCTTTGCGCCAGCACGACGAGCAGGTCGAACTGGTGGCTGGTCAGGTCGCAGATCTTGCCGTCCAGGCGCGCCACGCGCGCGGCCAGGTCGATCTCCAGGCGGCCGAAGCGCAGCACCTCGTCGCCGTCGAGCTTGGGCTCCAGCCGGCGCAGCAAGGCCTTGATACGTGCCTGCAGCTCGCGCGGCTCGAAGGGCTTGGCCAGGTAGTCGTCGGCGCCCAGCTCCAGGCCGAGGATGCGGTCCATGGGCTCGCCACGCGCCGACAGCATCAGCACGGGCTGGTGGCGCCAGCGCGGGTCGCCCCGCAAGGCGCGGCAGAAGTCCAGGCCGTCGCCATCGGGCAGCATCAGGTCCAGCCCGAGCAACGCGACGCGGCCGTGGGCCAGGGCCTGGCGGGCCTGGGCCAGGGTGCCAGCCGTGCTGACGTCGAAGCCGGCGGCACGCAGGTAGTCGCCCACCATGCCGGTCAGGCGGGCATCGTCGTCGATCAACAGCAGTCGGGCACTCATCACCAGGGCATGCGGGAGGGAGGGAAGCCGGCGCGGTTCGGCGCCGACCGGTCGGGGCTGAAGCATCGCAGAACTCCTTGTTGTGGACCCATCAACCGGCGTGGCGGCCCGCGTGGCGAGCCATGCGCTTCTTCATGACTTCAGCGATCTTGCTGCGCTGCTCGGGCGTCAGTACGCGGGCGGCCTCGATGCTGGCCTGGCTCATGCGCTTGGCCGCAGCCTCGCGCTGGGCGCTCATCTGGGCACGCACCGATTCGATGGCCACGGCGTCGATGTTGGGCGCGGTGTAGAGCGAGGCCAGTTGCAGGTGCAGCTTCTTGCCGGCATCGCGCTGGCCGGCAAGGTCCTGGCGCGCGGCCTTGAAGATGGCCTCGATCTGGCTGCGCTGCGCGTCCGTCGCATTGACGAGGTCGAGCATGTGGTCCATGCGCGCGCCGAACATGCCGCCTTCGGCCATCGCGGCATGGCCGCCCTTGTGGTGTCCGCCATGGCCCCCGGCGTGGGCCGCAACGCCACCCAAGGCCAAGGCGACGGCCACGGTGCCGACGCGCAACAGGTTCTGGATCTGGAAGGCTTTCATCAGAGGTCTCCTGGAAGAAGATGGGGTGAAGTCATCTTCCAGGGCCCCTGTATGGGTTGTTTGCGGCGGGGGTAAAGAACTGTGTCCCTGTGTCCGCCGCGAGCCATCACTTGATGGGCTTGAAGCGCATGCGCTTGGGGCGCGCGCCTTCCTCGCCCAGGCGCTTCTTCTTGTCGGCCTCGTACTCGTGGAAGTTGCCGTCGAAGAAGAACCACTGCGAGTTGCCTTCGCAGGCCAGGATGTGGGTGCAGATGCGGTCCAGGAACCAGCGGTCATGGCTGATGACCATGGCCGAGCCGGCGAACTCCAGCAGCGCTTCTTCCAGCGCCCGCAGGGTTTCCACGTCCAGGTCGTTGGACGGTTCGTCCAGCATCAGCACATTGCCGCCCTGAGCCAGGGTCTTGGCCAGGTGCAGGCGGCCGCGCTCACCGCCGGACAGCGCGCCGACCAGCTTCTGCTGGTCGTTGCCCTTGAAGTTGAAGCGGCCGAGATAGGCGCGGCTGGGCATGACGAACTTGCCGACGATGATGTTGTCCAGGCCGCCCGAGACGTCCTGCCAGACGGTCTTGTCGGCCTCCATGGCCTCGCGGCTCTGGTCGACGAAGGCCATCTTGGCCGTCTTGCCGATCTTGACCGTGCCGGAGTCCGGCTGCTCCACGCCCTGCAGCATGCGGAACAGCGTCGACTTGCCGGCGCCGTTGGGGCCGATGATGCCGACGATGGCGCCGGCCGGCACGCGGAAGCTGAGGTTGTCGATCAGCACCCGGTCCCCGAAGCTCTTGCTGACGTTCTCGAACTCGATGACCTCATTGCCCAGGCGCTCGGCCACGGGGATGAAGATTTCGTTCGTCACATTGCGCTGCTGGTATTCGACGTCCGACAGTTCCTCGAAGCGGGCCAGTCGCGCCTTGCTCTTGGCCTGGCGACCCTTGGCGTTGGAGCGAACCCACTTGAGCTCCTCCTTCATCGCCTTCATGCGGGCGTCTTCCGACTTCTGCTCGCCCTCCAGGCGCTTTTCCTTCTGGTCCAGCCAGTCGGAGTAGTTGCCCTTCCAGGGGATGCCGTGGCCGCGGTCGAGTTCGAGGATCCACTCGGCCGCGTTGTCGAGGAAATAGCGATCGTGGGTGATGGCCACCACGGTGCCGGGGAAGCGCTGCAGGAACTGCTCCAGCCACTCGACGCTCTCGGCGTCCAGGTGGTTGGTGGGCTCGTCCAGCAGCAGCATGTCGGGCTTGGACAGCAGCAGGCGGCACAGGGCCACACGGCGCTTCTCGCCGCCGGACAGCACGCCGATGACGGCGTCCCAGGGCGGCAGGTTCAGCGCGTCGGCGGCCAGTTCCAGTTGCAGGTCGGTGTTCTCCGAACCGGCGGCGGCAATGATGGATTCCAGCTCGCCCTGCTCGGCGGCCAGCGCATCGAAGTCGGCGTTCTCGTCAGCGTAGGCCGCATAGACCTCGTCCAGCCGCTTCTTGGCGGCCAGCACGCCGCCGATGCCCTCTTCCACCGCCTCACGCACGGTCTGGTCAGGGTTCAGGCGCGGCTCCTGCTCCAGGTAGCCGATCTTGATGCCGGGCATCGGTGTCGCTTCGCCCTCGTACTCCTTGTCCACGCCGGCCATGATCTTCAGGATGGTCGACTTGCCCGAGCCGTTCACGCCCAGCACGCCGATCTTGGCGCCCGGGAAGAAGGACAGCGAGATGTCCTTGAGGATGTGGCGCTTGGGGGGAACCGTCTTGTTGACGCGGTTCATGGAAAAGACGTACTGGGCCATGGGCAAATCCTGTGAGGCTGAAATGGCGGCAGGCCCCGGGAGAGGCCTGCAATGCCTGATATTGTCGCCGAGCCAGGTTTCAAGGAAGTCAGATGCCCCGTCTCGTTGCTGCCCTGCTGTTTTTCGCCGCCAGCCTCGCCCAGGCCCAGGCCCTGCGCTGGGCCGCCCAGGGCGACCTACAGACGCTGGACCCGCACTCGCAGAACGAGCTGCTGACCACGGCGCTGAACAACCAGGTCTACGAGTTCCTGCTGCGGCGCGCCAGGGACCAGAGCCTGGTGCCGTCGCTGGCCACCGAGTGGACGCAGGTGAACCCGCTGCTGTGGCGCCTCAAGCTGCGCGCCGGCGTCAAGTTCCACGACGGCAGCCCCTTCAGTGCGGAGGACGTGATTTTCTCGATGCAGCGCCTGCGTGACCCGAACTCGCCCTTCCGCGTCTACGCCAACGCCGTCGGGATCCCCAGGGCCGTGGACCCGCTGACGGTCGAGTTCGTCTTGTCCAAGCCCAACCCCATTTTCGGCGAGCACCTGATGAACCTGCTGATCATGAGCAAGCGATGGTGCGAGCAGCACGGCGTCACGCGGCCGCTGAACTTCAAGGAGAAGGAGACCAGCCACGCCAACCTGAACGCCAATGGGACCGGGCCCTACATGCTCGTCAGCCGGCAGCCCGGCGTGAAGACCACCTATAAGCGCAACCCAGACTGGTGGGGCCGCAGCGCGCCCGATCAGGGCAATGTCCAGGAGTTCAGCTTCACGCCCATCTCCAACGACGCCACCCGAACGGCCGCGCTCATCACGGGCGAGCTCGACCTGGTGCTGGACCCGCCCTCGCGCGACATCGAGCGGCTGAGCCGCACGGCCGGGCTCAAGGTCGTCGACGGCCCGGAGAACCGCCTCATCTTCCTCGGCCTGGACCAGACGCGCGACACCCTGCTGCATGGCAAGGCGCCCGGCGGCAGGAACCCGTTCAAGGACGTGCGCGTGCGCCGGGCGCTCTACCAGGCCATCGACATCGAGACCATCAAGACCAAGCTGATGGCCGGTTACTCGTCACCGACCGGCGCGCTGACGCCCTCGCCACTGGGCAGCTACAACGACCCCGCCCTGGAGACGCGGTTGCCCTATGACCTCGCCGCTGCACGCAAGCTGATGGCCGAGGCCGGCTATGCCAACGGCTTCGAGGTGACGATGGACTGCCCCAACAACCGCTACATCAACGACGAGAAGCTCTGCGTGGCGGTGGCCAGCATGTGGGCGCAGTTGAAGGTCAAGGTGCGCGTCAACGCCATGCCGCGCACCCTTTTCTTCCCCAAGGTCGAGAAGCAGGACACCAGCCTGTACCTCGCCGGCTGGGGCGGCGGCACCGTGGACGCCGAGGTCATGCTGACGCCCGTGCTGCGCAACCGCGGCGAACAGGGTGTCGGCGTGGGCAACTACAGCGGCATCATCAATGACAAGGCCGACGCGCTGGCCGCCGCGTCCAGCATCGAGGCGGACGAAGCCAAGCGCCAGGCCCTCGTCAAGGCCGCGCTGCAGGCCTATCGCGAGCAGGTCAACCTGATCCCGCTGCACCGCCAGGTCATCCCCTGGGCGATGAAGGCCAACGTGAGCGTGCCGCATTCGCCGGCCAATTGGCTCAGCGTCGACTGGGTGAAGGTCGCGCCAAAGTAGAATGCGGTCATTCGCCGCGCTTCTCAGTCTTGCGCGGCGTTCTCTTTTCAGCCCCTGCACGCCGCCCGCCCTGCCCGAAGACTGGCGCCGCTCCCCGCGGCGCGGCATGGCGTCGCGACCAGGCGTGCTCACTCCCCTACCCGAATGAGTTTCGATTCCCTCGGCCTGGCAGCGCCGCTGCTCAAGGCCATTGCTGACGCTGGCTACACCACCCCCACCCCCATCCAGGCCCAGGCCATTCCCGCCGTCTTGAACGGTGGCGACCTGCTGGCCGGCGCCCAGACGGGCACCGGCAAGACGGCCGGCTTCACGCTGCCCCTGCTGCACCGCCTGTCCACGGGCGAGAAGCTGCTCAACAAGCGCGGCAAGATCGCCATCCGCGCCCTCGTGCTGACGCCCACCCGCGAACTCGCCGCCCAGGTTGAGGAAAGCGTGCAGACCTACGGCAAATACCTGCCGCTCAAGAGCATGGTCATGTTCGGCGGCGTCGGCATGCAGCCGCAGATCAACAAGCTGCGCGACGGCGTCGACATCCTTGTCGCCACGCCCGGTCGCCTGCTCGACCACGCGCAGCAGGGCACGCTGGACCTGTCGCAAGTGCAGATCCTGGTGCTCGACGAAGCCGACCGCATGCTGGACATGGGCTTCGTGCACGACATCAAGAAGGTGCTGGCGCTGCTGCCGGCCAAGACGCAGTCGCTGCTGTTCAGCGCGACCTTCAGCGACGAGATCAAGAACCTCGCCGACCGCCTGCTCAACGCCCCGGCGCTGATCGAGGTGGCCCGCCGCAACCAGACCAACGACGCCATTGCGCAGAAGGTCCATCCGGTCGGCCGCGAGCGCAAGAAGGAACTGCTGGCCCATCTGATCAAGGGCGGCCAGGACGGCGAGCCCTGGCACCAGGTGCTGATCTTCACGCGCATGAAGCACGGCGCCAACCGCCTGACCGACTACCTGAACGACCAGGGCATCAGCGCCATGGCCATCCACGGCAACAAGAGCCAGGGTGCGCGCACCAAGGCGCTGGCCGACTTCAAGGCCGGTGACCTGACCTGCCTGGTGGCCACCGACATCGCCGCCCGCGGCATCGACATCGACCAACTGCCCCACGTCGTCAACTTCGAGCTGCCCAATGTGGCCGAAGACTACGTGCACCGCATCGGCCGCACCGGCCGCGCGGGCGCCCAGGGCGAGGCCGTCAGCCTGGTCTGCGTCGACGAGAACGGTTTCCTGAAGGAGATCGAGCGCCTCATCAAGCGCGAGATTCCGCGTGAGATCGTGCCCGGCTTCGCGCCCGATCCCAACGAGCGGGCCGAGCCCATCGTGCTGGGCCGCACCGTGCTCAACCCCAACGGCAGCCGGGGCCGCAACCCCAACCCGCCGGCCGGTGCCAATGGCCGTGGCGGCGGCGGAGGCCGTGGTGGCCGCCCCGGTGGCGGTGGTGGTGGTGGTGGCCGTGGCGGCGAGAGCCGTGGCGGTTCGCGCGACGGTGGCCGCGACGGCCAGGGCCGCTCGGCGGGCAAGCCCGCCGGCCACACCGGCGTGGGCGGTGCCAAGACCGCGCCCAAGCCGCACGCCGAGCATGCGCCTCGTGCTGCCGGCGCTCAGCCCGCTCGTGGCAACAACGGCGGTGCGCCGCGTCACAACAATGGCCCGCGTCTGACGCAACCCAAGCGTTAAACAACGCGCCCCGCATCGCGGCCCGCCCTCTTCGGAGGCGGGCCGTTTTCGCTTTTGCGCTGATCTAATCCCGCCCCATGGCACGCCCCCCACTCGACCACACGCTCAAGTTCCAGCTGCCCGACGGCAGCGTCGTCACCGCCGAAGAGATGCTGCGCAGAGGCCGCGCGGCCGCAGCCGCCCAGCGGACACAGCAACTCGCCGCCCCTGGCGCCCTGCCCGAGGCCGACCCGCAGACCCTGCTCGATGCCCTGCTGCTGCTGGGCGGCAACGCCAGCATCAATGCCGTCCTGCAATGGCTGGCCATGACCGGCCGCGAGCGCGCCAATGGCGAGGCCTTCGACCACTACGCCGTGCGCGACGGCCTGCAGGCGCTGGTCGCCCAGGGCCGGGCCCAGGGGCAGTACGGCAAGGGCACGCGCGTCGTGCTGGGCGATCACGTTGATCGCCTGCAGACCCTGCTCGCCGCCCCCGGCCACGAGCGCTACTGGCGCCAGCGGCTGTGGCTGCTGGGCGCGGGCCGGGGCCGCTGGCAGGACCCCATCGGCTGGGTCAACTTTCGCAGCCCCGAGGACATGCGCACGGTGCTGCGGCTGATGATCTATTCGGGCATGCCGACGGGCGAGTTCCGTGAGGTGATCGACACGCGCCTGCAGGAGCTGTCCAGCCCGATGCTGGCCGTGCAGGCCTTGATCGACCCCTGGTGCCCTCGCCTGCTGGGCCAGATCGACGCCGAGCTGCGTGACGGCCTGCTCGGCCAGTTGCTGGACGTCCTTCCGGCCGGTCACGCGATACGCGCCGAGCTGCGCGCCTGGCTGCAGGCCAGCGACAAGCCGCTCAGCATCCCGATGCGCGCCCGCCTGGCCGAGGCCGACATGCTGGCCCTGGAGCTGGACCGCGCCGACCATCATCTGCGTGGCCTTGAAGGCCCCGGCGTGACGCTGCTGGCTGCCACACGCGCCCTCGTCGCCGGCCGCTGGGCCGAGGCCAGCGCAAGCTTCGAGGCCGCCATCAAGACCATCCACGCCGCCAGCCGCAGCCGCCGCAATGCGCTGTCGCTGGACACCGCCCGCTTCTACCTGCTCAGCCTGCTGGCCCAGGACGATCCCAAGGCCTGGGCGCAGGCGCGCAAGTACGCGATTGCCGAATCCGGCAGCCGCAACCCAACCGCCTATGAGGCCTGGGGCCTGTGGGCACATGGCATCGGCGTGAAGCTGGGCGAGGACAGCTGGCTCGAAGCCGCCTTCCATCCCCGCGCGCCGGGCGACGCCGCGCCGGTGGACCGCCTGCTGCTCGCCGCCTGGCTGGGCAAGCCCGCGCCGGGCTGGACGCCCCAGCTTGCGCAGGACCTGCTCGCCGGCCTCGGCGCGGATCAAGCGCTGTTGGCCGACTGTCTGAGCGCAGCCCTGCAGCGCCTGGAGCTGGGCGGCAGCGGGCCGACTCGCATCGCCAACTTCCTCGGCCAGCCGCGCCAGGCCTGGCAGGACGCCCTCGCGGCAATAGCCGCCCTCAGCGACGACGGCAAGCCCGCCGGTGCAGCGACCAAGCCCGAGCTGGCCTGGCAGCTCAAGCTCGACAGCGCCGGCCGCGTCCACACGCTGGAACCGCTGGAGATCAGCACCAGCGCGCGCGGCGTCACCAAGTTCAAGGCCGTGACGCTGGCCAAGCTGAAGAAGCAGGGCGCCCAGCGCAGCCGCGACAACCTGGTGCTGCGCCACATCGAGCGCGACGCCTGGGCCGGCGTGCACGACCTGCGCCTGGACGTGAGCCAGGCCATCGTCGCGCTGATCGGCCACCCGCACCTGATGTTTGCCGACGCGCCGGGCCAGTGGGTGGAGCTGAGCGAAGGCCTGCCGGAGCTGGAGATCAGGCGGGTCGGCACCGATGCTGCCGCCGCCTTCGAGTTCCACCTGCACCCGCCGCTGGTCTCGGCCGAGCCGCCTCACGCCGGCCTGCTGCACGGCGCCCAGGCCGACGCCGAGCGCGAGCGCCGCAACTCCCAGCGCGTGCTGCGCGAAGGCGCGGGCCGCGCGCGGCTGATCCGCATCACGCCCACCCAGCGCCGCGTGGCCGAGCTGGTGGCCCAGGGCTGGAAGGTGCCGGCGAATGCCAGCGCCGAGCTGGGCGCGGCGCTGCAGGTGCTGACCGGTCATTTCCAGCTGCATTCCGACGCCGACGCCGGCCAGCGCGTGGCCGGCGACAGCCGGCTGCATGCCCGACTCACGCCTCAGGGCGAGGGCCTGAGCCTGCTGCTGGTGGCCCAGCCCTTTGGCGACTTCGGTCCCGCCGTCACGCCTGGCCTGGGCCGGGCGCGGCTGATGTGCCTGCACGAGGGCCTGAGCCTGGCCACCGAGCGCAACCTCGAAGCCGAGGCCGGCCACCGCGCCTCCGTCCTCGACGCCCTGCCCTTTCTCGACCCCGAGCAGCCGCCCGACCAGCCCTGGCTGCTGGCCGATGCCGAGGAGGCGCTGGCCGCCGTCGAGCGCCTGCCCGGCCTGCCCGGCATCGCCGCGCTGGCCTGGCCCAAGGGCAAGCCGGTGCGCGTGCTGCCGGTGGACGGCAGCGCGGTGCAGATCGAGGTCAGCAGCGGGCGCGACTGGCTGGGCGTGACGGGCGAGGCGCAGGTCGAGGAAGGCCGCGTCGTCGGCCTGCAGGAACTGCTGGCCCTGAACCGCGCCAGCAAGAGCCGCTTCGTGCGCCTCGCCGAGGGCCACTACCTGGCGCTGTCCGAACAGTTGCGCCAGCAGCTGCGCGACCTGGACTCACTGGCCCAGACCAAGAAGGGCGAGCTGCAACTGCCCCATGCCGGCGCCGCCTGGCTCGACCAGGGCCTGGCGGGCGTGCAGTTGGCGGGCGACAAGGCCTGGCGGGCGCGCGTGGACCAGCTCGCGGCCGCCGCCGCGCTGCAGCCGCAGGCGCCCAGGTCGCTGCGCGCCGAGTTGCGCAGCTACCAGGCCGAAGGCTTTGCCTGGATGAGCCGCCTGGCCGCCGCCGGCTTTGGCGCCTGCCTGGCCGACGACATGGGCCTGGGCAAGACGGTGCAGACGCTGGCCCTGCTGATCGAGCGCAGCACGCGGGGCCCGGCACTCGTGCTGGCGCCGACGTCGGTCTGCGGCAACTGGGCGGCCGAGTGCGCCGCGTTTTCGCCGGGCCTGAACGTGCAGGTCTATGCCGAGGCGGCCGATCGCAACGCGCTGCTGCAAGCCGCCGGCCCGGGCGATGTTGTCGTCGCCAGCTATGCGCTGGCGCAGATCGACGCCGACGCCTTTGCCGCGCGCCGCTGGGCCACGCTGGTGCTGGACGAAGCCCAGGCGCTGAAGAACGCGGCCACCAAGCGGGCCAAGTCGGTGGCCGAGTTCGATGCCGACTTCCGCCTCGCCCTGTCCGGCACGCCGGTCGAGAACCGGCTGGCGGACCTGTGGTCCATCATGAACCTCATCAACCCCGGCCTGCTCGGCACGCCGCAGCAGTTCAACGAGCGCTTTGCCGGCCCCATCGAGCGCCAGCAGGACGCGCCGGCCCGCGCGCGGCTGCGGCGTATCGTGGCGCCCTTCCTGCTGCGCCGCACCAAGGCCCAGGTGCTGCAAGACCTGCCCCCACGCACCGAGATCGTCCACCGCGTCGAGCCGACCGAGCAGGAACGCCACTTCCTGGAAGCGCTGCGCCGCGACGCCCGCGCCAGCGTGGCCGCAGCAGCGGCAGACCCCGGGCGCGGTGCGCCGATGCAGGTGCTGGCCGAGCTGATGCGGCTGCGCCGTGCGGCCTGCGACCCGCGCCTGGTCTCGCCCGAGCTGGGCCTGGTGGGCAGCAAGATGGCAGAGTTCGAGCACATCGTGCGCGAGCTGGTGGACGGCGGTCACAAGGCGCTGGTGTTCAGCCAGTTCACCGACTATCTGGACCTGCTGGGTGAGCGCCTCACGCAGATGGCCCTGCCCTTCCAGCGCCTGGACGGCAGCACGCCGCAGGCCGAGCGCACCAAGCGCGTGGCTGCCTTTCAACGGGGCGAGGGCGAGGTCTTCCTGATCAGCCTGAAGGCCGGCGGCTTCGGCCTGAACCTGACGATGGCCGACTACGTGCTCATCGTCGACCCCTGGTGGAACCCCGCCGCCGAAGACCAAGCCGCCGGCCGCGCCCACCGCATGGGCCAGGCAAGACCTGTCACCGTCTACCGGCTGGTGACGGCCGGTTCCGTGGAGGAGCGCATCATCGAGCTGCACCGCGACAAGCGCGGCCTGGCCGAGGGCATGCTGGAGGGCGATGGGCAGGCAACGCCGTTGGACGCACAGGCGCTGGCCGCCCTGCTGGAGGACTGACGCCTTGAACCGTGATCTCGTGGCCCCCGAGGCAGCCGCGCGACGCGTGGCCCTGTTGGACTGGGCCGAGAGCAACCCGGTGGGCGCGCTGTGGTCGACCGACGACGCCCGCTGGGCCACGCAGCAGGCGCGCGCCGAGGGCCCGGCGGTCGACTTCCGGCTGGCACGGGCGCGCCACGCGGCACAGCGCCTGGGCGAGCGCGATGACCGACTGACGGACCTGTTGGCGCGGCCGCTGTGGTCGGCCAACTGGGCACTCGCCGCCGCAACGCTTGGCGTCGTGCTGGGGCTGGGCATGGACAGGCTCGGTGGCCAGCAACTGAACCTGCTGGCGCTGCCGCTGTGGGGCGTGCTCGTGCTGCAGTTGCTGGGCTATGGCCTGCTGCTGGCGCTGGCGTTCACGGCGCACCGCCGGCAGGCCACCGACGGTCTCGCCTTGCGCCTGTGGAAGCGCCTGCTGGCACGAGGCGCCCGCGGGCGTAGCGGTCAGGCGCTGGCGCACTGGTGGCGGCTCAGCGCACCCCTGCAGTCGGCGCGCTGCGCGCTGCTCTGGCACCTCGGCCTGCTGGGGCTCAACCTCGGGCTGATCGGCGGCCTCTATCTGCGCGCACTCGGGCTGGAGATCCTGATCGGCTGGGAAAGCACCTACCTCGACACGGCCCAGGTGCAGCGCCTGGCGGACGTGCTGCTGGCACCCGCAAGCTGGCTGACCGGCCTCGCGGTGCCCGACGTCGCGCCGCTGCGCCACGGCGCACTGCAGGGGCCTCAGGCCTTGGCGGCGGACTGGCTGCATCTGCTGGCGGCGACCGTGGCACTGGTGGCCCTGCCGCGCCTGCTGCTGGCGCTGTGGCCCGGCCTGCGCAGTTGGCGACTGGCGCACGCCCTGCCAATGAAGGTCGGCAGCGGTCCCGCCGACCTGCGGTTGCTGTTGATCGACCCGCAGCGCAGCCTGGCGGGCAGCCTGCTGGGCGAGGCCGGCGAGCGGCTGAGCAGCCCGGAGGGCGACCGCCTGGTGTTGACGCTGGCCGAGACTGCGCCGACGACCTTGCCCGTCCCATGGAGCGCCCGCGCGCTGGCCTTGCTGGGTGCAGCCCCGGCACCGGTCACCG